>CAYRGW010000013.1:0-69742 GCA_964423815.1 uncultured Solibacteraceae bacterium | reverse complement strand
ACCGCCGACCAGGGCCGGTCTGGCGCGACGGTCGCGGCCGCCATCCGCACCACCCGGCGGGCCAGGGGCGCGGGCGCCAGCGCCAGTTGGTCGCGCACCAGCGTCACGCTCCGTCCCGACACATCCACTCGCACCGGTGAGACGAGCCGGCCGGCCAAAGTGATGGCCGCGTCCTCGAGAAATTGCTCGTCTTCAGCGGCATACGCCGCAAAACGGGCCACTGCTTCGATGCCACCGGAGGCGATTTGTGTCGCAACCCGTTCAACCGCCGGCAACAACTCGTGCCGGATCAGGTTGCGCGGAATCGAGACGTCCGTGTTGGAGGCATCCTCACGCCAGGGTTCTCCCAGTTGGACCAACGCGGCCCTGAGATGGTTACGGCGGCAATCGAGTAATGGACGCACCACCTGTCGATTGGCGGACCGAATACCCGACAGGCCCCGGAGGCCGGCACCACGCAGCAGCCGCAACAACACCGTTTCGGCCTGATCGTCAGCCGTGTGCGCGGTGCACACCACCGAGGCACCCAACCGCGCGGCCGCCGCGTCAAAGGCCACATACCGTGCGTCGCGCGCCGCAGATTCCGGCGACCGCCCGGTGATCGCGATGGGCGCGGCCACCACGTCGATTGGAAGGCTGAGCCGCCGGGCGAGGTCGCGGCAAAACGTTTCGTCGGCGTCCGACTCGGCCCCGCGCAACGCGTGGTTGACGTGGATCAGACCGACAAATGTGAAAGCAGGGGCGGGCCGCGTCGCGAAGTCCTGCAGCCACAGGGCCAGGGCCACGGAGTCCGCGCCGCCGGAGACCGCAGCGGCGACGCGTTGGCCGACTAAAGCGTCGCCAGGAACAGGAGGTAATAAGGGAAAGGCCACGAAGCAGGTTTGGGTTCAAGGAACCATGGACCTTGGACCCTGGACCTTGAACCCAAAAAATGGTGCCGGTGCAGGGACTTGAACCCCGGACCCTGCGGATATGAGCCGCATGCTCTAACCAGCTGAGCTACACCGGCAAAGACTTGTGATCATACCTCAAACGGGAAAGAGTCGGCGAAGGAGGTCGTGGGCCCCGAGGGCCTGAATGACCCACTTCAAGCGGCTGTCCAGCGGGACGATGTCGCCGACGTCAAAAATCGACGAGTCAAACGGCGGCACATCCGCGCGCTGCAGGTACATCGTGATCGCCATGCGGGGCGCCGTCGCCTCCGGCGTGCTCCGACTCCCCCAGTGCACCAGATGGGTGGACCAGGCCACCACCGCCCCGGCCTGCACGGGCAGCGCCCGGATGTCCTGCATGTCGAACTGCTCCCACGTCACCTCACGCGTCGTCGTGGCAAACGCCTTGTCGGCGTATTTGGGCACCACGTAGATGCACGAGTCGGCCGCGGTCACATTGGTCAGGGCCAGCCAGACCGTCATGATGCCCGGTCGCTGCCCGGCGATGACACGCGGATCAGGTCCCATCGAGTCACGGTGTTGCGCCGCCGCTCCCGTCAGCGCACTGATCGCCTGGTCACGCGGGGGCACACGAAACGCCCAGAAGCCATGAGCCACCCACCGGTACCGCTCGCCCAACACGGGATCAAACAACGCGTCGAGGCCCTGGAAACACTGGTAGTACTCGTCGTAGACGGCCGCAAACCCGGTTGGAATGCCGTGCGCGGCCAGCGTGTCCATCGCGAGCCGAATCGGCGCCATGCGCGCTTCCGGCACCAGAGGCGGGGTCGCCATGAACCCGGACGTATCGAGTTGTGTGAGCGCGCGGCTCACGATATCGGGTGTGAGCGCCGCAACGTCCGATCGGTCGGCAGAAAACGGATTGGGGCTGACGGTGAGGTGGGGATTCAGGCGTGTCCAGAAGTCCGGATCACGATATTCCTCCCAGTGTCGTTCGATGTGGCGCACCGCGCACACAAAATCAAATCCCGCTTCAACACGGGCATCACTGGGTCGCCCCATACGTGACGCTCATCTTATCAACATGGCATCGCCGTAACTGTAGAAGGCAAACCCTCTGGCGACGGCGTCACGATAGGCCGCGAGCACCAGCTCGCGGCCGCCAAACGCCGCCACCAGCAACAGGAGCGACGACTTGGGAAGGTGAAAGTTCGTGAGGAGGATGTCCACCGCGCGAAACGCGTGGCCAGGCAGAATGCACAGGTCCGTCTGACCGGCGCCGGCACTCACCACACCGGTGGCACGCGCCGCCGACTCGAGGGTCCGTGTGGTGGTGGTGCCCACGGCGACCACCCGCCCGCCGCCGGCACGCGCGGCCGTCATCACATCTGCGGCCGCCTTCGACACCTCGTACTGTTCGGCATCCACACGATGCTCGCGCACATCGTCCACCTTGACGGGTTTAAACGTGCCGTAGCCGACGTGCAGGGTGACCGTCGTCTGCACGATGCCTGCGGCGGCCAGTGACGCGATCAACGGCGCATCAAAGTGCAGGCCGGCGGTCGGCGCCGCAATCGACCCTTCCTCGCGCGCGAACATCGTCTGATACCGCTCGCGGTCGGACGCGGAGTCAGGACGACGGATATAGGGAGGCAGGGGCATATGGCCAAGCGCGTCGATTGCGTGCGCGACATCGGTGCCGCTCGCGGTCAGGCGCACGAGCCGCCGCCCTTCCGCATCACGATCAACAATTTCTCCGGCGAGGGTCATCCCCGGGGCGCGGGACACATCGGTGAAATTGATCGGCGCGCCCACGGGCAGTCGCTGACCGGGATTAACGAGCGCCCACCACAACGTGTCGTCGTGTGGATCGGCGCGGTGCAGCAGGAAACACTCGGCCCGGCCACCACCCGCGCGGTGCCCCAGCAGACGCGCGGGGAACACTTTGGAATCGTTGGCGACGACCACGTCCCCGGGCGCAAGCCACTGCGCCAGGTCAGCCACACGGGACTCGGTCCATGTGCCGGTCACACGATCCACCACCAACAGCCGCGACCCGCCACGCGGACGCGGCTCCTGCGCGATGAGGTGATCGGGTAACTCAAAATCGAAGTCGGCCAACTGCACCGGGACATGGTGACACATGGAGGATGGAGGATGGAGGATGGACGGATAGAATGCGCGCGTGGAAGCAATGAGGTTTGGTGCCGCCTGGAATGGCGCGGGCACACGGTTTACGGTGTGGTCCACAGCGGCGCAGGTGGATCTGTGTGTGTACGAGTCAGCAGAGGCGACAGAGGCGTCTGTGCGTATTCCGATGGTCGGCGACACACACGTGTGGCAGGTCCATGTGCCGCACCTGGGGCCCGGCACGATCTACGGCTTCGCGACAGTCGACCATGCCGCGCTGTTTGATCCGTACGGGCGGGCGTTTGCCGAAACGTTTTCCTGGGCACACGGCCGCACACCCAGGGCCGTCGTGATCGATGACCGATTCGACTGGGGCGCCGACGCCGGACCGCGCACGCCGTTGACGCAGACGCTCATCTACGAAGCTCATGTGAAGGGGTTTACCGCCCTGCACCCGGACATCCCTCCGGAGATTCGCGGCACCTACGCCGGCCTGGCGTCGGTGCCGGCAATCACACACCTGCAGTCGCTGGGTGTGACGGCCATTGAACTGCTGCCGGTCCATGCGCGCGTGGACGAATGGGCGTTGCACCAGCGCGGCCTCACCAACTACTGGGGGTACAACACCCTCGGGTTTTTTGCGCCGGAACCCCGACTGGCGGCTGCCCGCACGCCGCAGGGCGTCGTCAACGAGTTCAAGACGATGGTGCGCGCGCTGCACGCGGCCGGCATCGCGGTGCTGCTTGATGTGGTGTACAACCACACCGCCGAAGGTGACGCAGCCTCGTCGACCTGGTCGATGCGTGGCCTTGATGAAGCGGGCTACTACCGTCTGCATCCGCACGATGCGACGCGCTACGAAGACTTCACCGGCTGCGGGAACACACTCGATACACGGCACCCACTCGTGCGCCAGCTGATCCTCGACAGCCTCCGCTACTGGGTGGAGGAGATGCACGTGGACGGCTTTCGTTTTGATCTCGCCTCGGCGCTCGCGCGGGATCACGGGCCGTTTGATCCCGGCGCCGCGTTGTTGCAGGAGATCGCGCAGGATCCGATCCTCTCGTCAACGACACTGATCGCCGAACCGTGGGATGCCACCGCCGAGGGTTATCAAGTGGGCGGGTTCCCTGCGGGCTGGTCCGAGTGGAACGGCAGATATCGAGACGATGTGCGGCGTTATTGGCGCGGCGAGCCTGGCGCGCGGCCGGGCCTGGCCACCCGGGTGGCGGGCAGCAGCGATCTCTACGACACCCCCGGCCGCGGTCCCACGGCGAGCATCAACTTCGTGACGTCACACGATGGGTTCACCCTCGCCGATCTGGTTGCGTACGACACCAAACACAACGAGGACAATGGCGAGGACAATCGCGACGGTGAGTCGCACAACCTCAGCCACAACCACGGCGTCGAAGGGCCTTCCCACGACCCTGCGGTCCAGGCGCGCCGGGCGCAGACCCAGCGCCACCTGCTCACGACACTTTTTGCCTCGCTCGGAGTGCCCATGCTCAGTGGCGGCGATGAGCTGGGTCGCAGTCAACGCGGCAACAACAACGCGTATTGTCACGATTCGGTGTTGAGCTGGACGCCGTGGCTGCCCGAACACGGCGCCGACCTGGATTTGCTGGCATTTGTGCAGCGCCTCTCCGCATGGCGTCGTGGCACACCCGCGCTGCACCGCGAGACGTTCTTCAGCGCGGATGGCACGGACGTGCAATGGCTGCGACTGGACGGCACGCCGATGACCGACGCCGACTGGCACGACGCCGGCGCCCGCGGTCTCTTCCTCCGCATCGCCGGCGATCCGCTAATCGACATCGTTTTTGACTAGAGCGTTTTCGAGATGTGTGTGGCCGCCGGTCAGTGTTCTCCGTAGGGCGTCGGCTTCAGCCGCGCCGCAGCGGCGGACCTAAAGGTCACGCCCTACAAATACACCGAGGTCGAAAACGCCCTACGGTTACAGCGACCAGCGAAGCAGCACAGACCCCACGGTGAAGCCGGCGCCGACGGACGTGAGCAAGACCAGGTCGCCTTTTTTGAGTCGGCCATCGGCGCGGGCATCCGCCAAAGCCAAGGGGATCGTCCCCGCCGTGGTGTTGCCAAACCGCTCGAGGTTGATGACAACCTTGCCGGGGTCAAGCCCAATACGTTCCGCGGTCGCTTCGATAATGCGCCGGTTGGCCTGGTGCGATACAAACAGGTCGAGATCCGCCCCCGTCAGCTTGTGACGCTCAAGCAGACGCTGCGCGATTTCGCCGCTCTTCTTCACCGCGAACTTGAACACGGCGGCGCCGTCCTGCTTCACGTAGTGCTGCCGCTGATCGACGGTCTCATGGGACGCCGGGCGACGGCTGCCGCCAGCCGGCATGCAGAGTGAGGGGCCGCCGTTGCCGTCAATTTCGTGGAGGAAGTCGATCAGGCACGGTTCGTCCGGCCCGGCCGCCGACAACACCACGGCACCGGCACCGTCACCAAACAAGACACACGTGGACCGATCGGTGTAGTCGATGATGCTCGACATGACGTCGGCGCCCACGACCAGCGCGTGGTCCACGGCGCCTGAGGCGACCATTTTCCAGCCGACGGTGAGCGAGTAGGTGAAGCCGGAACATGCCGCGCCGAGGTCAAATCCCCACGCCTTGGTGGCGCCGATCTTCGCCTGCAGCACACAGGCGGTACTTGGAAAGATCGTGTCCGGCGTGGTGGTGCCCACCACGATGAATCCAATGTCGGCCGGCGTCAGTCCCGCTTCGGCAATCGCCTTGAGCGCGGCTGGTTCGGCCAGGTCCGACGTCGCCATGCCGGGATCCACAATGTGGCGTTCACGAATCCCCGTGCGCTGAAGAATCCACTCGTTCGAGGTCTCGACGAGTTTTTCCAAATCGTCATTCGTCAGCACGTGCGGAGGCACAAAGGTCGAGAGCCCCGCAATTTTCACCGGTCGCATCACCACAAACGATCCTTTCCTGGCGCCATCAATCCGAAATATTCATACGCACGCGCGGTGGCCACCCGGCCGCGCGGCGTGCGATCAAGGAATCCGATCTGAATCAGATACGGTTCGTAGATATCCTCGATCGCGTCCCGTTCTTCGCCGATGGCGGCCGCGAGACTGCCCAGTCCCACCGGCCCACCACCAAATTTGTCGATAATCGTCCGCAACAGCCGCCGGTCCGCTTCGTCGAATCCGTGCGCGTCGACTTCCAGCAACTTCAGCGCTTCCTCACACACGGCCGCCGTGATGATGCCGTCGGCCCGCACCTGCGCATAATCGCGGATCCGGCGCAGCAGCCGGTTGGCGATGCGTGGCGTGCCCCTCGACCGCCGCGCAATTTCCCCGGCGGCGCCGCCCGAGGTCTGCACCCCGAGAATCCGCGCCGACCGCGTCACGATCTCCGTCAGATCCACATCCTGATAAAAATCGAGCCGATGGGTGATGCCAAAACGGGCGCGCAGCGGCGAGGTCAACAATCCCGCGCGGGTGGTCGCGCCGATGAGCGTAAACGGTTGCACCGGCACCTTCACCGACCGCGCGCTGGGCCCCTGCCCGATGAGGATGTCGAGTTCAAAATCCTCCATGGCCGGATACAGGATTTCCTCGATCACCGGACTCATGCGGTGAATTTCATCGATGAACAACACTTCGCGCGCCTGCAGGTTGGACAGGATGGCCGCGAGGTCTCCCGGCTTCTCGAGCACGGGGCCGGAGGTCGACCGCACCGCCACACCGAGCTCGTTGCCGATCACATACGCGAGCGTGGTCTTGCCCAGCCCGGGAGGCCCGTAGAGCAACACGTGATCAAGCGCTTCGGAGCGCTGCCGTGTGGCGGCAATCGAGACGTGCAGATTTTCGCGCACCCGATCCTGCCCGATGTATTCGTCAAGCGTGCGTGGACGCAGTCCCGCGTCATACTGCGCGTCATCGTCGACCGGCATCGCGTTGACGAGGCTTTCGTCCTTCATGACACCCTCGTCATCGCGCCAGTTCCTTCAGCACGTCACGCAACACCTGTTCAAAGGCGGCCTCGGGTTCGCCGCGCCCGAACACCCGATCGGCGGCCTTTTCTGCGGTGGCGCGTTGATACCCAAGATTGCCCAACGCGGACAACACGTCCTCGCGCACGCTGTCGGCGGCCGGCAACACCGCGGTGGGGCCGCCGCCCACATCTTCCTGCTTCAGGCGATCCTTGAGTTCCACCACCAGGCGCTCGGCGGTCTTTTTGCCCACGCCGGGGATACCCGTCAGCTTCGCGAGATCGTTGCCACGGATCGCGCGGACCAGTTCCTGCGGCTCAATGCCGGACAACACAGCCAGCGCGAGTTTGGGGCCGACCCCACTGACACTGATCAACCGTTCAAAGAGGTTCTGCTCGAGGTCGGACGCAAACCCGAACAACTGGAAGACGTCTTCACGCACGTGGGTGTGAATCCGGAGCGACACCTTTGCGCCGGCGTCACCCAACTCGTAAATCGTGAAGAGCGGCGCCCACACTTCGTAGCCGACGCCATTCACGTCCACCACCACACGTTGCGGACGACGCGCATCCTTCTCGCGGAGGATGCCGGTCAGCGACGCAATCACGGTGTGGGCCGCCGCACCACGGCAGGCGGCTGGTAGTGCCGCCAGCTGCGGAGACTCTTGGGCAGGGATTTGGTGGCGCGTGTCTGCAGGGCCGACGTGCCGGAGTGGGAGTGGCACAACGCGGTGGCCAACGCATCCGACGCGTCGTGCGGCGTCGGCACACTGTCGAGTCCCAGCAGCAGTTTGACCATCTGCTGGACCTGTCCTTTTTCCGCGCGGCCGTAGCCGACCACCGCGACCTTGATCTCGGCCGGCGTGTATTCGATCACCGTGAGGCCGGCCTGGGCCGCGGCCAGCAGCACGACACCGCGCGCGTGTCCCAGCTGCAGCGCCGAACGGACATTTTTTGCGTAGAAGACACTCTCCACCGCCACACAGTCGGGCGCGGTCTCGCGCAACAACCGCGTGAGACCTTCGTGGATGACGTGCAGACGTTCGGGAAAACTCGACGAGGCCGGCGGCGCGAGCGCCCCACACGTCACAAGGCGGTGCCGGGTGCCATCGGTCTCGACGCACCCGTAACCGGTGCGCGTCGAGCCCGGGTCAATCCCGAAAATCCTCACGTCAGAGACGCCTCGATATCCTTTTCGTCGAAGTCGGCGTTGGTCCAGACGTTGCGCGTGTCGTCGCTGTCGTCAAGCGCTTCCATCAGCTTCATCATCTGACGAATGGCGTTGCCTTCCAGCGTCACGTAGTTTTTCGGCAACATCGCGACTTCCGACCGGACAGGTTCCACGCCGGTCGCCTTGATGGCGTCCACCACGGCCTGGTGCGCATCGGGGCCACACGTGACCTCCCACGCCTCGCCGTCGTCGGTCATGTCGTCGGCGCCGGCGTCCAGCGCGACGTTCATCAACGCGTCTTCAGCGGCGGCTTTTTTATCCACCACCACGAGGCCCTTTTTCTCGAACATCCAACCCACGCTGTTGGCCTCGCCGAGGTTGCCCCCGTATTTGCCGAAGATGTGCCGGATTTCCGAGACCGTGCGATTGCGGTTGTCGGTGATCGTATCCACGAGCACCGCGACGCCGCCGGGCCCGTAGCCCTCGTACATGATCTCGTCGTAGATCAGCCCTTCTTCTTCACCCGTGCCGCGACGAATCGCGCGCTTGATGTTGTCGGCAGGCATATTGACCGACTTCGCTTCCGCGACAATCGTGCGCAGGCGTGGGTTCATGTCCACATCGCCTCCGCCGTTCCTGGCGGCAATCGTCAATTCCTTGATGATGCGCGTGAAAATTTTTCCGCGTTTGGCATCCGCGGCGCCCTTCTTGTGCTTAATCGTGTGCCACTTTGAATGGCCTGACATGCCGTACTCCCCGCAGTGAAAATCGCCCCCTCGCGGGTGGCTGAAATGACCCTAAATGCTAACACGTCAACGTTTACGGGCGAGGATCACCCAGGTATCGGCCTCCGGATGCCAGACTTCCCCCCGATATCCGCCCTGCACATCGTCGACCCGGAAGCCGGCCTGATCAAGCCGGGCCAGCACTTCGGCCATGGGCAACGTCCGGAAAGTCAGCTGAAATTGATGCCGCTGGACCTTCCGGCCCTGGCGCACCACGTATTGCTCGTCAAAGATGGTCAGGCCCTTGCGGCGGTCCTGGCGCACCGATTCAATCAGCGTCAGGGTGGTGCCCGGCGAGAGGTGGCCACGCAGCGGCACCCGTCGTTCGTATTCGTCCCAGGCGGAGAGGTCCGGGACGAGATCGATGGCAAACAGCCCTCCACGCGACAGGCCGGCGGCGGCGGCCGCCAACGTGTCATTCATGTCGCGATCACGCACCAGTGACTGCAGCAGTCCGTACGCCGCGATCACGGCCTTGAACCTGCGCGGCCGGAACGGCCAGGTCCGCACATCCCCACGAATCAGCGAAGGCCGCATCGAGGCCGGCACTCGCCGCACACGGCGCCGCGCGCGATCGAGCATCGGCGCCGACCGGTCCACGCCGATGGTCTGCCCCATCCCCTCACGGGCGCGCGCCATCGGCACGAGCAGCCGTCCGGTCCCGCAGCCGAGTTCAATCAAATCCCCGTCAACGCCGGCGGCGATCGTCCGCCAGAACGGCACATCGCGTCGTCCCAGTGTCCGCGCGTTTTCCCAATCGTAGAAGGGCGCGTAGGCGTCCCACCCCTGCCAGCCTTCCGGTCGCTTAGACATGCCCCAACGTTCCTTCCCGCCTCGCGTACTGAATCGCCGCCGCCAGGGTCATCAGCCCCAGGGGTACCCCCACCACTCCGAACCACACCAACACACCCAGTGACTGCGACACCTCTCCGAGCCCCGCGCCACCGAGCAGAATGTCGCGCATCGCATGGAGCGCGTGTGTGGTCGGGACCCAGTGGGCGAGAATCGCCAGCATCGGCGGCAGACTGTTGGTCGGATACAGGACGCCGCCCAGCAACATCGACGCCCCGCCGATCAGCCACATCACGGGATCGCCGCGTTTAAACACAACGGCAAACGCCGCCGCGGCAAACCCAAACCCTGCCATGGACAGCGCGGCCACCAGAAACACCACCAGCGCGGCCGTGATGCCATGGGCGGTCAGACCGGCAAACTGCGCGCCCAGCACCGCAGCGGCCGTCAGCCACAACGCGAGATCAAGGACGGCCCGCACGAGCGGATACACCGACGAATACACCACGACGGCCAGCGGTGAGGTCGGCGTCGCCAGCACGGCCTTGATGGCGCCGGCCGCCTGCACACCACGGACGGCCTGCGCAAAACACACCAGGGCCGTCATCAACGCCCCATTGGTGGCGACACCCACCAGCAGGAACCCGAGCGGTGCGAAGCCGTCGAGTGACCGATCGCCGAACAGACCGGCCAGCACCCCGTAGACGGCAAACATCAGCAATCCGTCCACCACATCAATCGCAAACGACACGCGGTAACTCACATCGATGCGCGCGTCCTTGAGCACACACGCCCAGATCTTGCCCAGGACGATCATGCGGCACCGTCCGCGGTGGCGTCGCCGTAGGCGCGCAGCAACGATCCGGGCTGCGACCGCAGCACCTCGGTGGACTGATCCAGCGTGACGCGCCCGTGATGCAACACGATCACACGATCACAGACGGTTTCGGCCTCCTGGAGATCATGCGTGGACCAGAGGATGGTCGCGCCGCGACTGCGCGCATGCTGCGTGATGGCGGCATGTGTCAACGCCCGTGCGTGCGGGTCGAGTCCCCGCGTGGGTTCATCCAGCAGCCACACCTGCGCGTGGGCCATCCACGCCCGCGCCAGCGCCAGTCGTTGCCGCATGCCATCCGAGTACATGTCGACACGGCGATCCAGGGCGTCGGCGATGTCGAACACCGCGGCGGCGGCGTCACCGTGTGTGCGCCACTCGCGTCTGGGGACGTTGTACAACGCGGCAAAGTACTCAAGGTTTTGACGACCGGTCAGTCGTGGAAAAAATGACGTCCCGCCCGCCGGCGCGTAGGCCAGCACACGACGCACCGCTCTCGGCGCGTCGACGACGTCGTGGCCCAACACGTGCGCGCGCCCGGCCTGAGGCAGCAGCAACGTGGCGAGGATTTCCAGAAGGGTGGTCTTGCCGGCACCGTTGTGCCCGAGAATGCCGACGATCGATCCGGCCGGGACACTGAAGGTGACATCATCAAGCGCCGTCACCGCGCCAAACCGGCGCGAGAACGAATCAACTTGAACAGCGATCATGGACGCGTGACCGACGCGGTCGGCGCTACAGGCAGGTGACGCGTTTGCCGCCGGTGGGCTCGGCCTTGGTGCCGCTGTTCCCCTGCGTCAACTTGCCGATATGGCCATATTCCAGCAGACGCGGCGCTGACCATGGGCGTCGGCCCGACGGTGGGCTCGCAGTCTGATCGTGTTTGACGGGCGTGTCAGCCATGGGCCTACTATGACCCGAAGAGCGCCCGCACCGCAACGGGGTCGCCGCCGCACAGCGCCGCCGCCACGGCCGGCGCGTCGCGTTGTTCGGCCGGTGCCACCAGGTCGCGCACCTCGACCTGCGCGGCCAGGTCCGCGACCGCATGAAACAACCTCAGGGCCTCCTCCCGGTCGCGGACATCGAGACGGAACACCTGCGAATACAGGTCCACCGCGACCGGACGCACCGGCTCCGCGCCCGCCAGACGGATGAGGCGCACCAGGGGACGCGGGCCCTCCGCAAATTGCCAGTCACTCGCGGCAGGACCCACGCGATGTTTGTCGGTGTAGTGCGACGCGGCCGTCCGTTCGTCCGGCGACCACTGGAGGTGCTCCAGCGCCGACGACCACAGCCGTAACGCCGGGTAACTCGGGACCGCCATCCAGCGGGCGCCCTCGCGATACACGACGACGCAATCATCGGAGACGACCTCGGCCCCCGCGCGTGCGCAGGCGGCGACCAGCGTGGACTTGCCGGATCGTGTCGGTCCGAGAAACGCTGTGACTTCCCCGTTGATGGCCACCGCTCCGGCATGCAGCACCATACGTCCCTGCCGACTCAGCATGAGCGGGAAAATCTGATTGAGCAGCAGGTGCCGCACGGTGAAGGCAGGCGTGGCGGCGCGTGTCTCCACCACCACGGACGTCGCCGACCGATCAATCCGAAACTCCGCCAGCTCCGGAAACTCGACCACCCACACACCGTCGGTCTCGCCGAACCGCGCCCAGATCTCCGGCCCATCGTCCCACTGGTAGAACCAGACGGTCGGCGTCGGCGCGAAGTGATCCACCCAGGAGACCGTGATGTCACCCGGTGCCGTCCCGGGCTCCGCGCGCACCAGTTCGGGGATCTCCACGGTCGACCGCACGCGGATGTCCGCGAAGTGGTACGCGACGGCGTCAGTCATCGCGCCCATACCGCGTGACGACCTCGGCCACAAATTCCTGGGCCTCGAACGACGTGGGAAACAACGCGGCGTGTCGCTGCAGGGTTGCCGCTTCGATCTCGGCCAACGTGTGCTGCCCATCACACATCTGCAGGATGGTCGCGCGGGCGTCGGCCCACGCGGTGAGCCGCGGACGACGCTGCGGATCGGTGCGGGTCAACACTTCACGCGGCATCAACATGCCGCGCAACGTGGAGTGACGCGCGTGCGTCCGAACCGTGGTGCCACGACGGACCGCCACATCCCACGCCAGCACCACTTCCACCGGTCGGGCGCGGAGGGTCACCTCCACCACGTCGCCGGGTTCCACCCTCAGCGGGGACTCGATGGGCAGAAACGCCTGACGCCGACCAATGCGGTCAGGCGCCCCCGGCGCATTGGTCATCGTCACGCCCGGCGAGAGGTCGGCGACAAACCAACCGACGAGCCCGCTGAACGTACCCGCACGCGTCACCTCGAACCGTGCGGTGCCGATCCCCGCAGTGCCGGCAGTGCCGCATGCAAAACTGACAATGGGTTGGCCTTCGGCAAGACGCTGGTCCGCAGTGACCGTCACGGGATACCCCGTATTCACGGCGCCGTCGTACGCGCTGGAGAAATCAAACCCTGCCGGGTTGGTGCGCCAGAAGTTCACCACGGCCGTAAAATCGGGTGCCTCAATCGGCGCAATCCAGGTGGTGACACTCTCGGGGATCAACCGTCCACCGGGTCGCAGAAAACGCCGCGCGGCGTCGGCAAGGTACTCAATCACACCGGCTTCAAATCCGAGGCGCCCCGCCTGATCGGTCACGATCACATCGGCACGCTCGGGCAGATCCGTACGGGTCGAGAGCGCCGCCACGTGCACGATGTGATCGGCATACCCATTGGCGATCGCCACCTCTCGTGCGATCGCGATCATGCCGCCGTTGTCGATCGCGTACACACGCGAGGCCCCGGCACGGCAGGCCATCAAGCCGAGGATGCCCGTGCCACATCCGAGATCCACCACCACATCACCCGGTCGCACCGTGGCCGTGATCGCCGCGCGATACGCCGCAAGGCGCGGCGCGTCATCGAGGTACTGTCGATGTTCATCAAACTGGAGGGACATCAGATGCTCCCGATGATAGTGCACGCGCTCCGGCCTCGGCGCCCAGAACCTGCCAGAGAATCAGCGGTGCCCAGTACCCGGTGGACGGATCAGCCGGCGTTCGCCGCTGCACGTCCAGCCACAACGTCTGCAACGCGGCGGGCGTGATCCATCCGCGTTCCACGACCTGCAGCGTCTCGCCGAGCACGGACGCGGGATCGGCGGCGAGCACGCCGTCCACCACCAGATCATTAAAGTCCGGTTTGTCGAGGCGCGCGCCCACACGCGGCGGGAGCACCGGGCCCATCGCCTGGCGCAACAGATATCGATGCTGTCGATCACGAAAGCGCAGATCATCGGGCAACGCCAGCAGGAATTCGATCACGCGCCGATCCAGAAAGGGATGTCGCAGTTCGATCCCGTACCGGCGTCCCATGCGGTGCAACGCTTCCCGCACATGCGCGCTGTCGCCCGACTGCAATCGCACCAGAGACTCGCGTACGACATGGGAACCGCCGCGTGAGACCGACGGCTCGCGCAGCCCGCCCGCGCGCAGCCGCTCGGACAACGACACACGCGCGGCAAACTCCGCGCGCACCCACGGCAGCGTCATGGGCCCGCGACGGCGGCGTCCCCACGCCTTGACCACCTCGGGCAACAGTGGCACCACGGCGTGCCACGCGAGGCTCCGCCAGCCGGAGTCGAGCCAGACGATGCTGCGGTAGTCGCGGGCATGCCGCCATGCCGCAAGCGGGTGCCCCTGACGCAGCAGATCGGTGGAACGAAACAAGCTGCCGGTCAGCCAGTCGTCGCCGCCGATGCCCGTCAGCATCGCGGAGTGGCCGTCAGACGCGGCACGCGCCGTCAAGGGCGCCATCATGTGTTCCCCGGTCGCACCCTCCGGCAAATCTCCCGCGCGTACCGCGGGGGCGAACACCGACAACCCTTCCACACGTGAGACGTGATGCGCGAGATGTGTGCCCACACAGCCGTGGTGCGCTTCGGCTTCCGTGATGAACGGCGTCTCGTCAGCGGCCGGCCAGTCGGGAAACACCAGCGAATAGGTCGCAGGCGCCTCCACACCAAGCTGCCGGGCGGTGCCCACCACCGACGACGAGTCGAGTCCGCCACTCAGCTGAAAACACGGCGTGGTTCGTGTGCGCAGACGCGACCGCACGGCATCCTGAAAACACGCGGTGAACGCCTCGGACGCCTCGCCGACGCTCAGGCGTCGCTCCTCCGTCACGTCCGGATGCCAGTACCGCGTGAGTCGGATCGTGCCGTCCCGGACGTCCAGGGTGTGGGCCTGCGGGACGCGCCACACATTCCGGACCGGGGTCTCGGTGAGGCTCACCGGCGCGGATGCCAGATATTCGGCGAAGTACCCTTCGTTCAAATCACGGGGAAGCCACTCGGGCGCCAGCACTCCGGCCAGGGAGGACGCCCACCAGAACACGTCGGGCGTGGACGCGTAGTAAAGCGGACGCACGCCGACAATGTCGCGGGCGAGGCACAGCCGCCGATCGCGGGGAAACCACGCGGCCAGCGCGAAATCCCCCACCAGTCCGGCCACCGCGTGTGGGTCGCTGGCCAGCGCTTCGGCCACCACGTCGGCATCCGGCCGCGCCTGATCAGAGGAGGTGTCGAGACGCCCGTCCCACGTCAGCACCAGACCCGAGGCGTGCGTGACCAGTGGATGATCGTCGGCGGTGCCCCCGCAGAGACCGAGGTGCGCCCCTTCACTGCGGATCACGACAGGGGACCAGGTCGACATCCGCGCGAGCATGCGCCGCACCATCGAGCCGTCGTCTCGGGCGTCGCCCCGCAGACGGACGCACCCGGCCACCATCGTCATGACGCGGTCACGAAATCGTGATGAGGTCGGTCGAGAGCAGGCGTTCCATGAACGATTCCAGGTCCTCGGTGACCTGGGCCGGCGTGGCCTCGAACTCCGCCAACGCGGCGTCTCGCAGTGCCCCGAGCGTTGTCCCTTCCGCCGGGATCATCGTCCAGACGCTGGACCCCACGGCGTCGAGGCTGTAGTACTGTCCTGACATCACATTCAGCAGCACAACTTCCCCTTCCACCAGACGCCAGACGACGTCCGCGTGGGGGGTGATCTTGGTGTCGGAATTGAGTTTCATTGGGCCTCACCCTGTCGGCGACGGTCACGATGGCCGAGAAGTTGCAGGAGCATTGTAGGAGCCGCGCGGGAGGGGGTCAATCCAACCCGCCCGGTGTTCCGTAGGTAAGTCGTTCATATATAATGACTTATCAACTGGCTCAGAGCCCCTGTCCGGGGACGTGGAACTGGTGTTGTCGGTGTGCGATCGTTCGAGGTTCACTGAAATGCCCTATTGCCGTACGATTAGCTGTCGATATATGACTATAAGTGACATGAAGCTCAAAAAGGCCCTGTCCGCGCTGTTGTCTGTCGCAGTCCTGTTCCCGGCGATCACGATCGCCCAGGGTCAGGCGGCGTCGACGGCTGCCCGTCAGGTCCTGCCGACCGGTCCGATGACCGCCACCACCAAGTCGGCGGCCGCGATTCGCGCGTCTCGCGCGGCGCAGATGAACGCCGCGCGTGGTGCGGCCACCGCCGGCAGTGCCGCCTCGGCGCGGAGCACATCGGTCGTGGGGTATTTGTGGACGGCCAACAATGCCGCCATTCCCGATGCCACCGTACAGCTGCGCAACACGGTCACGGGACAGATTGAATTTTTCACCCAGAGCAACGCCGTCGGCGAGTTCACGTTCAACAACGTGGCGGGTGGTTCCTATGTGATTGAATACGCGACCGAGCAGGCCGGCAGTGTGCTGGCGCTCGGACACCCGTTCACGGTCGCCCCCGGGGAAACCGTTGCGACGTTTGTGCGCATGTCCAACGCGCTCCCGGCGCTGTTGCCTGACTTGACGGGTAACGTCGCCGCCTCCGCGATTCAGGGTGCGGCCAGTGCGGGTGTGACCGCCGTCGTCACGCCGATTGCGCCCGTCGTGGAAGCACCGCCGCCGCCGGCGAGCCCCATTCGCTGATAATTTCCAGACCGACCGAAGGCCATCTGCATGTTTGGTGATCGCAACAACGTCCTGATCGAGCCGCCAGCGCCAGCCGCGCCGGTGTCCGGTCTGCCCGGTGGCCAGGGACCGGGCGATGGCGAGATCCATCTGCTCGATCGCCTGAGCGTGCTCTATCGCTATCGGAAGATCGTGATCACGGTGGTCATCGTGGTGCTGCTGGCGGGTGTCGTGCAGACGATGACGACGACGCCGGAGTTCCGGGCGAATGCCAGCGTGCAGGTTGATCCGGAACGTGGACTGCCCGGTGTGGCCAGCGTTGAACCCTACGAAGAGACGTCGACCCTGATGGCGACGCAGGTCCAGGCGTTGCGCAGCAAGGACCTCATTCGCACGATCGTCGGCCCGAACAATCTCAATCTCGCGAGTTTCCCGGAGTTCAGCGGGGAAGGCGCAACGCCGACCGGACTCACCGGTGCCATTTCCTCGATTCGCGAGCGCATCATGCGCCCGGTGCGGAGCCTGCTCTCTGGCGCACAGCCCGAGCCGGCCGCGGTTGACCCGGCAGCGGCCACGGCGGAGGGCGCGCGCGGCCTCGAGGACGCGCTCGTGGATCGATTTCTCAGCCATCTGAGCACCGAGCCCGTTTTTGACAGCCGAGCCATCAATATCTCGTTTGTGTCGCGCGACCCGGCGCTTGCGGCGCGCGCGGCCAATGAATTGGCGAAAGCCTATATCGAGCAGAACCTGACCCGCCGCAAGGGCGGTCGTGATGAGACGGTCGCGCTGCTCCAGGCAGAGGTCGCCAAGGCGGACAAGAGCGTCCAGGACACTGACGCCAAGATGCTGATGTATCTGCAGACGCAGGACGCGTCGGCATTGGCAGACCCGGGGCAGCTGGCGTCGCAGGAATACGCGGCGCAGGCGGAATTCGACCAGGCGCAGGCCATCGTCGAGCAGCACCGCAACGCGTACGACTCGATCAAGGACGTGAAGTTTACGGACCCGAAGATCGACACCTTTCCGCCCATGTATTCGGATCCGGAAGTCGGACGCTGGACCCGTGAACTGGCCGCCCGCCGGAGTGCGCTTGATCGTGTGGGCGTCGGCAAGGAACACCCCGATTACCAGGCGGCACTCCTGCTGATCAAGGAGGCCGAATCGGCGTTGAATCTGGCTCGCGAACTTGTGGTCGAGCGCCTTCGACAGGCGGTGCTGTCGGCCGAGGTTGCGGCGAAAGCCCGGCAACGGACGCTGGCGTCGGTGCAGAACCTGCGCAGCCAGATGGGGACCAAGGGGATCGACTACGCCACCATGGTCCGGTTCCGCGATTCCCAGGCGACCACACTCGCCGATTTGCAGGTCAGCCTCCAGCAGGCCCAGATTCAGGCTGGAGGCATCCAGAACAACGTCTATCTGGTCGACAGCGCCGTGGCGCCGGCCAATCCGTTCAAGCCGAATGCCTCGCGCAATCTGTTGATGGCGCTGTTTGTCGGCATTGCCCTCGCCGGTGCGCTGGCGTTTGGCCTCGACTACCTCGACGACACCATCAAGACGCCCGAAGACATCACCCGCAAGCTGCGCATCCCGTTTCTCGGGCTGGTGCCGTCCGTGCGTGGCGACAAACAGCCGGTGCTGTCCGGCCCTGTACCCCACGACTTCGGCGAGGCCTACCGCGCGCTGCGTACGTCACTCGTGTTTACGAGTGGTGGTGAATCCACGCGCATCATCACGTGCACCAGCGCGCAACCGCTCGAGGGCAAGACCACCACCGCGTGCAACCTGGCGATGGTGCTCGCCTTTGGCGGGTCGCGTGTGTTGCTCATCGACGCCGACATGCGGCGCCCCGGTGTCCACAAGGCCCTGAAGATCAACAACACGGTCGGCCTTTCCCATCTGCTGGTCGGCCAGGCGCGCGTGCGCGAGGCCATTCAGCGCACGAGCGACCCGAACTTCTGTGTGATGACGGCCGGGCGTACACCGCCCAACCCGTCGGAACTGCTCTCGTCGGAACGGATGAAGCAGTTGATCGCCAACCTGAAGCAGGGCCCGTTTGACTGGGTCGTAATCGACACGCCGCCGGTGCTGGCCGTGACCGACGCGGTCATCCTGACGCCCTTGGTGGACGGCGTGACGTTTGTGCTCGGTGCGGAAATGACGCGTCGACGCCTCGCCGAACGCGCGGTGCAGATGCTCATGGTCAGCCGACCCAAGGTGGTGGGCGCGGTGCTCAACCGCGTGAATTTTGACCGCAATAAGTACTATTATTCGCGGTACTACGGCTATCAGTACAAGAGCTACTACGGCAGCAGCAGCTCCGGCTCCACGGCGAAGGTCTGAGCCCGGCGGCCCCCTCATGTCCGCCATGACCGCAGCGTTGATCCTGCTGCTGGCCTGGTCCCTGTTTGCGTTCGGCGCCGTCTACGACTGGGCGTTTGCCCCGGTCGCCCTGCTGGCGATCGGCGGCGGACTCTTCTCGCTTTTGCGGTCACGCGCGTCGCGATCCTGGCTCGATGTCTGGCTGCTGGTTGTGGTGGCCGTTGCGCTGCTGCAACTGGTCCCGCTCCCCGAGTCCATCCGCGCGGTGCTCTCCCCCAACCTGTCGGGTTATCTGCAGCGGGTCAGCCTCGTGGCGCCCGTGGAGGGCGCGTGGCTCCCGCTTTCGCTCTACCCTGCGGGCTGGCTGTTTGGCGCCGGCACCGTCCTCACCGCCGTCGGCACGTTTTTGTGGGCGCGCGACACTCTGGAATCGCGCGGCCTCCGTCGCTTGATGCGCGGCGTGGCGTGGATGGGCCTGGCCGTGTCCGTTTTTGCGCTGGTGCAGCCCACACTGTTTCCCAACCAATTGATCTACGGCTTCTGGTCGGCAGGCGCGCGGTCCACGGGGCCCATTGTCAGCCGGAACCACTACGCCGCGTGGATCGTGCTCGCGTGGCCGATGACCGTCGGGTACCTGTTTGCGCATGGGCGCACCCACTGGCAGGATCGGCGCGTCGCCCGCGCAGTCCTCGTGCTCAGTGACATGCGGGCCTTGTGGCTGGTGCTCGCCGCGTCCATGATGCTCGCCTCACTCCTGGTGACGCAGGCGCGCTCCGGCGCCATTGGTTTTGCCGCGGCCGTCGTGGTGTTGAGCCTGCAGTTGTGGAAGCGCACGGGCGCCATGGGCCGCGCAGGACTGGTCGGCTTCCTGGTCGTCGTCTCTCTGGCCGTGACGTTGTGGGCCACGCCCGATGCGCTCATGAACCGTTTCGACCGCGCGTGGTCGGGTGTGGACGGCGGTCGTCCAGACATCTGGGAGCAGACGATGGGGCTGGTGCGCGCGTTTCCCGTGACCGGGATCGGCCTGGGCAGCTTCGAGGTCGTGATGCCCGCGTATCAGACCGGGTCGTTCGCCTCACTCCTCAATCACGCACACAACCAGTATCTCCATGTGCTGGCGGAAGGGGGCCTCATGCTGGCGGTGCCCCTGGTGCTCGCGGCGATCGCGTTTGTTGCCGTGGCGCGGCAACGCCTGCGTCGCGACGAGTCGGCGCTGGTGCATCTGCGACAGGGGGCGTTCGCGGGACTGGTCGGGCTCGCCGTCCTCTCCGTGTTTGAAGTGGCCCTGCTCACACCGGCCGTGCTGGTGCTCGCCTCGGTGAGCGCCGCCATTGTGGTGCATCGCCACGACGAGGCTGCCTGATGTCGCTGCGTGTCGCTTTTGATCTCGACGGGGTCCTCGCGAACTTCCGGTCCGCGTTTGAGACCGCGGCGTCGGAAGCCGGCGTCACGTTGCCGGGGGCGGGGATGGATCAGACGACGATGGATCCGTTGTCGTCGCGGGAGATCAAGAAGATCTGGGACCACGTCAAACGGACGCCGAACTGGTGGGTGCATCTGGCGCCCTATGAACCGGCGCAGATTGTGCGGCTGTATGAAACCGCGCGGCGCCTGCGGTGGGAAGTGGTGTTTGTCACGCGACGACCGTCCACGGCCGGTGACCCGGTCCAGTTCCAGACCCAGTGGTGGCTGGAACAGCAGGGGTTTTTTTATCCGGCGGTCATGACGGTGCCGGGATCACGCGGCGAACTGGCCAACGCCCTGCGCCTCGACGTCCTGGTGGATGACCAGATTCACAACTGCGTTGATGTCATCAGCGCGTCCACGGCCAAGGCGGTGTTGTTGCATCGCGACCGGCCGGACGCGTCGGTGGAGGATCACGCCGTCAGTCGCGGGATCGGGGTGGTGGGATCACTCGAGGAAGCGCTCGACGTGCTGGACCATCTGCACTCGGTGCTGCGTGAACGTCGCGGCCGGCTGCAACGCCTCGCCGACTGGTTCATCAGTCGTCCGCGCCAGGAGGAGGGTCTGCCGACCCGTCCCGACGCGGGTCGTGTGACGCTCCGAAATGACTGACCCATCGGTCGCGCAGCCAGTACGCCATCCACTTCACGCTGCCGACGGCCACCCGGTGTGCGTACACCACGGGTAACACGACGGCCGGCAGGGTGCCGTACTTCGCCCGCATGAATGACGCGGGTGGCAACAGGTGCTCCCGCATGAGCCGGTACCGGTCGCGCCACCCGGGCAGCGCGCGCAGATCGTCCCACGCATCCTGCAATTGATCACGGTTGGGATCAAGCCAGGCGCGTGGGCCGTCGTGTGCGCCGTCGGCGGCCATCGCCTCGACCAGGGCGGTGCACAACAGCGGCACGGCGTCGGGCGCGACCAGGGCCTGCGCGTGCCGCAGGGCCTGCGCCACAAGCGCAGACACGCCGAGGGTGCGCACGTGTGCGCGAAAGGCCTCCGCCTGCTCGACCGTCAGGCGGCGCGCGACCAGCGCGACGTCCAGCGTCCACTTCATCGACATGTGTTTTGGATGATGCGCGGTGGGATGCAGACAGGCCATCAACAACCCGTCATCGTCATTCATCCGACGCGCACCGTCGCCCGCAAAGGGCGCCGGGACCGCGCGCGCGACCACACTCGCGGTCGGCATCATGCGTGTCATCCGCACACGATTGGACACCTGCCAGTGCAGATCCACCACCATCGTCATGCCCGGCACGATGACCCGTTCAAACACTTCCTGGCCGTTGACCAGTTCGCCTGGCAGTTTTCCCGCGCGTATGAACCCCAGGCCGATCAGGACCACAAACGCGTCTGCACGCTGCTCGGGCAGGATGAGCAGATCAAGATCAATGGATGGACGGCACCACGGCTGCGGATAGTCGGTGTGGGACCACGCGCCGCCCTTGAAGATCACCGGGGTGATCCCGGCCGACACCAGTCCGCGACACACACGCGCCAGTTCCGCCTGCTGCACAGAGGCGTGCAGCACGGCGCGCCGGCGGTCATCGGCCAGCAGCGTGACGTCCGGCCGGAGCCAGGAGACGTACGCGGCCAGCCCCTCCTGGCGAAACGCCGTCAGCACCACGGGCGCGCCGAAACGATCCAGGAGGGTGTCCAGCGTGTCCGGGTGTCGGAGAACCGCGGCCAGGTCGGCCATCGGGATCATGGGGGTCAGCTCCAGAATGAGCTGATCACAGCGCGGCGGAAGGCAGGATGTCGGAGCAGGGCCATGGCCGCGCGGCGATGCCAGTTGAAGTCGGCCGTCTCCTTGAGGAGCGGCACAATACCATCCACACGTGCGACCTCCACCAGCGCACTGATCCCGCGATCCCCGATGCGCGTGGCGAGCGCGCGGAATGCAAGACCGGCGCGAATGTCGGGACCGAGCATCGCACGCCAGCGATCTTCATACACGCGGAGGTCACGGCTCGTCAGCGCGTCACTGGCCAGGGCCGTGGAGAGCACGTCGGCGGCCAGCCGCCCGCTGAGCAGGCTGTAATAAATGCCGCCACCGGTCGTGGGCTTGACCATGCCGGCCGCATCACCCACGGCGACGACACGATCGGCGACAGTGCGCCGCACGGGCCCGAGCGGCAACATCTTGAGCCGCGCCTCGGGAATGGATGCCGGGTCAATGCCCGATTCGCGCGCCACATCTTCGGCAAACGCGCGGAAGCGGCGCGGCGCTTCGGAGTCGCAGAACAATCCGAGTCGCACGTGTGGCGCCGTGCCGCGATCAAACGGCACGGACCAGGCAAACCCGCCGGGGGCGACCGATCGCCCGAGGCGCACGTCGATCCGCGGCAACCGCACAAACGGCATCTCGACCTGGGCCGTCTGCACAAACGCCCGTGGCACGCCCAGACCCAGTTCGCGATTAAAACGATAGTTGGCTCCACAGGCCAGCACACACACCCGGCCACGGATGGGCGCCTCCACATCACGCACCTGCACGGTCACGCCGTGTGCATCCACGTGGAGCGTGTCCACGCGGGATCCCGTGCGCACGTCGGCGCCGGCGGCCATTGCGCGTTCGGCCAGCCGCGCGTCGAAGGTCGCGCGATCCACAACGGCGGCAATGATGCGGTCCGTGTCCACGATGACCGGCTCACCACTTTCGTGGCGGAAGGCGGCCGCGGTGGAGAGGGTCAGGATGGTGTCCTGCGGGAGGTCCAGTTCGGCGAAGGCGTCGTAGCCGAGCACGCCGGTGCAGTGGACGGGACGGCCCACCTCGGAGTGTTCCTCGAGCACCAGGACGTGGTGCCCTGCCGACGCCAGGTCAGCGGCAGCCATCAACCCGCCAGGGCCGGCACCGATGACAATTGCGTCGTACTGCGAGGACATGGTTCCGGTCACAAGGATGATTGCCGTTGGCGTCCGCGATGTTCCCAGTTGCCGGACAAACTGACCCACAGAGACAACAGGATCAACCTCACGTCCAGCCAGAAGGACTGGCGTTGGATATACACCCTATCGTATCGGAACTTCTGACGCCGCGGTAGGTGACGCGGGGCGTACAGCTGCGCGACGCCGGTCAGTCCCGGCCGGACCGACGACCGCAGGGCAAAACCGGGCACGTCTTCGAGACGGACCAGTCGTCCATCCCCTTCGGCCTCGATTTCTCCCGGGCGCAGCGCACGCGGCCCGACCACACTCATATCCCCGATGAGAATGCTCCAGAGTTGCGGCAATTCGTCCATGGCGGTCGCCCGCAGCCACCGGCCGACCCGCGTGATTCGTGCGTCACCGGGCACGGCCTGGCGCGCGCCATCACGCTCGGCATCCACGACCATCGATCGGAACTTGGCCACCATGAACTCACGCCCGCGAAGGCCCGACCGGGATTGACGAAAAAATATCGGACCGCGGTCGTCGAGCCGGATCAGGATCGGAATCAGCACCCACAAGGGCGACGTGATCAGCAGGCCGACGACGGCAAACGTGATGTCAAAGGCACGCGTGATCATCGCGCCCGCCACCACGCCAAGACCCACAAGGCCGACGCACGGCCCCAGATCGCGCACCACACCACCACATCCTTGGGCCAGAACGTCCGGAAATGTTTGCGATAGTACCGCCACATGCTGCGATGGCGCGCGAGGATCATCGGCCGGTTGACCTGTTTGCTGCTGCCGCCAACCGCGTGCTCCATCACGATGCCCGGATGGAAGTACACCTTCCAGCCGGCCTTCCAGGCGCGCAGGCAGAAGTCGACGTCCTCGACATACATGAAAAACTGCTCGTCGAGCCCGTGCAACGCCTCACTCACGGCGCGCCGATGCAGCACACACGCGCCCGAGACCCAATCAACCGGTTCCGCGTGTGTGAAGGTGGCCTCGCCGCGCAGGTACCGGCGCGACCAGGGGTTGCCGGGGAACCATCGCGTCAACAACGAGTACCGATGCCCCAGTGCCGCGCCATACGAGGGAAACGATCGCGCGGATCGCTGGACGGTGCCGTCAGGGTCGAGGATCTTTCCCCCGATGATTCCGACATCCGGATGGTCATCCATCCACGCCAGCACGTCACGTACGCTGCCGTCGATCAAACGTCCATCGGGATTCACCCACCACACGTACCGGCCGGTGGTGGCGCGAAGGCCCGCGTTGATGCCCGCAGAAAACCCGACATTCCGTGGGAGCGCCACGACACGTACATCCGCCTCGGCCTGCGCGATCTCCACCGTGCCGTCACCAGAGGCGTTGTCGATGACCACAATCTCGGCGTGGATGCCCGCCACCGCCTCCTTGACCGATTGGAGACACGACGTAATGTCCTCCCGCGATCGGTAGGTGACGATGACGACGGACAGATCTGGTGTGGTCATGAGGGCCGGGTCTCCAGACGGGCAAGGACATACAGCGCCCACAGCCGCGACCAGTGCAATCGTCCGGCGAGGAACCGCGAGACCGCGTCGGCGTAGTTCGGCGCGCGCAGTCGTTCGGCCACATCCCGCCAGACACGCGGGTGGGGGGTGGTCAACGCCTCTCGAAGCCAGTCATCCATCGGCAACACAAATCCCTGTTTTTTTCGGCCACGCGTGGCCGCCGAGGTCCAGTCGGGCCAGGCGTCAAACAACGCCGCCTTCCACGACGACCGTTCGCCCCGAGGCCAACGTCCCGCGGCCGCGACGGCCTCCACAACCAGATGATCCACCAGCGGCGTGCGGAGCTCCAGCGCGCGACACATGGTGGTGGCATCGGCGTCGGGCAACAACTGCCGCTCCAGAAAGTGACGCCACTCACAGTCACGAATCACATCGAACGGATCGGCGGCGGCGGCCGACGCCGGCGCCGCCGGAGCCGACACCAGGACAAACGCCTCGACCTCGTCACGCGGCCACACTGCGCGGTAGGCCCACCAGGTCTCATCAAGTGATCCCGGCGCCTCGCGTGTGATCGAGGCCAGCTTCGCCAGGCGCGAGCTCCCCCATCGATCCAGCGCCGGTGCGGCGAGTCGTGTGAGTGATCCCCACGTGCGCAGGGTGTCGTGCAGCCGGGGCACCTCCACAAACGATGGATACCCTCCGAACAGTTCATCGCCGCCCACACCAGACAGCGCCACCTGCACACCGGCCATTCTGGCGGCGCGCGCCACCATGAACGTGTTCAGGCCGTCCACAGACGGCTGCGCCAGTGAGGCGAGAAATTCCTCAAGCAGGGTGTCGCGATCGCCGTCGTCGAGCGCGACCTCGGTGTGGGTGGTGCCGACGGCGTCGGCGGCCGCGCGCGCCGCGACACTTTCGTCAAGATCCGACCCGGACATCGTCACCGTCAACGAGCGGAGATCGCCGGTGGTCTGCGCACGCGCGGCGGCCGCAATGGCGGCTGAGTCCAGACCACCGCTGAGAAAGACGGCGACTGGCACGTCACTGACCAGGTGCGCCTTGACGCTGCTTTCGATCGCCGCGCGGATGGCCGGAGCCACCGCGGCGACGGGCCGTTCCTCCCGAGGCCGGCGCCACACACCGTCGAGCGACCAATACGTCCGCACCCGTGTGTGATCCCTCGTGGCGGTGACGACCGTTCCCGGCGCGACCACCGAGACACCCTCCCAGAAACTGGTGTCAGTGGCAATCGACCCACGCGCGAGGAATGCGGCGCGCTGATCGTTGGAGGGTCGCAGTGTCCACAGACCGGAGGCGCCGAGGGCCTGCGGCGTTGATGCAAACAGGAGCAGGTCGGGCGACGGTCGCACATACACCAGCGGCTTGATGCCGAAACGATCCCGCCCGAGCGTCAGCGTGGCCTCGTCGGTGTTCCACCAGCCGAAGGCAAACATGCCGCGGAGTTGCGAGAGCACCTGGTCGCCCTGCCGCGCCAGCAATTCAATGACGACCTCCGAATCGGAGCCCGACCGGAGCGGCGTGCCGGCCGTCGTCACCGCCGGCTGCAGGTCGCGGTAGTTGTAGATTTCGCCGTTGTAGGTGAGCCAGTGCCGCCGATTCGCCGACGGCATCGGCTGTCGGCCCGCGTCCGTGCGATCGAGAATCGCGAGGCGGCGGTGCGCGAGATACGCCACTGCGCCGCCCGGTCCCGCAATGATTTCGCGGCCGTCACCGTCGGGCCCGCGCATGGCGACGGCCGCGTCCATCCGCGCCAGCACGCGCGCCATCTCGTCGCGGTCACGTCCGCCCCAGTCGATCAGACCGGCAATGCCGCACATCAGCGTGTCCCTCCGCCTGGGGCGAACACATCGTCGTACACACGATGGACACCGGCGAGGTACGCGCGGCTGGAATAGTGCGTCTCCGCGCGCAGGCGCCCGGCCGCGCCCATGGCGTGTGCCATCGCCGGATCGTCGATCAGTCGTCTCATCGCGGCGGCCATCGCGTCGGGATCGTGTGGCGGCACCAGGAGGCCGGACACGCCGTCCTCCAGCAGTTCACACGGGCCGCCGTGTGCGGTGGCCACGACGGGACGCGCGCTCGCCATGCCCTCGACCACCACCAGGCCGAACGGCTCGGGCTCCGACGATGCGAGCACGAGGATGTCGATGGCGCGATGAACCTCGGGCATCTCGTTGGGCCCATAACGCCAGTCCGTCCACACGAGAAACGGATCAAGCCCAAGCGCCGTCGCCTTCGCGCGCAGTTCTGCGGCGTAGAACTCGAGGCCGATCACCGGGCCGCCCACCACGACAAACCTGGCGGACGGGCGGTCACGCACCACACGCGCGGCGGCGTCGAGAAAATCATCCACACCCTTCCACACGTCCAGGCGGCACACGATGCCAATCAACGTCTGCTCCGCCGACACACCGAGCGCTGCACGCATCGCCGTGGCCTCGCCGGGGTGGAAACGATCCGTTTCAATGCCGTTGGAGACCTTCACGAGGTGCGCGGGTTGTTGATCGGGAGGACCAAACATCGCCGCCACCGCATCGGAGGTGGCGATGATTCGGGTCGCGAGATGTCGCGCCATCCAGATCTCCAGACGACGCAGCCAGCCTTTTTGCCAGACGATTTCCCGGATGTGCCACACATGTGGTGTGCCCGTCAGCCAGGCCACGGGACCGCCGTAGAGGATATGGATCGTGTTGGTGTGCAGCAGATCGATCGGCTCGCGTCGGATCACCCGTCGCAACGCCCCTAATGCCCGCGGGAAATTCAGAACGTAGCCGACCAGATACATCCATCCGCGTCGCGACGTGAGCTTCATCAACTCCGGCATCACCACCACGTCGGCGCCCGCGTCACGCAGGCGCGCGACCAGCGGCCCTTCCGAGGGCAGGGCGACCACGGCGCGCCAGGCCTCGCGGTCGAGTCCGCCCACCAGCCTCGTCAGGGACACGTCCGACCCGCCCACCTCGGAGGTGGTGTGCAGATAGAGGATCGCCCGGCGTTCAGGCATGTGATCGGGCCATCACCCGGGTGTACACCGCTTCATACTGCGCGGCGACCGTGGACCAGTCGTAGCGGTGCACGTCGGCCAGCGCCGCGTGCTCCAGTCGCGCGCGTTCGTCGGGCGACTGCAACACGCGAAGCAGTGCACCCGCCAGCCCGGTCGGCGGCACAATCACGCCAAGGGCTCCGTCGCGCAGCACTTCACGCGCGCCAGGGTTGGGCGTGGCCACCACGGTGGTCCCGGAGGCCATGGCCTCCACATACGGGCGACCAAATCCTTCATAGGCACTCGGCAGACACATCACCCACGCGGTCCGCAGCAGCCGGCGCAAGGCCTCATCATCCACGCGCCCCCAGCTCCGAACGCCCTCGGCCGCAAGGGTGTCGTGCCCGACCAGCCAGAGTTCCGCGTCGGGCAACGTGGCCCGCACGGTGCGCATGGCGTCGATGAGCAATCGCCCGCGTTTGCGCGAATCCACCTCACCAACAAACAGCACCGTTGGATGCGCCGACTTTGACGCCGGCTCGGGGTACAACCCGGCCAACTCCACCCCATTGGGAATCACTTCACCCGCGCGAGCATAAAACCGCAGCGTATCGGCCGACACGGCGACAAGGACCGTGGCCCTGAGCGCCGCGATCCACTCGCTGACGTAAAACCACAGGTGCATCAGCAGTCGTTTTGGCGACCGCCCGATCACACCGTTAAACCACGCCTCGGCCAGCGAGGTGCCGTGCATCGTTCGCACCACGGGCGGCCGGCCTCGACGAGGCAACCACTGGTCGTCACCCTGGGCGTGAATCACGTCAAAGCGGGAAAAGTCACAGCGACGCAGCGCAAAGGGGAATCGAATTGGGGCCCACCGGTCCCCGCGGACGGCAATCCGATTGACCTGATAGGGCGCACCCGCCGGTGGCGGGTCCTGGCTGAACACCGTGACGCGGTGGCCGCGCGCCATCAACGCGCGCGCGAGCCCGTCGGTGAAGTATCCGACGCCGCCCCGCGACACACTCGGCAGAAACCGCTGGATGATCGCGACGTCAGCCACGGGCCACTGACCGATACAGCTCCACCATGCGGCGCGACGTCTGTGTCCACTCGAACCGGGCGGCGCGTTCAAAGCCCCGTTCCACCAGGCGTCGACGCTTCTGCGGTTGCGACAGGATCTCCGCCATCGCGTCAGCCATCGCCTTGTCGTCATCGGCGTCCACCAGGACACCGCCATCACCGACCACCTCGGGAATCGCGCCGCGATTGGACGCCACCACCGGGGTGCCACAGGCCATCGCCTCAAGGGGCGGCAAACCGAAGCCGGCCAGCAGCGGCACGTACAACAACACGTCGGCCGCGTGGTAATACCCGGGCAGATCCGCAAAAGGGACACGGCCGACCATACGGATGCGGTCCCCCAACTCGAGCTCGGAGATCAGTCGCATGTGGTCGGGTTCAAACGGCAGGCCGACTTTCACGAGGGTGGCCTCGCTGCCATGCTGCGTGACGAGTTGCCCGAAGGCGCGAATCATGCGCTCGACGTTCATGTACGCCTGCGTGTGTCCGATGACCAGCACGATATCGCCCGACAGCCCGAGTCGTCGTCGCGCCAGTTGGCGGTCCTCAGCCGGGCGGAACGACTCGTCAATGCCCAGCGGCACGACATGCACCCGTTCCTCCTTGAGATCGACGTAGGACCGGAGATCGGCGCGCGCCGCCTCGCTGTCACACACCACCGCGGCCGCGCGCGTCAGACAACTCACGCTGTACTCAAACGCCCGGCGGGTTCGCCAGTTGACGCCGGGCACCTTCATCACAACCGCATCGTGAAACGACACGATGGTCCGGTCACCGGGCAGACTTCTCAGCAGGTGCGCATACCCGTGATCCACGATGTGATTGACGTCGCTGGCCTTGCGGCCGGCGAGCCGCTGATACCGCACATACTGATCCCAGTAGCGCTGCCAGCCTTCGAGGCGCGGGGACGGCAACTCCACCGACTGGATGGACTCACCGGCCGACAGCCACGGCGGAATGCGGCGCTCCAGCGTATCGGCGTACATCGCCATGCTCGACCGGTACGGATCACGAAAGGCGCGGAACAACGTGATGGTCATTGGCGCATCCTCACGACGTGCGCGGGATTGCCGACCACCACGGCGTGCGGCTCGACGTCACGCGTCACCACGGACCCGGCCCCCACCACGGCCCCGGCGCCGATCGTCACGCCGTCAAGCACGATCACCCGATTGCCGATCCACACGTCGTCTCCCACGGTGATACCCGATCGCGTCACGCCCTGATCCTGAATCGGACGGGTCCCGTCGAGAAAGCTGTGATTTTCCGCGAGGAGGTGCACCCCCGCCCCGAATGTGACCCTGGAGCCGATGCGGATGCCCCCACCGGCCCCCAGCAGACACCGCGGACCGATGTAGGTCTCGCCGCCAATCCACAGTCCCACCCCGGGCTGATCAAGGGTGCTCGTGGCTTGAATCCACGCGCCCTCACGAATACGGACGTGGTCGCCGAATCGCATGCCCTCCAGCGCGTACGCATTGAGGTAGCTGTCGTCGCCAATCTGCACGTTGCGGCCGACCGTCAGGCGCCGGGGAAACAGGACCTGGGTCCGCCGGCCGACAAAAAAGCGCCCACCACACCCGGCCAGTCGTCGTGCCGTGAACAGGCCGCGCAGTCGCGCGCGCCCACCACGCGCCCACAAGAACTGCAGCAGTTCCAGCCAGGACACGTCGACCGGTGCCGCCAGGCGGACATTGCGGCCAATCGCCATCTTGTACAGCCGTGATTTCAGACTCATGTTGCTCTGCGCGCGCGATCGTATGCCGATTCCACCCGTCGCACCATCTCATCCACGCTGAACACCGCCATCGCGCGGGTACGGCCGGCCGCACCAAAACGCTCACGGCTCGAGGAGGTCAGCAGGTCGGACACCGCCGCCGCCATCGCCGCCACATCGTCGGGCGGCACCAGTCGTCCGGTGCGACCGTCCTCGATGATCTCGGCCGGGCCGCCACGCCGGAAGGCGACGACCGGGCGCGACTGCATCATGGCCTCGGCGATCACCAGGCCAAACGGCTCGGGCTGGATGGAGGTGTGCACCACCACATCCGCGGCCGCCAGCCACGGCCGTGCATCGGTCACGTGGCCGACCCACTCAATCACGTCGGATACACCGAGCGACTCGGCCTGCCGATGTAAGGCGTGGGGAAAACCCGCCTCAAGACCAAACACCGTGCCGCCCACCACGGCAAACCGGACGTCGGGCACCATCCGTCGCACGGCCGCCGCCACGTCGAGGAACACATGGGTCCCCTTCCACTGTTGCAGGCGACCACACCAGACCACAAACGGTCCTGCGGGCCGTGGGGCCGGCGCGACCGGGTCGGACACCACACCGTTGTGAATCACGTCGAGGCGATCGGCCGGGATGCGCCCGCGCCAGGATTCGGCGACCGCCGCCGACACCGCAATCGCCACGTCCACACGCGCCCGCGCGGCCAGACGATGGAGGACGCCGTCGAAGGTCAGCGCGGTTTCCTGACGGTCGTGCAGGTGCCACACGACCGGACGGTCCGCCTGCGCAGCGGCGCGACCACCGTAGAGTTGCCCGGCAATTGCATGGGTGTGGACCACGGCGGCACCCGACGACCGGATGACGTCGCCAAGTCCGTCGAGCAAACGTCTCGCACCGGCCAGATCACGAAAACGTGGCAGCGGAGGCACGTCAAGGACGGTCAGCCCCTGCTCCCGCCAATCCTCGAGCAGTGCCGATCCGGTCGGCGCGGCAATGACGTGGTGATAGCGGGCGTGTGAGGCCGTCGCGCCACGCACAATGGTTTCCACGACAGCCTCGGCGCCGCCGCGGGCACCCGCGAGGGCGACGTGCAGGACGAGATCCTCAGCCACCCGGTCCCCGCGGGGCATCACTGCCCACCGTCTCGAACATCAACCGGGTCCGTTCGAGATCCACCATCTTCACCAGCACGCCCAGGAAGAACCAGAAATAGAGATTGCTTGGGATTGCGTCCAGGGCCGTGCCGTTCATGGTCAACAGCAGGATGAACATGAGCTGCAGAAAACCCGCGATCCAGATCGGGTTGCCGGCCGAGGCGCGCATCCAGCGACGGGATCGCATGAGATAGGCCCCGATCGGCACCGCCAGGACAGCGAACCCGATCAGGCCAAGGATGCCCATCTCGGTCACGAGAATACCGATGTAACTTTCCACAAGCCGCACCGAGCCGGGAGGACTGAAGTGGCGCGCACCGACCGTCGCGATGCCCAGTCCGCCGCCCACCGGATCGGCCATCAGCTGCGAGAACCACAACTGACCGAAGAACGTGCTGGTGAAACGGTAGAAGTTGTCCGCCGTGAAGATGGACGCCATGCGGTCGGCGACACCACCACCGAGATAGTCCAGGGCGATGATCATGACGAAGTAGCCGACGGCACCGGCCATGCCGAATCGCGACAACTGCCTCGACAGGATGGCGATCAGTCCGGACAACACAAAGAACAGCAGCAGCGGCGTGCGTGATCCCGTGACGAGCATCGTCGGCAGGAGAAGCGTCAACGCGAGCAGGATCATGCGCCGATCTCTGGGAGAGATGCCCTTGGTGAGCAGGAAGCCGACCATGTAGACGGCCACGGTGTAGAGATACGCGCCGAACTGCCCCGGTGAATTAAACGTCCCGGGGACGCGGTAAAAGGACAAGCCGGAGGTGGCACCCGTCGTGGAATAAAACACGTGTGAATATTCGGCGCCCATGTCCTTGAGGGCGAAGGGGCCGCCGAAATACAGATAGATACCGAAGAGACAGACCGGAATGGCGGACCACGCGATGGCGCGGAGCAACCGGACCAGATCCGCGTCGCCACGCATGTAGTGGTACCCGACGAACATCAACGGGATGTAGTAGAGCCGTTGTTTGAGTGCAACCGACACACCCAGGAGCGAGACCGGTGTGGGCATCGCCACAAACAGCACACACACGATTGCAAAGATGGTGAAGGGACCTTTGAACTGGGCAACCGAGCCGCTGCCGGCCGTGCCACTCATCAGGCCCAGGTAGAGGAACGCGATCATCGCGTCCTTCGGCAGGTAGGCGATCGGGTTGGGGTACAGCAGGTTGACGACCAGCCCTTCGATACACGTGTACAAAAAGACCGCGATCACGAGACGGCGCTGGGTGTCAGTCATACCTGTTCACCGCACCACCTCATACGACCTTCGTTCCCATTGATCCCCGCGTTCGACCTCATCCTGCACACCCCGGCGATCGCCCAGATACCGACGCACAAATCCCGCGATCCGCGCCGGCACCACCGACACCTGATTGTGTGCCACCGTCATGACGCTGACGGGCCCACGATTGGGAATGATATTGGTGCCCCACTGAAAGATAAAACCCACGTTCCACAACACCAGGGCTCCCAGGACAAGGGGCAACCCGTATCGGGGCCACCTGGGAGACTTGCCGAGCTGGTGGGCCACCGCCGCCAGACCGACGACCAGCACCACGGTCAGGGAGATCAGGAACCGGTTGCCGAACGAGGACTGGCCGTGCCAGTTCTGATAACTCGCCAGCACCCAGTAGAACACGGCCGCACACACCAGCCACACCCGCATCGGCCGCTGATCCCGCCAGATCCACACCAGCCCGGCAAGCGCGAGCGCCACGACCGGCGTCCACGTGATCCATCCGTGGTTGTCGGACAACGCCGTCTGCCAGAGGCGCGGCTCCGCCCAGACAAACCGATCCTGATAGCCGGTCACCCATGGACGTCCGTACACGATCGCCTTGCCCACCAGCTGCGGCAGGCCGACAACCACCGCCGCCAGGACAAACGCCACCCCGTGGCCAAGTGCGCGTGACCATCCCGTGGCCCGGACCGAGCGTATCCACTGCCAGAGGGCCCCCGCCACAAACACGCCGTTGAGGTGATACACCTGCACCATCAGTCCCGCGATCGCGCCCCAGCACACCCACTCGGTGACCCGGGACATCTGTTGATGGCGCACCCCGTACGCCACAAACGCGGCCACCGCACACGCCGCGAGTGCGTGCACATGAAACGGCAGGAACAACTGATACACGGGGAGCGACGACGCGAGGCCGATGCCAAGGACGGCCAGCAGCGACGTCTCGCCGTACCCGAGCCAGATGGCCACACGCGCCGACCACCACAAGGCGAGCAATCCGTACAACGCGGTGCCCATGGACACACTCCAGAGGTACGGCCAGCTGTAGCCATCCGCATCGATGTCCACCCCGAGGGCGCGCGCGACGGTGACTCCGACGTGGGCCGCCACAAACCACGGGGCCCAGACCACGGCCGGGCCCACACTCCACTGATTGCCCACACGGCCCGTCGGGGTGATCACCTCGGGCCGCACCGATCCGTCCTCGGTGAACATGATCGTCTGGAACAACGGGTCCGCGCGGCGGAACTGATTCGTAAAATCGAGATCGTGGTCAATGACCGGTGACACCAGCCACGCGTAGTAACCGTTGCCGTCGCCGCGCACATAGGGGTTCACGATCAGGCAGGCCAGCACCGCCGCGACCCACCAGCCACGCGACACCCGCGCGGTGTTCATGCATCCACCAGAAACGGCCCGAGCACCAGCGCGTCCAGGTGGCCCTGCACAAACGCACGCGCCGCGTCATCGGGTGACGCGACGATCGGTTCCTCATGCATGTTGAAGCTGGTGTTGACCAGCGACGGCACACCCGTGCGCGCGTGACACCCCGTGAGCACCGCAAAATAAAACGGATCAGTGGACTCACGAATCAGTTGGGGCCGCGCCGTGCCGTCCAGGTGCACGACCGCCGGCGACTGCGCCGCCATCTCCGGGGTGCACGCAAACGTCACGGTCATGTAGTCGGCCGATGCACGCGCCTTGTCGAGTCCGATGTAACACGCGTCGGCGTGCGCCTCAAGGGTGACCGGCGCAAACGGCATGAACTCGGTGCGATGCAGCCGAACGTTCAGCCAGTGGTTCACATCCGGGTCGCCGGTGCGATACAGGATCGTCCGATGGCCGAGCGCGCGCGGCCCCACCTCCATCCGCCCTCTGGCAATCGCCACCACTTTGCCGGCGACGATGCGGTCGGCCACCGCATCGGCGAGGGGGCCGTCCTCAAGACGCTGGTACGTGAGTCCGTGTGCGTCGAGCGCCTCTTTCATTTCGGACTCGGGATATTCGGGGCCCAGGTACAGGCTCGGCACCTTGGCCGGCCGCACCCCGAACTGTCGACCGGCCGTAAGCATCGCCGCGCCAACGCCGAGCCCTTCGTCGCCCATCAGCGGACACACAAACAGCGATTCCACCTCGGGCATCTCGGCGATCGCCTGATTCATGCGCACGTTGGCGAAGACACCACCGGCGACGGCCAGACGCCGTCGCCCGGTCTTCGTAATGGCGTTTCGCACCAACTCCACGACCACCTCGGTCAGTCGGCGCTGCGCGGTGGCGGCGATATCCTCCCGCGTCGCATCGCGCAGGGCCTCTTTCATCGCCACCGGATCCAGCGCGGTCCTGATGGTCAGTCCGTCGGTGCTGATCGCGGCCTGCATCGCGGCGTAACACGGGGCATCGGGCCTGCCGTGCGCCGCGAGTCCCGTGATCTTGCCGCCGTGTTTCATGTGGTGGAACCCGCACAACACCGTGATCAGTTCCCAGAATTCCCCCGGGGAGTGCGGATAAAACGTCCGCGCGACCACGTCGAGATCGGTCCCGGTCCCGATGGCCACAATGCCGCTCTTGAGCGCGCCGACGCCATCACACGTGATCACCAGCGCATCTTCGATGCCGCTCATCCAATACGCGGTGGCGGCATGGGCGAGATGATGATCCACCTGCACGAGCGGCACCTGGCCGAGCCCGGAGACCTCGAGGAACTCACGCCAGTCAGCCACGGCCGGGCGACCGTCCTGTGCGCGCACGGCCGCCGACCGTCGTTTGAACTCGTCGAGATACCCGTACGCCCCAAGTGCCGTCATGCCGGCTTGAAAGTGATCGTGTCCTCGTCTGGTGGCCCACTGGGCCGAGAGCAACGCGGGATCGGACGTCGCGGCCGCGAGCAGACGTGCCCCCTCACGCACCTGGTCACCGGGCGACAGGAAGGGCACCGCCACCGCGTCGAGGTCACTCCAGCGGACCCCGGTCATCTGCTGGATACACGCGAGCGCCCGGAAGGGAAACCCGCCATCCATCTTGACGCGGCTCAAACGCTCTTCGGAGAGCGCTGCGAGGATCCGGCCGTCCCTGTCCAGCAGGGCAACACCGGTGTCGTGCCCGACTCCACGCGCCGGGTGATAAATACCGAGAATCATCGAAGGCCCTTCGTCAGCGTTGTCATCAATGCCGCATACGCGGTCGCAATCCGCGACCAGTCCATCTGCGCGTCGTAGATCGCCTGCGCATCACGCGACAGGCGTTCGCGAGCCGGGACGTCGCGCCACAACCGGTCCACCGCCTGCACAAAGGCGTCGGCGTCGCCGTCGGGCACCGCACACAGGCCCGTCGTCGCCTGCAACCACGAGTCGGTGGCGATCCCAATCGTCGCCACCGTGGGCACACCGTGCTGCAGCAACGCTGCCAGCGTCGTCCTTTTTGCAGAGGCGCCGTTTTCATAGTGCGCCAGACCGATGGTGGCCCGTTGGAGGATACCTGACACCACGGCCTCTTCGGCGCCACCCACAAAGGTGACCCGCGCGGCGCCAGGCCCTGCCGCTGCGTGCCAGGCCTGCTGCATTTCGTCTGACGACCGCCCGATCCACGTCAGGGGCGGACGATCGGGCGACTCGGCCATCCAGCGCGCCACGGCGGCGAGCACCGACCGCTGCAACGCGGCGGGCTGGCCGAAGATCACAAGCCCCCCATCACGAGGGGCGTGCCCTGGAACGCGCGCAATGTTGCTGCCCACGGGAATCACCGCGGCCGGCAGCGCGCCAATCACACCGGCGGCGCGCAGTTCGCTCGCATAGATCTCCTGGGTCACCACGATGGCTGACGCCTGACCCGCCAGCGCCATCAAATGCCGACGCAGTTGCCAGCGGGACACCACACGGCGCGGAGACGGTGACGCCGGTGGCCAGTATTCATGGACGGTCACCACCATCGGACGACGCCGAGCCACCAGGGCCGCGAGCCACCGGGTAATGGTGGTCGAGCGGTGCGGCGGGGAATATTGATACAGCACCCCGGCGACCTCGTCAGGACCAGGCAGGTCATCCAATCCCGGGACAATGACGCGGGTCGGGACGTGTGGCGCGAGGGCGGCGGCCAGCCGCGCCGCATAGTCGCCGATGCCGTCGTAGCGACCAGTGGGAGCCGGAGCCGTCACGATCCAGTCGCTCACGTGATCACCTCAGCGACCACTGGCGACCGCGCGTTCATACAGCGGCACAAGTTTGGCCAGGTGTGCCTCTTCGGAAAAATCGCGCAGCACACGCGTTCGACCGCGGAGCGCCATGGCCTCTGCGTCGGCGGGGTTGGCCAGCACCGAGGCGATGCGATCGGCCATGGTCGCGACATCGACGGGCGGCACGAGAAAACCGCCGACACCATCGGCCAGCCACTCGGGGATCCCGCCGACGCCAAACGCCACCACCGGACGACCGTGCGCCATGGCCTCGATGCCCACGATGCCGAACGGCTCGGGCCATCGGGACGGCACCACCACCACGGCGGCGTCACGATACGCCTGCACCAGGGCATCACCATTCAACCAGCCGTGAAAGGTAACGCGTGTGTCCAACCCCGTGTCACGCACACGCGCGCGTGTCTGTGCCATGCCGATGCCGTCGCCCACCACACTGAGGTGCCAGTCTCCCGGCACACGGGTCAACGCGTCTAGGAGCAGGTCCAGCCCCTTCTCGGGCGTGATGCGTCCGACAAACAGAATCGTGCGACTGTGTGCGGGCGTCACGTGTGTGGGGCAACTCGTGTAATACGGAATGACGGACACACGCTCGGCGGCGACACCGTTGCTGATGGACAACCGGCGGATGTACTCCGACGCCACGGCGACACACGCGAAGTCACGCAACTGCGCCGCCGCGCGTGTGCCGCGGAGATATTGCCGCCAGATCACGCCCGGACGTTTGCTGAGGGTGCATCGCAGATACACCTGACGCGGGAGACACAGCGGCCCTGTGGTGACGTGACACGTCTGATTGGTCGCAAAGTGAAACTTCGATCCGGCCGGGCACGAGTCAAGCGTGTGCACCGTCTTGATGGTCGGATACGCCGGGCGGACCGCCTCCACCAGCGGAAAGTTTTCGTTCGAGTGCACGTGCACCACGTCCGCGCGAAACTGCCGGAGCTGTTCGAGGACAAGCGGCACGGCGGCGAGATCGGCGCGATGGCTGTAGTGCCGGAACGCGCCGTCCACAGCCGTCACCGTCACACCGGCGATGTGCTCGTTGGTCTGGGGCCCGGCGTGCAGGACCAGCACCTCGTGTCCCACACGCGCGAGCGCCGGGGCGACCAGCCGAACGTAACTGGCGACCCCTCCGGTGGGATGCCAGTCGTCGGTCAGAAGCGCGAGACGCACTGTGCGATCAGCCGAACCACTTGCGCGCGATGTGCAGCGTATCTTCGGGCAGGATCTCGGTCTCGGGTTTCAGGTCCTTGATCTTCTTGTACTCCTTGACCTTGCCGTCCGGGCCCTTGATCGGCCGTTCAATGTGGCCATACTTGCCCTTGCTCGTCATGCCGTTGGACATGCTCACGGCTTTGCCCACCGTCATGCCCGGCGCCCAGACCTTCTGCCCGGGTGAATTGACCTCCCCGGCGACAAAAAAGACATACCCCGTCTTGACGATCACGATGTCCTCGGCAATCAGCTGGGGATCGATGCCGCTGTCGAGTTCAGCTTTCGTGATCTGGATGATGACGGCTTTGCCCTCAACGGTTCGGTGGATTTCGATCTCCTGGCCCGCCATGGGCGTCGGCCCGTTCGCCGCCGCAATGGCCCGGCTGACGGTCATCTGATTGCCCCGCAGGGGTTTCTCGCCGGGTGTGACGACCTGCCCCTGGACCTGCACGCGCTGCACACGTTCTTCGGAGACAGCCGCAGTGACCTGAATCACATCCGGCGGGTAATAGTTCGGCTCCAGCGCCTTCTTGACGAGGTCGGCAATCTCCGGCGCGGTTCTGCCGTGCACATAAATCGGCCCGACATGTTTGACCTGAATGGTGCCGTCGGGCTCCACCAGGTAATCCTTCTTCATCTCGAGGTCGCTGGCCACAAGGTTGTAGAAGTCCAACCGGACTTTGTCGCCCGCGGCAACCGTATACGGCTTGGGCGCAAACTCACGCGACAGTGGGGCCACAGGAGGCTGCGCCTGTCCTGCCTGCGTGGCCTGAAACGCCCCGAGCAGGGGCGCCCACACCATGACGGCCAACAATCCGGCGATCCCGACAACACCCTTCTTCATGCTTTTGCTCTCCACCTCTGGCGACTGCCGCTGCCTAGAACGACAAGCGGAAGTCGGAATACACACGACTGCGCGTGTAGTTCTTCAAATCCACCGGCGAGTTTCGTTTCGCCAGCTCGTATCGGATTCCCACCCGCGTCCCCGAGGCTCCGCCGAAGTAATACCCAAACTCCGCGCCGGCCACGAGCGAGCGATCGAGGCGCGGCAGGTCTTCGCCCGTAAACGTCTCGCGATACCGGAGCCACTTCGCCTTGGCGTCAAACTTCAGGTCGAAGTGTTCCGAAAAACGAATCGTGGTGCGCGCTTCGCCCCCCTGCTCGATGTAGTAGGGATAGATCTCCTCGTAGGACTGACCGATGCTCCGATCGGCCCCCAACGAGACCTGCATGAAGTCCTGCACGATGAAGGTCATGGAGCCATTCGCCACCAGCCCTTCAAACCCAATCACGGTCGGGTCCTTGTGGCGCTGTTCGTACCAGCCCGCCCGCAGATTCAGCCCCAGCGGGGACTCCGTTGACGACTCGACCCCGCCGAAGTAGTAGATGTCGTCAGAGTCGCGAATGGTGGCCTGGGTATATCGGAGCCGGTTGTGTTCCACGCCGCCGATTGCGCTCGTCCAGTCGGTCAACTCCAGGCGACCGTACCCCACCATTGACTCGGACTTGCGGTCCAGCGCAGCCCCGAGGTCGACGCCGTCGTAGAACTCGCCCTCGGCGTACTTAAGTTCACTCTTGCGGTACACCCCCGTCAGGCCCAGCCGCCATCCCAACTGCACGTCAGAGCCCGCCTCCCACGACGGCGTCTCACGGCCGGCACGCGCGTCAATTTCAAACCCGCCGCGCGCGTGGGTCTCAGCGCGTTCCCACCCGACCCACGGCCGGATGAACCCCAGCCGCAACTGTCCAATCAACTTCAACGCACCATCCACCGACCGTTCAGAGGTGTAGGTGCGATACCAGGTGTAGCTGTTGGACTGTTCGGCCGTGAAAAGAAACGCCCGCGCCTGCAGCCCCGCCAACGAGGTCATCGCCAACGTGCCGGTCAGGTCCTGACGCGCGGCATCCTCGGTATCGTTAAAAACGTTGTCATCCCGGCCGAGGTCCTTAATCTGGAACGTCGGGTTAAAAAAGATCGGCCCCAACCGAAGACGGGCGTCCCGCCACGGCTCCGCTTTGGGGTCGGGACGACGCCAGTCCTGGGCGGCGGCCGGACAAACCGCGAAAACAAGCAGAATGACCGCGGTTCTCACCAGGATTTTGGACATAAGCCTCACAAATTTGATACGACAAGCATACGCCACCTGTACACAGCTTCGCCCCGTGAGTCACAGAAATGAGTGTCTATTCTGTCACATTAAGTCTTATTAAACGCCACGAGAGCAGGCCAAACAGGGCGATACAGAGGACCCGGTCCAACTCGAGCACGAGCCCGAATTCGGCCGGCCATCCCACGGGCGCGAACACCCGCCGCCACCAGCCCGGCACCTGGGCGATCAGCAGCCCCGAGGTGACCAGCCACGGGAGACGGGGTCCCAGTCGCCACGCGACCACGACAGGCAGGATCAGCAGGAAGTCGTAGGACAAATGGCGCACCGACAGCAGTGAGACCACGCCGCAGAGGGCGTACAGCTCGAGCTGGCGGTCGGAACTCCACGGTCCGCGATGCCGCCACGCGACGACGGCCACGGGGGCGAGCAGGATCGCCGCCAGAACCGCCGCACCCGGAAGTGTGGTCACGGCAGGAATGATGGGCGCAAGCCAGGCCTTCAGTTCGGTGTGCCCGGGCAGCCCCACGTCCGCCCCGTGGACGACATCCAGCACACGCACGTAGTCGCCGAGCAGTTGGATCGGTGAGGTGGACGTCAGGACGCCGGCGACCAGCGTCAAGACCAGCGGCACACAGAGCGCCACGCCCACGCGTGTCCAGTCGCGCATCAACACATGCGCAAGCAGGATCGCGCCCCCCACCTGCGGCTTCATAAGTCCCAGACCAAGCAACACACCGCCCATCACCGGCGATGGGTGGCGCGCCCCGGTGAGGGCGAAGGCAAACGAGTAGATGCTGAACTGCCCGAGCACACGGAACGGGCTCGCGGCCAGGAGCAACGGGAGCAGGAGTGGGTGCGGCGTTTCCAGGTCGCGCGTCAGGAGCACTGCGATCCCGCACGCAAGAAGGACGTTGAAGCCGATCCAGAAGGGGGCCTGAGCGGGGGATGGGAGCGAGTCCAGCGGTGGGATCGTGATCAGCGCCCACGGGGGATAGTCCGTCTCGCTCTCGCCCACGTACGGTGACGAGCCGGCTTCGAGTTGCGTGGACCAGCCAACGACGCGCTGAAAATCCACGAGCGCCGCCGGTTGCAGCGACTTCCAGACACCAAAGGTCAGGCTGGCCGCCGCGACCAGCCAGAGCAGCCGGCGAATCAGTACGACATGAGACATCGGGCCGCGCGTTCCACATCCGCCTCGGTGGGCAGGAACACATCTTCGAGCGGCGGCGAATACGGCACCGGCGTATCAAGCGCGCCGACGATACGCACGGGCGCGTCCAGCCACTCAAAGGCCTCTTCCTGAATGATGGCCGCGAGTGATTCGCCAATGCCGCCGGTGCGCGAATCCTCCTGCAGAATCAGCACACGACCGGTCTGTCGCGCCAGCGCGAGCACCGATGCACGATCGATCGGCGCGATGGTGCGCAGGTCGAGCACGGATGCCTCGATGCCGTCGACTGCGAGTCGCTCGGCCACTCTGAGGCCGACGTGGACATAGGCTCCGTACGAAATGATCGCGAGGTCCTTGCCCGCACGTCGCAGGGCCGCCTGCCCAATGGGCAGCGGCGCAGGCGCGGCAGGGTCGAGCAACTGCTTCACGCGTGGATCGCGATAGAGCGCAATGTGTTCGTAGTACAGCACCGGGTCAGGATCGGCGACGGCCGCCGCCATCATGGCGCGTGCATCGTGGGGCGTGGACGGACACACAATCTTCAACCCGGGCGTGCGGTAAAACCACGGTTCGGTGTTCTGTGAATGGTAGGGCCCCGCATGGCGCAACCCGCCCCACGGCATGCGTACCACCATCGGCACTTCCCCGCCCCAGCGGTACCGGATCTTCGCGGCGTTGTTGACGAGTTGATTAAATCCCGTCGCCACAAAATCGTTGAACTGGATCTCGCCAATCGGTCGCAGACCCGCCAGAGCCGCGCCCACACACGCGCCCAGCACGGCCCCTTCGGCCAGCGGCGCGTTCAGGATGCGGTCGCCGTAGTCCTTGAGGAGCGGACGCAGCAGCAAAAACGCATTGCCATAGTGCCCACCGCAGTCTTCACCGAATACAAATGTCCGCGGGTCTGCCGCGAGTGCGTCACCCACGCCCATCATCACCGCTTCGAGGAGCGTCGTGCCCTTGCGATCAAACGGCGGCGCGTCCTCGACGATGAGCGGTGTGATCGACGGCTGGCGCTCACGCCGCACGTCCGGATCAAGCACCTCAATACGGCGACGATCGACCGTGTCGTCCTTGAAGACACCCACGGTGACGTTCGCCGCATCCGGCCACGGGGCGGCAATCACCGCCTGCGCTTCCGTCTCCACAAGGGCTTCGATCTCCGCCTTGATCCGCGTGACATCGTCGGCCGTCATGACGCCACGGGCGATCAGTCGCTGGGCGTACCGTTTGATCGGATCACGTTCGCTCCAGAACGCGTACAGCTCGGGATTGGCGTAGCCCTGGGGCGTGAGCGCGGGATAGTCCCATCCGGGATGGGGGTCCTTGCCCAGGTACAACATGTCGTCGTGATGGGCGTGTCCACACATCCGCATCGCGACCAGCTCGAGGAGCGCGGGCCCCTGCCCGGCGCGGGCGCGATCGGCCGCCCACGTAAACGCGGCCATCACGGCTTCGGGATCGGTGCCGTCGATGGTGATGCCGGGAATGCCGTAGCCGATCGCCTTGTCGGCAAACACACGCACGGCGGACTGGTCGGCCACGGGGGTCGACAACGCCGTCTGATTGTTCTGCAGACAGAAGATCACCGGCAGGCGGCGCGCGGCGCACAGGTTGATCGCCTCGTGCCATTCGCCGAGTGACGACCCGCCCTCGCCGATAAACGACACCGCGATGCGCTGCGCCTTGGTCTGCGCAAACGCAAATCCCATCCCGGCCGCCGTCAACGTGCTGATCGACAGCGGGGCCGACGCGGGCAACACCCCCCAGGAAAAATCGCCGACGTGCAGATCGCGCCCGTCCATCGGCGGACCGGCCTTGCCCATCTGCGCGCTCAGCACCGCACGGACGGCGTCGCCGTCGCCCCGCATCGCCAGGGCCGCGCCGAGGTCACGAATCAGCGGCGCGACTACATCGCCGCGCCACTCGCCCTCATCGGACCGCCATTCGGGCCCACGCTTCAATCGCAGCGGTGCGGCGTAAATTGCTTCCTGTCCGAGTGAGCGGAAACCTTTGCCCTGAAACGAGGTGGCGCCGTAGCGCACTTCCCCGCCGGAAAAGAACTGCTTGAGCCGATTGTCCACCGCGCGCGTCAACACCATGCCGCGCCACATCTCCCGCCGCTCATCGTCGGTGAGACTGCCCGCCACGAGTGACCGCGCGAAGAATCCGTCCACCGCCTCGATGAGTTCGGTGGCCGCGTGGACTGCGCGTGTCTCGCTGGTCACGCCCGGGGTGGTTTCCACGCTGGGGTAGGCCAGGCTGGTGAGATGGGTACGGATGGCGTCGGGCAGCACCTTGCGCAGGTGGGCGCGGATGCGGGTCAGGTCGGTCGCATTCAGCGCGTCAAACGCGCCGAGCACGGCCGGTAATCCGAACGGATGTCGCTCAGCGACGAACGCGCGCAAACTCTCACGCAACGGAGTCTGGTTCTTCCGAAGTGCCACGGCGAAACTCTATCGGAAAATCACGTCACCTGCCGCCGCGCACGATGGGTGGGTGTGGCCGTCCAGGGATCGTCGGGCCAGGGATGTTTGGGATATCGCCCCCGGAGCTCCTTCCGCACCTCAGGATATCCACGCGTCCAGAAACTCTTGAGGTCACGGGTGACCTGCACCGGGCGTTGATTGGGCGCCAGCAGCACAAAGGTCACAGGGACCGCCCTGGGGCCCAATCTGGGCGTGTCGGCGAGCCCAAACACCTCCTGCAATTTGAGCGCGACCTCGATGGCGCCATCCTCGCGGTACACGATCGGATGTTCGCGACCGCTGGGCACACGCAGGACGTCAGGCGCCAGGCGCGCCAGATCCGCACGAAGTCGACCGGGCAGGTGCGATTCGAGGTGGACCTCGTCCAGACGAGACACGCCGGCGAGCGCGTTTTTCGCCAACTCCACCAGGTCCACCTCAAGGCCGGCAAACGCCAGCCGTCGTCTCAGGCGTGCGTCCCGTTCGCTGGGTTCACGCTGCAGGTACGCCTCGGCGAGCACCCGCTTCGCCTCGTCCGGGTCCGGCGACACGATGTGTTCGCGCAGCACCACGGCCCCATACCGATCGACCCGGGTGGCCCGCACGGTACCAGTGGAGGCCACCAGCGTGTGGGTGACCTCGGAGTGTGTCGGGGTGAGCCAGTCGGCGTCTACACCACTGGCGAGGCGAATCAGGGTGTCGCCGTTGGCGAGGCTTCCGACATCGACCGCGACGATGAACTCGGCGTGGCGAACGCCGCTCTCGCGGGCGAGTGTGGCGCCGGTGCCGGACGCCAGGAGGAAGGTGTCCTTGCCAGCGGCCCTGCGCCGGGCCACCCGATCGGGGTAGGCGTCGAGGACGGCCCGCCGGAGGTCCGCGTCGCTGCTTTCTGCGGCGTTAGGGCCGGTGAGTTGCCGCACCACTGGTCGCAGATGCGGCGGCAACGTGGACTCATCACCAAACACGTCCACATCAGACTCCCGCGTCTCCCCTGCGAGGACGGCCCGCATACGCACGCCGTCAGAGAGGCACGCACACACCCGCGCGGCGCGTGGTGAGCGCCCGGCGGAGAGGAGCAGCCGCGCCAGCCGCGGGTGCAGCGGCAGACGACGCATGGCGTGCCCGTCGGCCGTCACCTGACCGCGCGCGTCGAGTGCGCCGAGGCGGACCAGCAGGTCAACGGCCGCGTCAACCGCGTGCGCGGGCGGCGCCTCAAACCACTCGAACTGCCGGGGATCGCCGCCCCAGGCCGCCACGTCGAGGACCGGACCAGCGAGATCGACGCGCAGGATTTCCGGCTCGCGGTGGGGCCGCAGGCGGTCGCGGGCGTCCCACAGCCGGAACACGACGCCGGCCTGGGTACGGCCCGCGCGCCCGGCGCGCTGATCGGCCGAATCGCGCGTGATGCGCTCCGTCACGAGCGTATCCACCGCGCGACCCGCGTCGTACCGCGCGACCTTCTGCAGACCGGTGTCGACCACGGCCGTGACGTCGGGCACGGTGAGCGTGGTTTCCGCGAGGTTGGTGGCCAGCACGATGCGCGGGCCGTCGCCCGGAGTCAGCGCGCGATCCTGCTCATCGGCATCAAGACCACCATGCAGCGGCAACACCGGCCACGGCACACCCTGCAGCGACCGCGCGGCGTCCTGAATCTCACGCGCGCCCGGCAGAAAACACAACACGGCCCCATTGGTCGCCGCGACGGCACGCCGGGCGGCCTCGGCAACCGTGATCCCGGCCAGATGCGACACCTCCAGCGGGAACTGGCGGCCGGGCACATCGATCACCGGGCACTCACGCAGGAAGGCCGAGACCCGAGAAGGGTCGATCGTCGCCGACATGACCACCACGCGCAGGTCGTCACGCGCCATCCAGGCCTGCTTCACCAGCGCCAGCCCGAGATCGGCATGGATGCTGCGCTCGTGAAACTCGTCGAGCACCACCGTCCGAATCGAGGAGAGCAGCGGGTCCTGGTGGAGCATCGCCGTCAGTACGCCCTCAGTCGCAATCGTCAGTCGCGTCTCTGCCGACACACGCCGGTCAAACCGTACATGCCATCCGACCTCACGCCCGACCATCCATCCACGTTCGTCCGCGATGCGACGGGCAATCGCCCTCGCGGCGACGCGCCGGGGCTGCAGGACCAGCACCGGGCCGTCCTCCACCAGTGCGGGAGGCACACGCGTGGTCTTGCCGGCACCGGGCGCGGCCACCACGACCACGGCGCGTTGGGCGGACAACGCCGCCCGAATGCGCGACAGATGGTCATCAACTGGAAGCGGCACCAACATCCACAAAGAACAATAATCAATGCACATGTCGAACGACCGAACGTTTTTGTCTCTTGTCTCCGGCGCGCTCATTGCGGCGCCCATGACCAAAGGTTCCAACCTGCCCTTTCGCCAGCTCTGCATGGAGCTGGGTGCCCGTGTCCTCATCAGCGAGATGGTGGTCGCCCGTCGTCTCAAACAGCGCAAGCGCAGTGAATTTGCCCTGATCCGCCGCGCGCCCGACGAACCGGTGTTTGCCGTCCAGCTCGCAGGGAATAAACCCGAGGAGATGGCGTGGGCCGCCGCACTCGTCGAAGCCCGCGGCGCGGATTTTGTGGATATCAACCTCGGCTGCCCCATCGACCACTTCACACGTATGGGTCTGGGCGCGGCACTCGGGCGTCAGCCGTCGCGTGTGCGCAAGATCGTGGAAACGATGAAGGCCGCCGTGAAGGTGCCGGTCACGGTAAAAATTCGCCTTGGCTGGAAAGCCGACCAGTTGAACTATCTCGAGCTGGCCAAAGCGGCGGTCGAGGGCGGTGCGGACGGCGTGTTTGTGCACGGACGCACACGAGAGGCGCGGTATCGCCATCCGGCCGATTGGCAGGCGATCGCCGAAATTGCCGCCGCGATCCCCGTGCCCGTCGTCGGCAACGGCGATCTCCTGTTTCCCCACGATGTGCACGACCATCTGACCAACTCCGGCTGTGCGGCCGTGATGACGGCGCGCGGAGCTCTCATCAAACCGTGGATCTTTCGCGAGGTGACCGACGGGTACTGGGACATCACCGCCGACGAACGGGTGACGCTGTACCGCCGTTACGTGGAGCTGGCGCTTGCCCACTGGGGCGGCGACGACTTCGGCCGTGAACGTGTCCGCGACTTCCTCCGGTGGCACGTCGGCTTCTGGTGCCGCTACGTCCCCCGCCGATCCGACGGCACGTGGCCGACGATGCAGCATCGGGAAGTGCTGGAGGCGCCACGCTCACCCTTGGAAGCGTTACTCGCGCGCACCGATGATCCGGCGCTCGACTACGTCACCGACGAACTCATGCGTGTGGGGGATTTCAGTGCGCCGCCGCCGGTGCCCGAACCCCGAACCGACAGCAGGGACGCACGCGACACACGCGGGCCCCGTTCACTTGAAGACCAGCAGGACGATGCGGTGGAGGCCGGGTGATCCTGCTCGTACTGAGCCTCTGGCTCGGGATGGCGTCAGGTGTGGACGCTGCGCAGTTCACCGTGCTCGACGCCCGAACCCAGGCACCGCTGCCAGGTGTGCGCGTCCAGTTGCAGTCGCCAGACGATGCCACACGTATCGTGTACTCGGCCGACACCGACGCCGCGGGCATCGTTCGATTCCCGAGTGTGAGACCCGGGGCGTATGTGTTGACCGTGTCGACCATCGGGTACACGTTTGTGCGGCGGGGCGTGGTGGTGACCAGTGGCACGCCGCTGGTGATGACCATTCCGATGACCGAAGGCACGGGGGCGTATCAGGAAGAGGTGACGGTGGCGGCCGCGCCGCCGACCAGTCGCGAGGTCGGGGTGTCGTCGCAGGCGACGCTGGGGTCGGCCGCGATCCAGGATTTGCGCGGCATCGCCACGGACGATCCCATGCGCGCGGTGCAGACGCTGCCGGGGGTCGTGACCGGCGACGATTTTCAGGCGGAGTTTTCGGTGCGCGGATCGGCGTTCCGGCACGTGGGCCTGGTGATTGATGACACGCCGTCTCCGCTGCTGCTCCATGCCGTACGTGGCCGCGATGACACCGGGTCGCTTGCGATGGTGAATGCGGACCTGCTCGAACGCGCGTCCCTGTTGTCGGGTCCACACACGCAGCGCCACGGCGAGTGGATTGGGGCCACGCTCGAGTTCGGGCTGCGATCCGGATCACGCGACCGCGCGCATGTGCGCGGCACTGTGAGCGGCACCAGTGCGGCCATCGTGCTTGAGGGCCCGCTCGGACGGGGCGGACGGGGTGCCTGGCTCTTCTCCGTCCGCAAAAGTTATGTGGACTGGCTGATCCGCAAACTGGATCCCGAAATCGTCAGCACGATCGGATTTACGGACGCGCAGAGCAAGTTCACCGTGGACCTCGGGCGTCGGCAACAACTGCAACTGGTGCTCACCGGTGGTGAGGCGATCTATCGCGAGCCGGAGACCTCGGTCGCGAACGGATTGCACAAGGCTGTCTCGACCGGCGGCCTCGCGTCGCTCGTGTGGATGTACACCGGTGACGCTCTGACCCTTCAACAACGTGTGTCGATCACCACCAGTCACTTCACCAACACGGGCATGCGTGGACAGGCGCTCGGCCGCGGTGTGACGACCATGGCAATGTGGCGCGGGGATGTATCACGCGCCGTGGGTACGCGCTGGCTGCTCGAGGCGGGCGCCCACGCGACAGAGACGGACCTCGATCAGACGCTCTCGCGGTACCGGACGTCGGGTTCGTCGCTTCGGCTGATCGCGTCACGCACCCTGGAGGGGTCGCGCCGGGTGTTTGCGTCGTGGGGGCAGACGACCCTTCGTCTCTCGAACTCCGGGATCGTCGTCGGCCTCCGCGCGGTGAAGGCCGAACAACCTGACGACACCTGGATCGCGCCGTGGGTGCTCGCGGAACATCGCATCGGTCGCGTGACCGCACGGGTCAGCGCCGGGGAGTCACGCCAACTGCCGCCGCTGGAAGCCATACAAGCCAATCCCACGGAAGTGGAGATCGAACGTGCGCGGGGCATCGATGGCAGTCTCGAGCTCCGCCTCGGGCGGAGTGGCCGGGTGCAGGTGACGACGTTCCATCGACGCGAGGCAAATATCCTGCGACCACTCGGCGAGGAGCGGTTGGTCGGGGGAAGCGTCTTTGGCGACGCTGATTTTCCGATCGCGGGTTCACGTCTTGACGGCACCAGCCGCGGAGTCGACGTCTTGTTTCAGCGATTTGTATCCCCCGGCGCGTCAGGACTGACTGGCTGGGTCGCCTACACGTGGGCGCACACGCGGTACACCGATCGTGTCAGCGCCGAGCAGTTCGACGGCGACTACGACCAGCGGCACACCATCAACGTGTTCCTGCAGCAGCGGCTGTCGTATCGATCGGCGGTGAACGCCAAGCTGCGCGTCGGAAGCAACGTGCCGATGGTCGGCTACTTTCGTGGCGACACGTCCAGCCTGTTCCTCGGCGACACGCGCAATCAGGTGCGGCTCCCCTGGTACGTGCGCCTCGACCTGCGCGCCAATCGCACGTTCGTGATCAAAAGCCGCCGCCTGACGCTGTTTGCGGAAGTGGTGAATGCGCTCGGCCGCCGCAACCTCGGCCAGGCGGATGGGTTCTTCCGTCGGCCCGGCCTCGAGGCGGTGTTCTACACGGAGAAACTCATCCCGCGCATTCCCTCGGTCGGGTTCCTGATCGAGTTCTGATCTGTTAAAGACGTGTTAAAAACGTCGGGTGTCTTTTTCTGCATTGCTGAGAGCGGAAAAAGACACCCGACGTCATACACTCTGCCGATGTCCACACGGTATCGCCTCTCGGTCACCCTGTTGTGCGTGGCGGCCACTGCGCTGGTCTCGAGCCAGACGGCAACGGTTGCGTGGCCGCAGTTTCGTGGCACGGCGGCCGCCGGTGTGGCCGACGGCATGAAGTTGCCCGACACGTGGGCCGCGTCGGGCACCAACATCACGTGGAAGGTGAAGATTCCAGGGCTCTCACACGCCAGTCCGATCGTGTGGGGTGACCGCCTTTATGTGACGTCTGCCGTGAGCAGCAAAACAGACGCGACGTTCAAGCCGGGCCTCTATGGTGACGGCACAGCCTCCGATGACAAGAGCGTCCATAAGTGGATGCTCTACGCCATCGACCGCTCCACAGGCACCATCGCCTGGGAGCGTGTGGCATACGAAGGCGTCCCGAAGGAAGTCCGGCATGTGAAGTCCACCTACGCAAGCGCGACGCCCGCCACCGACGGGCGGATCGTGGTCGCGTGGTTCGGATCACAGGGCCTGTATGCGTTTGACATGCAGGGGACGCCGCTCTGGTCCCGCGATCTGGGGAGACTCGATGTCGGCGCCTACGACGCGCCCGAGTTCGAATGGGGCGTGGCCAGTTCGCCGATCATCGAGGACGGCCGCGTGTTTGTGCAGGGCGATCAACAGAAGGGGTCGTTCCTGCTCGCGCTTGATGCGAAGACGGGCAAAGACCTCTGGCGCGCGGAACGTGACGACCTCTCGTCGTGGGCGACACCGACGGTCTACCGGAGCACCCGCCCGGGCACCCGCACGGAACTGGTCACCAATTCCCCGAAACGTGTTCGTGGCTACGACCCCGCGACCGGCCGCGAGTTGTGGCGTGCGGGCGGCAGCTCGATGATCACCGCACCGACACCGATCTTCACCGACTCACTCATCATCGTCGCCAGCGGTCGCGCGCCCGAGCGTCCGATCTTCGCGATTCGGCCGGGCGCACAAGGCGACATCACACCCGGCACACCGGGCGCGGCCCAATCACTGGCGTGGTACAAAACGGCGCGTGGGTCGTACATGCCGACGCCCATCATCTACAACGGGCACCTGTATGTGCTCTCGAATCAGGGACTGCTGGACGCTTACGACGCCGCCACCGGTGCCGAGGTGTATCGCCAGCGCCTGAATCATCAGGGCAGCGGCTTCAGCGCCTCACCAGTCGCCGCCGACGGCAAGTTGTATCTGTCCAGCGAAGACGGCGAGGTGTTTGTTGTCCGCGCCGGCCCGACGTTCGAAATCCTGGCGACCAACGTCATGGGCGAACCGCTCATGGCCACACCCGCGCTCGCCGCCGGCACGATGTTCATCCGCGGCCAGCACCACCTGTTTGCGATCAGCCGCAGGTGACGCCCGTGCCGCCGATGCCGCAATAGCCGTTGGGGTTCTTGTCGAGGTACTGCTGGTGGTATTCCTCGGCGAGGTAATACGGCGGGGCGTCGGCGATCTGCGTGGTGATGGGACCAAAACGGTGCTGCGCCAGGCGTGCTTCGTACTCACGTTTGGACGCATCAGCCGCCGCACGTTGTTCGGGCGAATACGTGAAGATCGCAGACCGATACTGCGTGCCCACGTCGTTGCCCTGCCGGTTGCCCTGCGTCGGGTCGTGATTTTCCCAGAACACGCGCAGCAGGTCATCAAACGACACCTTTGCCGGATCAAACACGACACGCACCACCTCGGCATGTCCGGTCGCCCCCGAGCACACCTGCTGATACGTCGGGTCCTTGCGCGCTCCACCCGCGTACCCCACCGACGTGGTGATGACGCCAGGGATCGTCCAGAACTTCCGCTCCGCGCCCCAGAAACAGCCCATGCCGAACACAGCCTCTTCGTGGCCGGCCTGGACTGGCTGATCGATCGGCGTGCCAAGGACCGTGTGGGTCACGAGGTCGGCTCCTTCGGGTCGGTTCCGGCGCTGGGCTCAAAGGCGAGCGCCACACCGTTCATGCAGTACCGCTGGCCGGTCGGGCGGGGTCCATCCGGGAATACATGGCCCAGGTGGCCGCCACACGTCGCGCAGATGGCCTCGGTCCGGACCATGCCATGGGTCGTGTCCGTCCTGGTCGTGATGACCCCGGGCAACGCGTCATAAAAACTCGGCCAGCCGGACCCGCTCTCGTATTTGGTCCCCGAGGGGAACAGTGCCGTGCCGCACCCGGCACACTTGAAGATCCCGTCCCGCTTCTCCAGGTTGAGCGGGCTGGCGCCCCGCGCCTCCGTGCCGTGTTGCCGCAACACCCGGTATTGATCGGGCGTCAGGATGGCCTGCCACTCGGCGTCGGTCTTGTTCAGCTTGTTTGGGTTGTCCACACTTGTAGGATGCCACAGCCCATAGAATCTGCACATGGGCCGTCATCTGCTGACCTTCCTCGTTGCCGTTGTCCTCGTCGCCGCCGTGGCCACCCTCATGTATCTCTCGCGTAACGCCGGGTCGGCACCGATCATCGGCCCCGGCATTTCCGAAGTGATGGCCGAGGACCGCGCGGCGAGAGTGCGCGACCTCACCTACGAAGCGTCGTTCATGGTGCCGGCGACCCGCACCGAACCCGTGCGTGGCCAGCTCACCGCCCGCTTCACCCTTGGCAGCGCAGACCACGACCTGGCCTTTGACTTCGCTCAACCAGCCGAAAAGTTGCTCAGCGCACGGGTGAACGGATCCGCGACCTCCGAGGTCGTGTCACGCGACGGTCACCTGGTGGTTCCGGCCGCGCTGCTGCGGGGCGACGCGGAAAACGAGATCACGTTTGTGTTCATCGCCGGCGACGAGTCGCTGAATCGTCAGGACGAGCTGCTCTACACGCTGTTTGTGCCGGCCCGCGCGTCGCTGGCGCTGCCGGTGTTTGACCAGCCCAACCTGAAGGGTCGATGGGTGGTGTCACTCAATGTGCCGAACGATTGGGTGGCGGTCGCCAACGGCGCGGAGACGGGGCGAGTCGAGAGCGATGGGCGCACCGAAATCATCTTTGCAAAGACGGAACCGCTGCCGACCTACCTGGTGGCGTTCGCCGCCGGCAAGTTCAGCGTGGAGACGGCCGAACGCGCTGGCCGCACCTTCCGCATGTTCCATCGCGAGACCGATGCGGCCAAGGTGAAGCGCAACGTCGACGCCGTGTTTGACCTGCACGCGTCGTCGGTCGCCTGGCTTGAGGACTACACCGCGAGCCCCTACGCCTTCGGCAAGTTCGACTTTGTGCTCATCCCGTCGTTCCAGTTCGGCGGCATGGAACACGCCGGAGCGGTGTTCTACAACCAGTCGTCACTGCTGCTCGACGAGTCCGCTACCCAGAATCAACGGCTCGGCCGCGCCAGCCTGATCGCGCATGAAACGGCGCACATGTGGTTCGGCGATCTCGTCACCATGCGCTGGTTCAACGACGTCTGGATGAAGGAGGTCTTCGCCAACTTCATGGCGGCGAAGATTGTGAACCCGTCGTTCCCCGAGGTGAATCACCCGCTGCGGTTTCTCTACTCGCACTACCCGGCCGCGTACGATGTGGATCGCACGGCCGGCGCCAACCCGATCCGCCAGCCGTTGGCGAACTTGAGCGAGGCGGGCTCACTCTATGGCGCCATCATCTACCAGAAGGCGCCGATCGTCATGCGCCAGCTCGAGCAGCTCATCGGCGAAGGGTCGTTCCGGGACGGCCTGCGCGAGTACGTGCAGACCTATGCGATGTCCAACGCAACGTGGTCGGACCTGATTGCCATCCTCGACAGGCGCACCCCCACCGATCTTGTCGCGTGGAGTCGGGCGTGGGTCGAAGAACGTGGTCGTCCCCGCATCCATCTTGAGGTCACGACTCCGGCTGCAGGCACAACTGATCTTCGTCTGCGCAGCGAGGACCCCATGGGACGGTCCCTCGTATGGCCGCAGACCCTCTCCATCGTGCTTGGTGGTGGCGATCGCGTGGCGACCGTGGACGTCTCGCTCGGCGACTCGGGCGAGGCTGCGGTCTCCCATACGTCCTCAACCTTCCCCGACGGACCGCGATGGGTGCTGCCCACAGGTGGCGGGCTGGGTTATGGCGACTTCGTCCTGCCGGCCGACATGCTGACACGCCTCGCCGAAGACATTCCGTCGATTGTGGATCCGCTCACTCGCGGCGCCGCGGTTGTCACCCTGTGGGAATCGATGATCGAAGGGCGCATCTCATCCGAGGCCGTTCGCACATCCCTGCTGCAGTCGGTGGCCGTTGAACGTGACGAGTTGAATCTGGTGCGGCAGCTCGGATACCTGCAGGCCGCGTTCTGGCGCTTCACAAAGGCCGCCGATCGCATGGCGGTCGCAACGCAGATCGAGCCGGTGCTGCGCGCGGGACTGGCGCGTGCATCAGGCACGAGCCAGAAAAGTGTGTGGTTCAGTGCGATCAAGAACACCGCGTTGAGCCCGGAGGTGGTCGAGTGGCTCGAACACGTCTGGCGCAAAGACGTCGTCATCGAGGATCTGCCGTTTTCGGAAAACGATGAAGCCGACCTCGCGATGGAGCTCGCGCTTCGCGGCGTGGACGTGCTCGATGCGCAGGAGGCACGTATCAAGAATCCGGACCGCAAGGCGCGGTTCATTTTTGTCCGGCCCTCGGTCTCGCCGGACCTCGCGATTCGTGAAGGGCTGTTTTCGACGTTCTTGAATGTCGACAATCGTCGACGTGAGGCCTGGGTGCTTGAGGCCATGAACTACCTGCACCATCCGTTGAAGGCAGACGAAGTTGATCATCTGGTGCTGCCGGCGCTGCGCTTGTTGCTTGAGATTCGCAATACGGGCGACATTTTTTTCCCGAAACGCTGGGCGGACGCCACACTCGGCGGGCACCAGTCGGCCGCCACAGCGGCTGACGTCCGCGCATTCATCGATGGACTGCCGTCGGACTATCCGCAGCGATTGCGATGGGTCCTGGAAGCCTCGGCCGATCCCCTCTTCAGGGCGGCGCGCTGACCCATGCGCCCGGTCGACCTGGACCCGATTGGCGCTGACGAACAGACCAGCGCGCCGCTGGATCTGTTTCTCATCTTCGTCGGTGCCAACATCGTCGCCACCACGTTGCAGGTCGGCGCGAGCCTGCCCACGACGTTCTCCTTCCAGGCGGCCATCGGCGTCATTGTGACAGGCGCGATCGGCGGCGCGGTGTTGACGGCGGCGCTCGCGCCGGTGGGATCACGGCTGCGGGTGCCCTCGATCGTGGCCACACGAGCGGCACTTGGTACTGGAGGCGCGCAGGCGCTTGCGCTGTTGCTGTTTGTCACGAACTTTGCCTGGATCGCGTTGAACAATGTGATCGCCGCGTCCATCACCACGCAGGTCACCGGCGCGGGCACGACTGGGATGTGGAGCGTCGGGCTTGGCCTGACGGCGACGGTCATCGTGCTGGGGGGGCCGAGAGTGGCCGCGATCGTCGACCGGGTGGCGGTCCCGCTGCTGATGTTGTCGGGCGCGGTGTTTACGCTCGCCGTGTTGCGGGCGCCCACACCGGTGTGGCCTACCGCTCCCATTCCCACGGCGGACCTCGCGCGTGGGCTCGACATCGTGATCGGCTACCAGGCGTCGTGGCTACTGATGTTTGCCGACTACCCGCGATTTGTACGATCACCCCGCGCGGCAGGCATCGCCGTGTTTCTGGGGCTCGCGCTGACGTCGTTGTGGTTCATGCCGCTGGGACTCGTGGCCTCAGCTGTCGCCGGCTCGTCGGATCCCGGCGCGATGGTCACGGCGCTGAATCTCGGCGTGTGGGGAGCCTTGCTCGTGGCGGTGGCCGCCCTCACCACGAACTTCGTGAACATCTACATGTCCGCACTCGCGCTCAAGAGCCTCCGCCCCGCCCTCAGTGGCGCTGCGGGCGTCTGGCTCATCGGCGGCGTGGGCGCGCTCCTGGGGTTGTTCTCGATGGGCTGGCTGGAGCGTTTTGCATCGTTTACGCTCGTGCTCGCCTCATGTCTCGTGCCGGTGGGTGGTCTGCTGCTCGCACATTTCCTCGTGCGTCGCACCCCCGTCCACGTCCCTGATTTGTATGTGGAGCACACCGGCCGGCGTGCCTGGTCAGCGCCAGGAGTGATCGCGTGGGTGGCCGGTGTGGTGGTGTTTCATGCGGCCGCGTCGGTCGGCGGCACGTTGCCGAGCCTCGTGGTCACGATCATCGTGTACGTGGCGTTGTCGAGTCGGTCACCGCAGCCGTCGCGGCCTTGACAAGGTCCGCCGGTGAATACGGCTTTGGGAGAAACGCTGCACCGGACGAGCCGAGCCATTCCACCAGCCCGGGATCGCCGGTGTAGCCCGACGTGTACAGCACCGGCACGGCCGGCCGCTCGACGGCGAGAATTCTGGCCATCTCACGTCCGCCCAGCTCCGGCATGATCACATCGGTAATCACCAGGTCCAGTGGCCCCTCCAGCGCGAGGGCCGTGTCGAGGCCTTCGCGTCCGTTGGCCACAGCGATGACGGTAAATCCTGCCTGACTGAGGGAGCGCACGGCGAGGACCCGCAACATCTCCTCGTCTTCTACCACAAGCACCGTGCCCCGCACCGAGGGCAACTCCTGCTCCTCAACGGCCGGCGCATCGCCAGTGTGGGCGCCGGGCACTACCGGAAAGAACACCTCGAACGTCGTCCCCTGACCAACCGTGCTCTTGACACAAATACCACCGCCGCTTTTTTCGACGATGTGCATGACAGTGGCGAGTCCGAGGCCCGTGCCTTTGCCGATGGACTTGGTGGTGAAAAACGGTTCAAAAATATGCGCCTGTGTCTCCGTGTCCATGCCGGCGCCGGTATCGATCACGCGCACACACGCGTAGCGGCCTGGTCCAACCGGAGGACGCAACGTCGACGCGTCGGACGCACTGACGTCGACGACATCTGTTTCGATGCGCAGTGTGCCACCCGAGGGCATCGCATCACGAGCGTTGACCGCGAGGTTCAGGATGAGCTGCTCAAGCTGGCCTGGATCGGCCTTGACGTTGGCGCGGCCGGGCCCCGCCTGCACGACCAGCGTGATGTGTTCCTGGAGCAGTCGGGCGAGCATCTTCCTGAAGCCATCGATCACCTCATCGAGATCAAGCACCACCGGCTGCACCACATCCTGGCGACTGAAGGCGAGCAGTTGCCGCGTGAGCGCGCCGGCGCGGGAACCCGCCGCCAGAATCTGCCGCAGATCCTCCATGGCCGGATTGTCTGGTGGCAGCGTGTACGTCGCGAGTTCCGCCGACCCGTTGATGATCGTGAGCAGGTTGTTGAAATCGTGCGCAACGCCGGCGGCCAGTCGCCCGACGCTCTCCATTTTTTGTGCCTGGAGATACTGCGCCTGCATCTCAATCTCACGCGTCACGTCACGTTTCACCGCCACAAAGCTGGCGATGTGTCCATCGGTGGCGCGCACGGGCGAAATCGTCGCGTCTTCCACGTAGTGCGAGCCATCTTTGCGTTTGTTGACGAGCCGGCCGCGCCAGGTGTGCCCCGCGAGCAGGGTCTGCCACATCTGCCGATACGTCTCGTCGTCCTGTTCGCCGCTCTTGAGAATCCGGGGATTGGCGCCAAACGCCTCGCCGCGTGTGTACCCGGTCACGGCGACAAACGCCGGATTCACGTATTCGATCGCCCCGGACGCATCCGTGATCACGATGCTGTCGTCGGACTGTTCAATGGCCGCGATGAGGCGCTCGCGCTCGACGTCGTGCGCGCGGAGGCGCGCCACCACCGCGTCGCGCTCAAGACGCTGCGTCAGCAGCAGCCCAAGCGCGACCGTCACCAGGGGAAACACCACGAGGACGGGACCGGCGATGACGGGCAGCGCACGGATCCCGGCCCCCTCGGGGAGGGTCGCGATGAGCGCCAGCATCACGACGTGCACCACAATGCCAAGCACGTACAGGCTCCAACGGCTGCGGGCACTTGTCGTTCGAGGATGCCGGGTCCGCCAGATCAGTCCCAGGCCACCAGAGGCCAGGATCACCAGAATGCCGACAAGCCAGGCGCCGCCCAGCCAGATGCGAAACGCGATCGTCATGGCCATGGCGACCACGGTGGCCATCGGACCAAGGAACACACCCGTAATCGAGAGGAGCACGGACCGTGTATCAAACTGGAGGCCGGGTTCGGTGTAGATCGGCGCGGCCATCAGCCCGATGCCGATCAGGCCTGCCGCCACGCCACCAAGCGCCCGTCCAAACCACGTGCGCCCAAGGCTGGTTCTGGCGCTGAGCAAATCCAGCACTACAGCCAGCCCCAGCAGGAGTCCGGCGTTAAGGATGAGTCCTAGGAGGACGGTTCGTGTCATCAGGGGCCCGAAGGCCCGTTCAGCTTACCGCACGTAGAAGGTCACCCGCGGGAAGGCAGCCTCAGCGTGAACCGCGCCCCGCCGCCGTGGACGTTTTCCACCTCCACCGTCCCGCCATGCCTGGTCACGATTGCCCGGACGATGGAGAGGCCGAGGCCGGAACCGGAGGGTGTGGTCGTCCCGGTGCGCGACGCGTCCGCCTTGTAGAAGCGGTCGAAGACACGACCGAGATGCTCTTCCGGCACACCAGGCCCGCTGTCTTCAATCGAGATCTCCACCTGATCGTCGACCACGCGCGCACGAAGGGTGATGTGGCCATCAGGAGGTGTATGGCGAATCGCATTGGCCGCCAGGTTCTGCACGGCCTGCTCCAAGCGACTCTCGTCCCCACTCACGGACAGGTCAGCGGGATCCACGTGGGTCACCAGCCGCACGCGACCATCGCGCAGGGTCGGACCATGTCTGTCCTCCACGCGCTGAAACAGCGCCCCCACCGGCACCATCCTCCTCTCCATCGTCTGCCCACCCCCTTCGAGACGTGCGAGATCGAGGAGGTCGCCAACGATGCGTTCGAGGCGCTCGGTTTCCTGGGAGACGATGCCGAGATAACGGACACGGGTGGGGTCGTCGAGGCCGACGTCGGGCATGGAGAGCGTCTCGACGTACCCGCGAATCGCCGAGAGCGGCGTACCCAGTTCGTGCGAGACGTCGGCGAGAAGTTGGCGTCGCACACGATCCGATTCAATCAGCGCCTGGGTGCGTTCGTCCAGGCGACCGGCCATCTCGTTGAACGCCCGCGCGAGTCCCGCAACCTCATCGCCGCCCTCCTCAGGCGCACGCACTTCGGTGCGTCCGTCGCCAAATGCCTGCACCGCCGACTGCAGTTTGCTGAGTCGCCGACGCGCGGGGCGGAAGACAAGGAGGGAGACCAGAAGCGCGCCGACACAAAGGACCACAAACGCCTGAAGGCCCAGAGCGGGACCGAGGCTGCTGATCGCGGCCCACATCGGCGGCGGCGTTTGTGCCACGGCCACTATGCCGGCGGGGCTGCCGGCAATCACGATCGACGCGAAGACAAATGCGTTTGCGCGTCCGGCATCAAACCCGGGCGGCGGGCCGCCCACTCGCCCACCACGACCGCCTCGGCTGCCCCGCGGTTCGCCGGGATCACCCGACTCAAGGCCCAGGCGCACCAGCGCGGCGCGACCGATCATCGGGGGCGACGGCACTCCACGTCCGTAGACCACGCGGCGGTCACGAGTGACCACGACAAACGCGCGGTAGTTTCCGGGAAACCGGGTGTTGATGTACGCCTCAAGGTCGAGGCCCGGCTGCTCGACCAGCGCCGTCGCCACGTCGGTCGCGATCAGTTGTGCGTATTCCGCCGGCGTGCGGCCCGGCCACACATCCGCGGCGCGGCCGCTGACCCACACAAACACCAGCGCCTGGGCGACAAGCAGAATCGCCAGAACGCCGACAAAGCCCAGCGCGATGCGCCAGTAGAGGCTGCGATACCAGACCAGATCAACCATCGGTGAACTTGTAGCCGGTGCCCCAGACCGTGATGATGCGCGCCGGGGCCTCTCCGTCGGTTTCAACCTTCTGGCGCAACCGTTTGATCAGCGTGTCCACCGAGCGCTCCGTCACGTGGGTCTCGCGACTCCACACACGTTCCAGCAACAACTCGCGGGAGAACACGATGCCGGGTTCGGACGCGAGCAGAAGCAGGACGTCAAACTCGTGCGGGGTCAGGTCGACCAGCACCCCGTCCACGTGCACAAGGCGTCGTGCTGGATCGATACGGACCCCGCCGGCCTCGACCACCGTCGGCGCGCCGGTCTCACCGCGACGGGGACGCCGCAACAACGCACGTACACGCGCCACGAATTCACGGACCCCAAACGGTTTGGTCAGGTAGTCATCGGCACCGGTTTCCAGACCCAGGACCGTGTCGGACTCTTCGCGCCTGGCCGTGAGAATCAGGACGGGGGTCTCCGCGTTCAGCGTGGACCGGCGAATGGCCGCGCATACGGTGAGCCCGTCGATTTTCGGCAACATGAGGTCGAGCACAACCAAATCAAATCTGGTGGCGGCGACGGCCTCCAGGGCCAGGGCGCCGTCGGCACACTCAGCGACCGTGACCCCTTCCAGACCCAGGTGCAGGGCCAGAAGTTCGCGAATGTGAGGTTCGTCCTCGACCACGAGGGCGTGCGCGGGCATGTATCAGCGTAGTCCGGATGGCCGCGTGCCGCGCCACGCCGCGGGATTTTCACTCCGACGCCACGAATCTGTCACACTCGATGGGCGCCATGCTCGATCTCGACGACCTCCTGCACACCCATTTTGGTCACGCGGCCTTCCGGCCCGCGCAGGCGCCCATCGTTCAGGCGGCCATCGACGGCTCGGACCTGCTGGCCGTCATGCCGACAGGAGCGGGCAAGTCGTTGTGTTTCCAACTGCCAGCCGTGGTCCTGCCGGGCGTCAGTCTGGTGGTTTCTCCGCTCATTTCGTTGATGAAAGATCAGGTGGACGAACTGGTCCGCCGGGGAATTGGGGCGATCGCGCTGCACTCGATGCAGTCGGCTGACGAGCGGCGTGACGCGTTGGCCGATGTGCGATCCGGCCGGGTGCGTCTGCTGTATGTCGCACCCGAACGCCTGGCCTCGCAGCACTTCGTCAACATGCTTCGCGACATTCCCATCTCGCGGTTTGTGGTGGACGAAGCGCACTGCGTCTCCGACTGGGGCCACGACTTTCGACCCGACTATCGTCGACTGGCACCGGTCGCTGAACTCCTGCGTCGTAGCGACGGACAGCCGGGACGTCCACCCATTCTGGCCTTCACCGCCACCGCGACACCCGAGGTGCGTGACGACATCACGTCGCTGCTCGACATGCACGACCCGCAGGTGTTTGTGTCGGGATTTGATCGCCCCAACATCGAGCTGCAGGTCCGTCCCGTGTCGGGCGACCGCGAAAAACGCGCGCTGCTGCCGGAGCTGATCGGGTCCCGACGCGCACTCGTCTATGCGTCCACGCGCAAGAGCGCGGAAGACGCCGCGGAAACACTGGCCGGCGCAGGTTTTGCCGCGGCCGCGTATCACGCGGGCCTGAGCGACACCGAGCGCACCCGTGTGCAGGAGGCCTTCGCCGACGGCTCCCTCACCGTCGTGTGTGCCACCAACGCGTTTGGCATGGGCATCGACCGCCCGGATCTCGAGGTCGTCGTCCACAAGGACATCCCCGGATCACTCGAAGCGTATTACCAGGAGGTCGGCCGTGTCGGGCGTGACGGCCGACGAGCGACGGCGACGTTGTTCTGGAATTACGCCGACGTCAAGACACGCGAGTTTCTGATCGAGCGGCGCAGTGAGGAGGACTCCGACAACGCGGAGCCACTGGACCCGCACGAACTGAGTCGCCGGACTGAACTGGAACGGCTCAAGCTTCGACGTATGGTCTCGTACGCCGATTCCTCCGCGTGCCTCCGCAACACGATCCTGCGGTATTTCGGCGACCCGGCCGCGGGTGCCGATTGTATGTCCTGCGGCAACTGCCTGCGACGCAGCACACTGCATCCCGATCAGATGCTGCACGTGCGCAAGATCCTGTCAGGGATCGCGCGTGGCGGAGAACGATGGGGACGACGAAAAATTGCGGCGATGCTGACCGGTCACACGGACGATCTGCCGCCGTCGCTGGTGGACTTGTCCACAACCGGCATCCTGCGCGATCACGATCCCCGGTTGATTGAGAAGTGGATCGACGCCCTCGAAGGCGCCGGCGCCGTCGCCAGTTCGCCCGATCTCTACAGGACGGTTCGCCTGACGATGCTCGGTCGGGAGGTGATGGCGGGGCGCACGACGTCGCTGGAGCTGCTGGTGCCGCAGATCACGATGAAGGCCGGCAAAGGCAAGAAGGGCAAAAAGGCCCAGGGCCGTGCCGGCGGCGGGGCCACGCCTTCCGCCTCGACGGCGGACGCCGATCCCGATGAAAGTCTGATGGATGCGCTCAAGGCGTGGCGGCGCGAGGAAGCGTCGCGGCGGAATCTGCCGCCGTACGTGATTCTTCACGACAAGACCATTGCCGCGCTCTCGGCGGCCAAACCGCGTTCAGCCGATGCCCTGCTGGAAGTGAACGGCCTGGGCCCGGCGAAGGTGGAAAAATACGGCGACGCGATCCTGACGGTGATCGCTCAGTCGACCGCGATTTTGTAGACGACCTTGGTCACGGCCACGGGGCCGCTCAGTTGCAGGCCCGGCATGTGGGCGTCCTCCGGCCACAACAACACGAAGTCGCCCGGCCGCAGGGTCACCGCGTCGCCCTGGCCCTTGCACCAGAGCAGGTCCTTCGCCTCGTCATAGGGTTCGGACTCCATCGTGCCGATCGGCGCGATGCCGATACATTCTTCCCCCTCGACAACCATCTGCAGGTCGATGTGACGCCGATGGGCCTCCCAGCGCCCTTCTTCGTCCGGCTTGGACTGATACCGCTGCACGAGCGCCCGCACGGCCGTGCCGTCAATCGGGTATTCCCCATCCGCCCACTCGGTGAAGTCCGTGTCCTGCGCGTGACGCAGGGCGGTGGCGATGCGGGAACCAAGGGCGTAGTACCGGGGACCAAGGGGCAGGACGTCTTTGACCATCGCCCATTATCGTAAGATAAGCGCGGATTCAGGAGAACCACTGTGCGAACACCTGTGTTTGTTGGACTGTCCGTCGCGTTGCTCATCACCACCGTGGCCGTGCGTGCGCAGCAGGCGCCCCCGGCGAATCTCATTCCGGTCACCGCCGCCTCACTGGTGGCCCAGCCCGATCGGTATCTGGGCCTGGTGGTGGCCGTCTACGGGACCGTGGACGCCCCACTCGGGGTGACTGCGTTCTCCATGGATCAGGACCCGAAACGATCGGCGATGAATGACGTGCTGGTGATCGCGCCCAATCTGACCACACACGCAAAGATGGGTGAATACGTCACGGTCATTGGCGAGGTGATGAAGTTTGACCCGGCGGTGCTCAAGACCAAGGCACCACGGTACACGCTGAGCCTGCCCCCCGGCGGCGAGATGCGATACGCCGGCAAGGTCATGATCCTCGCCTCGTCGGTGGTCGACGGATCGATGACCGACCTTGCGAAATTTGTGCCTCCTCCGCTCACACCTGAAGAGACCGCGTTTGATGCGGTGATGAAACAGGTGAACCCCACGCTGGGTGAACTGCGCAAGGCGCTCGAAGCCTCCGACGCCGCGGCGGCGAAGACACAAGGCACCAAGCTGCGCGGATTTTTTGCGGAGACCAGCGCGTTCTTCGCGAAACGCTCAGTGGCCGATGCACAGGGCTGGGCGAAGGAAGCGGTGACACTTGTAGACCTGGCGACCAAGAGTGCTGCGAGCAATGACTGGGCGGCCGCCAAAGACGCCGCATCGAAGATCCAGCCACTGTGTGCGTCGTGCCACAACGCACACCGCGAACGGCTCGAGGATGGGTCCTATCGCATCAAGGGGTGACGCCCTGCGCAAAATCCCGGCTTGGCGGCACACCGAACTTGCGCGCGTACTCGCGACTGAACTGGCTCGCGCTCTGGTAGCCGACGTCGTAGGCGGCCGTCGTGGCTGAGGCGCCGCCGGCCTTCAGGAGTCGCTGGGCTTCGAGCAGGCGCAGCTCCTTCTGATACTGCAGCGGCGTCGTGGCGGTGATCGTCTTGAAGTTCCTGTGAAACGCAGACGCGCTCATGCCGACGCGACGGGCGAGGTCCGGGATCATGATCGGTGAACGGAGGTCATGCCGGATGTAGCCAATCGCCCGCGCGACGGCACTGGCGTGGCTGTCGTGACGAACAAGGTGACGAAGCATCCGGCCGAATGGCGCCATCAGCAGGCGGTAGTGAATCTCCTTCTCGATGAGTGGACCGAGCACCCTGGCGTCCGACGGCGAGTCAGCGAGCGCCAGATAACGATTCAACGCATCGAGCATGTCGGGATCGGGCCTGTGTGTTTCCGCGGGGCGTGCGGGCTCGCTGTCGACCGCCGCCACTGCGGCATCGTCGCAGAGTGTCCTGATAATGGCGACGTCCACCCTGAGAACCAGCGCCAGATAGGGTGCCTTCGTAATTCGCGAGCGGACGGGGAGGTCGTGGGTCACGAGAAGACACTCCCCTGGCCCAAACGACACGGTCCGACCGCCGATAGAAACCATCTTCCGTCCCTGCAGGATCAGGCAAAGCACGGGGTCATACACCGAGGTCTCAAACACACCCGGAGCGGCCTGCCGGAGGAGCAGGAGGTTGTCCACCGGCTGGACCGAGCGTTGGTGGACTGCGCGGGTGATGAGTGTGTGGAGGTCCATACACGCCGCAGTATCGTGGCATAAGCAGGATTAGGCAAGCGGCGTGGAGAAATCGGCAGGCATACCCGCAGCCGCACCCGGTATGGTTGAGCCATGAAACAGGTCACTCTTGGCACACAGGGCCTTCGTGTTCCAGCGCTTGGGTTGGGGTGCATGGGTATGTCGGACTTCTACGGCTCATCGTCGGAAGCCGACAACCTTGCCGTGCTTGCGCGCGCCGCAGACATCGGGTGCACGTTCTGGGACACGGCCGACATGTATGGCCCGTTCACGAATGAGGTCCTGTTGGCCAAGGCGCTCAAGGGGCGGCGCGATCAGATCACGGTGGCCACCAAGTTTGGCGTGTCCCGGGGAGATGACGGCAGCTGGCAGGGCATCAAGGGCGGCGCGGACTATGTGAAGGCGTGTTGTGATGCGTCCCTGAAGCGCCTGGGCACCGACCACATCGACCTCTATTATCAACACCGTCTCGATCCCAAGACACCGATCGAAGAAACGGTCGGCGCCATGGCTGAGCTCGTGCAAGCGGGCAAGGTTCGCTACATCGGCCTGTCCGAGGCGGACCCGGACACCATCACCCGTGCCCACACCATCCATCCCATCAGTGCACTGCAGACCGAATATTCGTTGTGGTCGCGCGACGTTGAGACCGACATTCTGCCGACGCTTCACCGCCTGCACATCGGGTTTGTCGCCTACAGTCCCCTTGGTCGGGGATTTTTGTCCGGCGCAATCCGGTCACGCGCGGATCTGGAACCCGGGGACTGGCGGCTGACGAATCCACGATTCACCGACGAAGCCATCGCACGAAACATCGGTGTGGCCGACATGGTCGCTGCAATCGCGAAGGAACTTCACGCGACATCCGCACAGGTCGCGTTGGCGTGGGTGCTGTCGCACGATCTCCCGATCGCCGCGATTCCGGGAACACGAAGCATTCAGCGTCTGGAGGAAAACTGGACGTCACAACACGTGGAGCTGCGCCCGGAACATCTGAGCCGCCTTGCGGCGCTGATCAATGACGGCGTCGCCGGCGAGCGCTACTAATCGACGATGAAGAGCCTGGCACCTGTGGTCGTACGCGATCGGTGCGCCATCCCGTTGTCCTGCACCTGGTAACTCATCCCCGATGTGAGCACCACCTCTCTGCCGTCTTCGAGTTCGGTGGTGAGTTCTCCCTCAAGGACGAGCAACACGTGCCCGCGGTGACACCAATGGTCCGCCTGGTAGCCAGGGCTGTATTCGACCATGCGCACACGGATGTTGCCCTGCTCAACCGTGCGCCACAACGCCACGCCGGACGTGCCGGGATGAGTGGTGGCCGGCACGGTGCGCCAGTCGGTCGTCATGAAGGGGACGTCTTCGATTCGCATGGTCTCGAGTCTCCGCGGGCCTGTCTCTGCTGATAATTGGACGCCAATCGCTAGCCAGTTTCTTGATCACCTGTTGCAGGCAACGAAGCAGTGTCTCGCTCTGGCGCTTTCGGGTATCGGTCGGCGGCTTTTTTGAACGCAATCTTTACTCGCCTCTCCAAGTCAAGCAAACGAGGCAAGCCGCCAGCCGTCGTATCGATGTACTTCTGCCTAACCCCTGGATCCTCCAGAAACGACATGACAACGCCCGCAAACATCGGCTTCGTTGCCAAGTGCAGCTCCTCTGCGTCTTCGATGAAGCCTGCCTCCCAGTACTGCAGTGCCCGGACGACGTCAACGTCTGTTTGCTGGATTCCCCTAACCTTCGCCGCCATGATCTGGTTGTAGACACCTGCGAGATAGGCCCACTGTGAAGCAAATCTTGCGTAGAGTGCGGTATACGCCGCTGCGAACGAGCCGACCGCGACGGGCCAGTTGCTGACTGCCGCGTTCCTCAGGGCCTCCAAAGAAAACTCCCAAAGGGTGCCCGGACGAACGGCCTCGCTCAGGACAATGCCGGCGAGGTAGCACAGTTGAGCGATCCACACAGCGCGCAGCATCACGATGGTGCCCCCGTTGGCCCGGTTGTGAAGCAGCCACTCACCCGACAACCATCTGATCATTCTGATGAGCTCCTTGTCCGGCTACCGACGGGCATCGGTCGCTAATTGGTTCTACTTGCACACGCCGGCTAACCAAGCACGGAGTTCGGCGCTCGGCGGCCCGTCGGACCGAGCGCTGTTTACGGTGAGGCGTCCGTAATACTTTCCAGAACCATCCACAATCACAGGCGGGTCGGTTGCGTATGGGTTGCACGCGCTTGTGCTCGAGTATTTGGATCCGAAGGAACCGTAGGCGTTGAATATGCTCGCGGCTCCGTAGGAGGACCCGTGGGAGCCAAATTCATTGAATAGAGAGTCCGAGGCGTATTCGTTGCAGGAGAGACAGCCGAGGTAGGTCGAGTGGTTCTGGCCGCCAAAGATCATCAACTTCCCAGGTGGAAGTCCGAGCCCACCGGCGGAAGCCTGCATACCGGCGGCCGCCCCTTCAAGCCCGGCGGCGATGCCTTGCCACACGGCAGCGCTACAAGCACCACAGAGTGACAACGCGAGAGCAACAATCACGATCCTGGCTGTCATCCCGCAACCTCCGGCCATCGCCTCGATCTGGCCAAGCTGACCCCAGCCGTCAGCCGCGGCGGCGCTCATCATCGCACGCGCTGCCGTCGGCTGCACGGCGTGTTAGCCATCTATTCCATCAGCCGGAACCAATCGCGAACAGTGAGCTGGAGCCTCAACTGCTCATCTTCCGCAAGTGGGCTGCAATGAGCGATGGGATTGCGAAGGGCATTCAGGCTAGCCATAACCTTCTCCACTGCCTTTTTGCTACTGAAGAGACCACCGAAGATGTCCCAGTTCGCACCAATAATCACAGACAGCTCTCCGAACGTTGTGTAGTCCAGCTCGTCCAATGAGCGGCGCGTAACTCCAGCATCGAGTTCTTTTTGAACGCGAGCGGAGACCTCGGTCTGTACCGCTGCTGGCACCCGAGCTGACGACCACCACTCCGGAGTCTTCTCAGCAGCCTCTATCGTACCGGCGACCAGAGTACGAATCGACTTCTCCAGCGAATAGAAGATCTCGTAATGCTTCGCCATTGCTGACGCCTCACCACGTACCGCGGCGTCAAACTGCGGGTAATAGACGTCCTCAACTGTCTGTGCGGTGGCGGGTGTGTGTCCCAGATCAACGTTGAACGTTGATCCAATCCTGGACAGGTCCTCCGTGACCATTTGAGTGGTCATTCCAAAAGCCTTCAGGCGACTTAGTGCTTTCCTACTCATTGTCAGAAATCAGGTGTTCTTTCAGACTGCGAAAGATCGCATTGAAGACCGCCTGATCCGTGGTTGCCGGAAGATTGAGGTTGATGGTGTATGAGAGACTGAGTGCACGCGAACGACCATGGTCGGCCTTGGGGGTTCCCTTCCTGTCGCTCGAGTCGCCTGGATCTGTGCCGTCCTTCGTGCCTCCTTCTGGAATGGCGTCCCCTGGCTCAAACGTCGCGAATGCCTTCAGTGTTTTCAGCGTGGACAGGGTCAGTTTGGCGACCTTATCACCTGCTTCGGCGCCGGTAACCTGAACGATCAGTGCGAGAAGGTCTTTGTCATTCAATTCGTAGAAATATTCGTTGACCCGCTCGAGCTCCTTGTAGCCGGTTCGAACCGCACTCCCAGCCGCCGCGCCGGCTGTGGCGTGGTTCCGGAATCTCCGGTAGAGGTCTGTCGGGGAACCGTCCGAGGCGACGAAGCCAATTTTCTTAAGAAAGGGAATCAATGCGGCGCCTGTGCCACCCTTGATTTGAAGCTTCGTCATTACGAAGTCCTGAGTAACGCGATCGGGCGTTGCCGCCGCTTTGATCTTGTCCAAGCAGACCTTGATCGAACCCGGCGATGCCAAGTACGGGAGAGTAACTGTCATTGAGGCCCTCTGTTCGTAACTGTCTTCATTTAGGTGGACAGCACCATTCCGTCGGCCTGACGCGCAGCCGACCGAAGCCGAACACCTGAACTACGTAGGCGACGAGCATTATTCCCGGCGGAGCGGTACAGGCACAAGTGCCCCATGTTGATTTGGGTTCACCCACTGCCCCACTGCCCCACTGCCTCATTGAGGAGCGCGAAGCGCCAATCAGCAGGACTGACAGCGGTTGTTGTTCTTCGCGCCGAGCCCTTCGAGCAGTTTGATCGTCTCGGGGAACGGCGAGATGCGTGACACCGGCCCATTGGCCATGTCCACAGTCGTCTGGCCACGGCGGCTGACGACGAGGGGATCGGCGCCCTTCGAGAGCAGGTAGTGAATCATCTCGTTGTCGCCGCGGGCGGCGGCGTGGTGCATCGGCGTGTAGCCGTCACTGTCGCGGGAGTTCACGTCCGCGCCAATTTCTTCCACGAGATATTTCACGGCCGGGAGCCAGCCCTCAGGCTTGTGGCGATGGGCGTTGCCGGCAAAACCTTCACCGTACTCCGCACCGGCCGCTGCGTGAAGTGGATACACGCCGGGGCCGCCAAACGGGACGGGCAACATGCCGGACGGATCCAGCGTGGGAACTCCAGGCGCTGTCCCACCACCACGCGCAGCACCGCCGCCTCGTCCACCGGCCCGCTGCGCCATTGTCGGCACGTTGGGGTCGGCGCCGTATTTCACGAGCAGACGCATGGCGTCCACGTCGAGCCCGTAGGCGGCGCGCCAGAAGGCCGTCGCGCCAGAGGAGTTGGACAGGCCGCAGTTGGCGTTGCCACAGTCGGTGTAGACCATGTACCAGGGGTGCACACGAATACGCGCGTTGGGATCGGCGCCCTTCTCGAGCAGCGCGATCATCACGTCCGTGTAGGTCGCCACCTGCTGGTCCATCTCCTGCGGCTGCGGGAAACGTGTGCGCGGCTGCCACCGCGCGTTGATGGTCGCCCAGAGCGGCGTCACGCCATGGCTTTCGGAGATCACGTTTACGTCCGCACCACGCGTGATGAACTCCATCGCGACGTCGAACTGCCCGTTGATGAGCGCCACCAGAATCGGCGGGTGGCCGTCACCGGTCTTCTCGTTAAGACTGGCGCCGCCATCAAGGAGCGCCTTCGTCACGTCCACATGCCCCTGACGCGCCGCATGGTGCAGCGCCGAGAGGCCGCCCTTGGCGGCGATGTTCGGAGGCGGGCCGTCTTCGTTCACGTCACGAGGCGCCGCAGCAGGAGCGGCACCCGTTCCCCGGCCTGCCGCGGGTGTGGCCGGTGCGCCAGGTGTGGCCATTGCTGCGCCGCCGCGTCCGCCGGCGGCACCGG
>CAYRGW010000012.1:33442-72358 GCA_964423815.1 uncultured Solibacteraceae bacterium | reverse complement strand
CCGAATAGTTACATTCGCTTAGAAGGCGTCGGTGGACCACCATTGGACACGGGGAAATGGGGAGAGGGGGGAAGGGGGGGATGGGGGGATCTGAGCCACCATCATCACTTCCGGGGCCGGTGTGGGGTTGAGCAACTGCACCTGGGGTGGGTGGAGACCGGGCGGCAGCCAGGCACGCAGGGTGCGGTCGGGGTGTGACGGGTCACGTTCAACGAGCGCTTCAAGCATCGCGCCGATGCGTGAGCCTCGCGGATCGCGGTCCCCACACTCTTCGAGCACCATGCCGTCGGGCCCTCGGCTGACAACGATGTAGGCGGCGGCGCGGTAACCTTCTTCCGCGACAAACACTTCAAGCGTGCGCAGACCAGAGGGGCCAAGGCCGGCGCGAAGCCGACGCCGCGTGAGGCTGAAGTCGATAAATTCCGCCGTCCGATCAAGTGCGAGCCCCGCCCCGGTGGCGTAGGCCATCGAGATGCTGGCGATTTCCGGCAGGTCTGCCGGTGTCACTGCGCGCACCATCGTGCCTGGCGCGCCACGACGCGTTCGGGGAATGTCGATGGTGACCAGGGTTCGGTCAATCGCCGTGAAACCGAGGCGTTCGTAATACGGCGCGCCGATTTCAGAGAAGAGGACCGCCAGCGTGCAACCCCGCGCCTGGCCGTCGGCAAGCATCGCGTCGATGAGGCGCGGCGCGAGTTGCCGGCCACGACGACGTTCGGGGTTAAAAACCGCGCCAATCCCGAGCACTTTCTCCGGCCGCCCGTTGACAAGTCCGTCGAACAGGTAACGCTTGGCGGAGACCACGACCTCGTCGCCCTCGACCAACCCCACCCTGTGGAGGTGCTCCTTGCCCCAGGCGGTCTTCATCTGGGCCAGATTCCACTGTCCGTACGCTCTCCGGGTGAGCCCCTCGCCCCACAAAGGGTAGGTGTCATCGAGGACCTGTTCGAGCAACGCGCCCTCAACCACATCAATCATTCCCCCATCCCCCATCCTCCATCCTCCATCCTCCATCCCAGATGTAACTATCATTCTCCAATGCCGGTCCAACCCATCATGAAAGCCATCCTTTTTTCTCCCGGGCGTCTGATCGCTGCTGTGGTGGCGGTGGGTCTTGGCGTCGCCGTTCCACTGGCGGGACAATCGGCTCCTGCCGCAGACACCGATACGGTGGTGCACGTACTCAACCGCCTGGGTTACGGTCCCAGGCCCGGGGATGTGGACCGCGTGAAACAGATCGGTGTGGCCGCCTATATCGAGCAGCAGCTGCACCCCGAACGCACGCCGGACACGGCACTTGCGCAGCGGCTGGCGGCGTTCCCGACCATCGGGCTGTCGACGCAGGAAATAGCGCGCGACTATTACGGACCGGCTGAGGCCATTCGACGCGCCGAGCAGCAGGCCGCAGGTCGCGCCGGGCAACCGGCAACGCCTCCGGCAACCATGACGGGCGACACCATGATGATGGGCCAGCCTGCCCCGCCCACACGGCAGCAGGCATCACCGGAGCTGCAGGCGGCCCGGCAGAAGGAACAGCAGATTCTGCAGGACCTGATGCAGGCGCGGCTGGTGCGTGCGATCACCTCGGAGCATCAGCTCGAAGAGACGCTGGTGGACTTCTGGTTCAACCACTTCAACGTGTTCTCCGGCAAAAATCAGGTCCGCGTGTATCTGACGGAGTACGAGCGCGAATCCATCCGGCCCCACGTGCTGGGTAACTTTCGCGACATGCTCGGGGCGGTGGCGCAGAGCCCGGCCATGCTCACGTATCTGGACAACTTCCAGAACGTGGATCCCAAAGCCGCGCAGCGTCAGGCCCATGAACAGCTGGCGCGACAGCAGCAGACGGCCGCGCGGGGTCGTGGCCGTGCCGGCGCCCGTCAGCAGACCAACGAGCAGCGGGAACAGCAGGAACAACGCCTGATGCAGGCACGCAACCGTGGCCTGAACGAGAACTACGCGCGGGAGTTGATGGAGCTGCACACCGTGGGTGTGGATGCCGGGTACAGCCAGGCCGATGTCGTGGCAGTCGCGCGGGCGTTCACGGGCTGGACCATTGATCGACCACGTGATGGCGGCGTGTTTCAGTTCAACGCGCAGATGCACGACAACGATCCCAAGGTCGTCATGGGAACCAGGATCACCGGCGGCGGCAAGAAGGATGGCGAGGCCGTCCTTGACCTGCTCGCCAATCATCCCGCCACTGCGAAGTTCATCGCGACCAAACTCGCGCGACGTTTTGTGTCGGACGAACCCCCGGCCTCGGTGGTGGACCGGGCGGCGAAGGTGTTCCTCAGTTCGAAGGGAGATCTGCGTGAGGTGACACGGTCCATCGTGACCTCACCAGAGTTCTTCTCGGCCGAGGCGCGTCGCGCCAAGGTGAAAACGCCGCTGGAGTTTGTGGCATCGGCCGTCCGCGCCTCAGGCGCCAACGTGACCGTGGTGCAGCCCTTGGTGCAGGCGCTCCGCGACCAGGGCATGCCGCTCTACGGCGCGCAGCCTCCGACCGGCTGGGGCGACACGGCGGAGGATTGGGTGAACACCGGCGCACTGCTCAAACGCCTGAATTTTGCGATTGAACTGGCCGGAGGACGATTCCGAGGCGTGCGCGTCAACGTGCGCCAGTTGGCACCCGACACAAGCGAGGCCACACGTGATGCACTCATCACAACACTCATCACCTCGCCGGTCTCGACGATCACCAGGGACACGTTGTCCAAAGCCGAGTCACCGCAGCACCTCATTGCGCTGACCCTCGGTTCCCCAGAGTTTCAGAAGCGGTAGGAGTCCCACATGTTGACTCGACGAATTTTCCTCAAGAACGGCAGCATGGCCATGCTCAGTCTGGGTTTTGCCCCGGCATTCTTCGAACGCGCGGCGCAGGCGGCGCAGACGAAGCGCAAGGTGCTGGTCACGATCTTCCAGCGGGGCGCCGTGGACGGGCTCAACATGATCGTGCCCTTCGGCGAAAAGGCGTATTACCAGGCACGCCCGTCGATCGCGGTGCCGCAGCCGGGTCAGCCCAACGGAGCGCTCGATCTCGATGGGTTCTTCGGCATGCACCCGCGCATGGCGCCGCTGCACCAGTACTTCAAACGTGGTGAACTGGCGATCGTCAATGCGACCGGCTCACACGATCCCACGCGGTCACACTTTGACGCGCAGGACTACATGGAGAGTGGCACACCGGGCACCAAGGGCACCCGTGATGGCTGGCTGAACCGCTACCTGCATGCACAGGAACACGAACAGGCCAGCGCGTTCCGTGCGGTGTCGCTCACGCAGCAGTTGCCACGAGCGCTCCAGGGCAAGGCGCCGGCATTGGCCATCGACCAGCTTGGCCGATTCGGCGTCCGTGCAGGTGAAGCGGGCGAGATGATGCAAGCGTCATTCGAGGCGCAGTACGCGGCCGCCGCCGACGCGATGCTCCGCCCGACAGGCAAAGACGCCTTCGACGCGGTCAAACAACTGCAATCAGTGGACATCGCAAAGTACACACCGCAGAACGGCGCCGTGTATCCCAACAGCGGCTACGGCCAGGCGCTTAAACAGATCGCGCAGCTAATCCGCGCGAACATGGGCCTGGAAGTGGCGTTCGCCGAATCAGGCAACTGGGATCACCACGCGAACGAAGGCCCCCAGATCGCCAATCGCCTGGACGACTTTGCCGGGGGCATCGCGGCCTTCGCGCAGGACCTCGGCGACGGCATGGCCGATGTGGTGGTGTTGACGATGTCTGAGTTTGGGCGGACGGTGGCCGAAAACGGCGCGCGCGGCACCGACCATGGCCACGGCAACGCGATGTTGTTGCTCGGCGGCAACGTCAAGGGCGGCAAAATTTATGGGAAGTGGCCCGGACTCGAACGTGAGCAACGTTACGAAGGCCGCGACCTGGCGATCACCACCGACTTCCGCGACGTCTTCTCGGAAGCCCTCCGCGGCCACCTCGGAGCCACGGACACAGGCGCGGTTTTCCCTGGTTACAAGGTGGGAAAACCGCTTGGGATCGTCTAAGACGTCGGGTGTCTGCGACAAAGGACGTCGGGTGTCTTTTTCAGCACTAAGCGATAGCAGAAAAAGACACCCGACGTCTTAGACACCCGACGTCCTGTCACTGTCACTACCGAGTTGCGGACCAGTTCGCGCCCTTGATCGTCTTGCCGTCGGCGGAGACGGTGCCCGTGTAGGTGGTGCCGCCGGCGATGAAGGTAATCGAGGTGCCGTTGAGCTTGCCTTCGGAGATCGCTGCGCCGCCCATCGTGCCGGTGACGTTCTGGAACTTCTGGTTCAGCGTCAGCGCCTGCCCATTCATCGTCCACTTCCCGTTGACTTTGGCGGGCACGATCCAGAGGTGCGCGGTGCACCAGGACACGCAGTCTTCGGTCACACGGCGCGTCTCGTCGGGCACCCACTCGTCGTCTCCCGATCCCATCATGAAGGTGTTGGAGACGACACGCGTGCCGGGACGCATGTCGAGAATTTGCGGCCGGATGCGGAGATTGATGTCGGGCAGGAGGAACAACGTGAGCACGTTGGCCTTGGAGAAGTCGGTCTTGAAGAGATCGGCCTGCACGAACTCGACACGGTCCGTCACACCGGCGGCCTTCGCGTTTTCGTTCGACAACAAAACCATGTCCGGGTTGTATTCGATGCCCATGGATCGGGCACCCCGCTTGGCGGCCGTGATCACCGTGCGGCCGTCACCGGACCCGAGGTCCATGTGAAAGTCTTCTTTGGTGAGTTTTGCCATGTTGAGCATGAGCTCAACGGTTTCCTGCGGCGTCGGCACCCAGACCACGTCCTTGCCGGCCTGACCTGACCGCGGTTCAAACTTCTGCTGCGCACCCGCCACCTGCACCAGCGTCACCGCCAAAGCAGCCGCAAGTGCCCCGTTCATCACTCGTCGTCCCACAAACTGTCGCATTACAAGTACCCCCAGTCCGGCATTTTACCCCCTACAATCACTCGGTACGCCATGCCCACTCTTCGCACCCCCTACCCCGTTGTCTCCTCGTCGCGTCTGAAGGCCAATATCCTGCGCATGCAGGCGCTGGCGACTCATGCCGGAGTGCGGCTGCGGCCACACGCAAAGACGCACAAGAGCCCGGTCATCGCGCGGATGCAGCTTGAGGCGGGCGCGGTGGGGATCTGCTGCGCGAAACTGGGCGAGGCCGAGGTGTTCGCCGACCACGGCATCACCGACATTCGCCTTCCGTATCCGGTCAATCCGTCCAACGCCGACCGGGCGATCGCACTGATGGACAGGGTCACGCTGTCGATCATCGTCGACGACGAGGACGTCGCCCGGGACTGGTCGTCGGCCATGGTGCGCGCCGGCAAGAAGCTCAACGTCCTGGTGAAGATTGACGTCGGTTTCCACCGGTGCGGGATGGATCCAGCCAGTCCAGGACTGGTCGAACGGATCACCCGGATCGCCGCGCTGCCAGGCCTCACGTTCAAGGGCCTCCTGAGTCACGCCGGTCACGCGTACCACGCCTCGTCACACGATGAGCTGGCCACGATCGCTGCCACCGAAACCGGGATCATGGGGGGGCTGGCCGGCCAACTCCGTGCAACCGGTGTGCAGGTGGACGAGATCAGCGTGGGGTCGACCCCGACGGCGTCGTTTGCGCCGACCCAGCACGGCATCACCGAGATGCGGCCGGGCAATTACGTGTTTTATGACCGGACGCAGGTCGGACTGGGTTCGGCGAGGATCGCCGACTGCGCAATGTTTGTGGTGGCGTCCGTGGTGAGCCGCCCGGCACCGGATCGTGTGATCCTCGACTGCGGCAGCAAGACCTTGACCAATGACGGCTGCCGGGGTTTTGACGCCACCCCGGGGCACGGTCTGGTGTTCCTGTCTGCCAACGAAGACGTCCCGGACACGGCCATCGTCGTGGAACGCCTCTCCGAGGAGCACGCCACCTGCCGGGTGCCCGTGGACTCCCCGCTGCGGCCGGGCGACCGGGTCCGGGTGCTCCCCAACCACTCCTGCACCGTCACCAACCTCATGGATTCGCTGGTGCTGGCGGGCGACGACGGGGCGATGGCGCCGCTGGTCGTCGCTGCGCGTGGGCGAATCTGGTAGAGTGGCAGCCGCGATGAACCCGAAACCCGCTCCGTCCGGTGATGCACTTGGCATGGTCGAAACGCGTGGGCTCGTCGGCATGATCGAAGCCGCCGACGCGATGCTCAAGACCGCCAATGTGACGTTTGTCGGGTATCAGAAGGTTGACGCCGGCATGGTCACCGCGATCGTTCGCGGCGACGTCGCCTCGGTCAAGGCCGCCACCGACGCCGGTGCCGCTGCCGCCCGCAAGGTCGGCGAATTGGTCGGCGTCCACGTCATCCCGCGCCCCGCTGACGACGTCAGCGACATTTTTCCAATCGAATAACGAAATCTCACAGTAGACATGTAGACATGTAGTTTTGATTTTTAAAGATCAAAACCTGCATGCCTACATGCCTACTGTTAAAGACCCTCAGCGCATTACAGCGTTAAACAGCACCTTGAACGTGCCGAAGGTCTGGCCGCGCCATTGCGGGCGGAAACCGAGGAGCACGACCTTGCCGTCGCCGTGTTGCACTTCGAGCGCGGCGGCTTTGCCGCGCAGGTGTGATTCTCCGAGCAGGTAACCCGACGCGAGAATGGCACCCTCCGCGCCGTACTTCGCGAGCACGGTGCCCTTGAAGCCATCCGTGGTTTCAAAGGCGGGGCTGCTGTTGAAGAACACGTGGCCTGTCGGCGCAAAACCGGCCATCACAGGCTGTGTGGTGTCCACTTCGACGTTGAGCAACGAGCCGCCTGCAAAGAACTCGTTGCGCGTGAGCCCCTGCAGCGTGTTGCGGACGGGCAACTTCAGCTGTTCGATGGCAAAGGCGGTGCTGCGATTCATCGCGATCAGCGTGCCGCCTGCCCGCACGAAGTCGTCGATCGCCTTCACACGCGCGGCATCTTCGGGCGGCAATCCTGGCGCCGCCCCCGGCTGCGGTGAGCCTGTCGAAGGCCCTGCGCCCCGTCCACGCCCTCCACCAGCGAGTGGCCCGCGGGGTTCGTCGGTGATGATGATCGAGTCGAAACGATCGCGCAGTGGCGCCTTCGTCAGCTCCTCTGACGTGAGACTGCTGAACTCGAAGTCAAAACGTTCGAGCACCCAGCGTGTCCAGCCCTCGTCCATGCTGGCGAGTGGTCGATACAGCGCCACGCGGGGCTTTCGCAGTGTTGTGGTCGGTACATCCGAGCGGCGCAGGTGGACGCCATTGACGTAGTAGCGCCGCAGCAGATCGCCGATGCGTGGGCCATCGATCCCGCCGAGCACGTAATGCGCGGCGCGCTCCTGCGTCTCAGGCAGGTACGACACGGTGCCGCCGAGTTTCCACACCTGATTGATGACGCGGAATGCGTTCACCTCAACCGGGTTGATCATCACAAAAGACGAAGGCGGATCGTTGGGTTTGATGGCCGGTGCGAGACCCACACTCGCGGCCGGGGGCACAATGGCGGCCGCCACAGGGTGGGAATCAAACCCGAGGCCCGGCGCGCTGTCGAACGGCGCCACATCCGAACCCTTGAGCGAGTCGTACGCCGTGGGCGCTGCAGTGGCGGCCGTCGGCGCGCCGAGTGGCTTGAGTGCCTTCTTCAGCTCGTCGCTCATTGGCGTGGTGAGCGTTACCGTATCCACGCCCATCGCCATGGGGAGCGTCCACCCCGCGGCATCGTAGGGCTGTTCGGGGGCGCCACCGGGTGTTTCACGAATGTCCGGGTACTTCTGCACGTCAAGTACCTGGCGTGCGAGCGCGATGAACTCCTGGTCGGTCGGAATCACCCACGACCCTTCGGGGTACTCGCGGTCGCCAATCCGCATCGTGGTCTGCAGCTGCGACACACGGACGCCACCAAACGCGAGGCGGCGCAACATCTCGACGGCGGCGACAGGATCGCGCTGATACGCGGAGATGACGTACGCGTAGGGGCCCGCCTTGCGGTGCTGTTCGATCTGCCCGATGCCCGCGCGCCATCGGTTCAGAAGCAGAGTTTCTTTGGAACGGGCCGCATAGTCGAGCACGGCCATCGACGCACCGTGCATGTACGCCATCGAATCGGCGAGACCAAAACGACCACCTGTCCACGGACTCGCATAGAGACTCTGTGGTCGCAGGTCTGCATAGGCCTGCGGGATGTCCTTCACGGTGTATTCACGCGTGGCCGCCATGTTGGCCAGCGCCGTCTCGGTCCAGAAGGCCGCAATGTTCTTGAACATCGGCGTGTAGTCGATGTAGCCGGCGTACCAGGCGTCAAACCCGGAGCCCATGTGGGTGGCGCCCGGCATGCCGCGCTCTTCGAGGTACTGCGCAATCGTCATCCCGATCGTGTTGACCGTGCGCGACATCAGGTAGGGCGCGTGGGTCGCGATCGGCTCGGCAAACGGCGGAAGCCAGATACGCGTCGGAAACGGCGCCGTCTGGTGATGCACGTACACAATCTGCGGTTCCCACTGGCGCCACGCCTGCTCCATCACGCGCGACTCCACCATGTTCAACATGTAGGCGTCACGGTTGTTGTCGTGTCCGACATATTCCTGGTAGAGGCCCGGCAGCGGCGCGTTGGCGGTCGGTGTGCCGACGTTTTTCATGTAGTGGTCGGCGACCATCTGATGGCCGTCGGGATTAATCGTCGGCCACAACATCACGATCACGTTGTCGAGAATCCGCGTCGTCTCCGCATCGGTTTTTGTGACCAGGTCGTAGCCAAGCTGAAGTGTGTGCTGCGGACCGGCGACCTCGGTGGAGTGCAGGCCGCCGTCGATGTGCACGAGGGCCTTGCCTTCGATGGCCATGGCGCGCGCGTCGGCTTCCGAGAGGCCGTCGGGCGATGCGAGCCTGCGCGCGATCTCGCGATGCCGATCCAGCGTCGCGAGATTGGCGGGGTTCGAGATCAACGCGACGTAGAAGGTGCGCCCCTGGGTCGATGTGCCCATCGGCACCAGCGTCAATTTGTCGCTTGCGGCGTCCAGTCGCTGAAAGTACTGAATCGTCTGGTCGTAGTTGGCCAGCTTGAACTCGGTGCCGGGCTTGAAGCCAATCACCGACTCCGGCGTCGGCACGGAGCTTTGCGCGGAGACCACAAATTGAACGACAAACGCGAGGGCGAGTGCGGCAGCGCCGGTTTTCAGTAATTTGGTCATGATTGTTTTTTCTTGGTCGTCCGGCGTCGGGCCTTGCCGTTCACAGGTTTGAGTTTGAGGGCGTCGCTGCCCAACAGCGCCTGCATCGGATCCACCAGCAGATCAAAAACGTGTCCCTGCCTCGTCTGCAGAAACAATCCCTTGCCATCGGTCAGGAGTCGCAGCTCCCCGGCGTTGTCCAGCGTCTCGGAGAGCCGGCGACGGAAATATTCGCGGAGGGAGTCCATCATCAGTTTGAGCTGGGTGTTGTCGAATCCCCGGCGGCGCAAATCAGCCAGGGCGATGAGCTCAAGCACATCGATGGGTGAATAACGCCGCTCCGTGAAGCCCCCTTGACTGGTCTTGCGCGGAGCAATCGACGGATGAAATACACGCGCCTCGTCCCACCACTGGAGCTGCCGGCCGGTCAGACCGGTGAGCGCCGCGACCTCCCGGGCGCTGTAGGACGTCTTGAGTAACATTCGCAGGGGCCATTCTAGCCGCTCTGGCGCGGCTGAAGCCGGCGCCCTACGGGGACCGGCGCGGCTGAAGCCGACGCCCTAGGAGGGCACCCGGGCGGCGGCGTCGGAGGCCTTCGCCCCGGCGATGTCCTTCTTCGTGACCCCGCCCTCACTGTGGGTCGACCAGGTGACGGTCACCTTCCGGTGGCTGATGAGCAGGTCGGGGTGATGGTCGGCCGCCTCCGCATCAAACGCCAGGCGCGTCGCAAAGGCGATGGCGTCGGGGAACGTGGGAAACGTGTACTGCCGCTTGATCGCCTTGCTGGTGCCCTTCCAGTCAGGCAGGGTCACCAACGCAGCTTTGAGGGCGGTCGGAGAAAGTTTCGGCATGGCCCAGTCTACCGGGACTTCGGGACCTCGGGACCCCGGGTTATGCTGTCGCCTTCCAAAGGAGTGTTCGCGCATGAGCAAGCGCCCGATTGACCGGTTTCTCAACGGCATTGAGACGGCCGGCAACAAGTTGCCCGACCCGGCGATTCTGTTTGTCATCGCCCTCGTGGTGGTCTGGATCCTCTCCGCGTTGCTGTCGCCGATGGCCTTCACCGAGATCGATCCCCGCAACGGCCAACCCATTCGTATCCTCAATCTGCTTTCCGGCACGGCGATGGCCGGGTGGCTCGCGGGCATGGTCACCACGTTTGTCACGTTCCCTCCACTGGGCGTGGTGCTGGTCGCCCTGCTTGGTGTGGGTGTGGCGGAATCAGTCGGCTTTCTCAACGCCGGCCTCAAGTGGTTGCTCAACCTGACGCCGAAGGCGCTTCTCACGCCGATGCTCGTGGGTGTGGCCTGCCTGAGTCACACGGCGACCGACGCGGGGTACGTGCTGGTCATTCCGCTTGGCGGCGTCATCTTCTACACCGCGGGACGCCATCCACTGGCCGGCATCGCCGCCGCGTTTGCCGGCGTGTCCGGAGGTTTCAGCGCCAACGTGATTCCCTCGGGAATTGATCCACTGCTGCAGGGATTCACCCAGTCCGCAGCGCAACTCATCGACCCGGCGCGTATGGTGAACCCGCTCTCCAACTGGTATTTCACCGGGGCCTCGACGTTCCTCATCATGGGACTCGGCTGGTTCCTCACCGACCGCATTGTGGAACCACGCCTGCAGAAACTCGCGATCGACGGCGACACCAGAGACATGCCGACACTCGAGCCACTCACGCCTGCCGAATCCAGGGGGCTGCTGTTTGGCGGGCTCACCATGCTCATCGGATTCGCCCTTCTGGCGTGGTGGGCGATTCCCGGCACATCGCCCCTTCGTGCACCCGACGGACAGATCACCTCGTTTGCGGCGCCACTCATGCGGTCCATCGTCCCGCTGATCTTTCTGCTCTTCCTCTTCCCTGCAATTGCCTATGGCATCGCCGCCAAGACGGTGAAATCGTCAAAGGACGTTGTGGCGGGCATGTCCAAATCCATGTCCACCATGGGCTACTACATCGTCATGGCCTTTTTTGCCGCGATGTTCACGGATGCGTTCGGGCGATCCAACCTCGGCGCGTTGCTCGCGTTGAAGGGGGCGAACTTCCTGCAGGCCCTGGCGATGCCAGGCCAGGTGACGATCGGCGGCATCATCCTGGTCACGGCGTCAGTCAATTTGTTGATTGGTTCGGCGTCCGCCAAGTGGGCGCTCCTTGCACCGATTTTTGTGCCGATGTTGATGCAGGTGGGCCTCTCGCCGGAACTCACGCAGGCGGCGTATCGCGTCGGCGACTCGAGCACCAACATCATCACGCCGCTGATGCCGTATTTCCCCTTGGTCGTGGTGTTCTGTCAGCGCTACGTCCGCCAGGCCGGCATCGGCACGGTTGTATCGATGATGTTGCCCTATTCGTTCACATTCATCATCGTGTGGACGTTCTTCCTGCTGGCGTTCTGGGGCCTCGGAATTCCCCTCGGTCTGCAGTCCACGTACACATATCCCTGACCCTGCACCCCGAAGCGGTCCGTTCGTCACAGGGGACTGGCGGACGGCGCCCGGCGCGATAGAGTGCGCCGAATGAAACTTGCGAGTCTCGCCGTGTGTCTTGTTTTCAGCGGTGCCTGCTGGAGTGCGTCCGCAAGCAGCCTTCCTGTGCAGGCGACGCCACAGGAGGCCGTCGAGCAACTGCTGGCGACCGACCGGGCGTTTGGTGCGGCCGGCGCGCAGACGACGCTGGTGCCGGCGCTCACGGCCATGTTTGCCCCGGATGTGATCATGCAGGGCCCGGGCGGCATGATGCGGGGTCTCGGCGCTGCGACCGACGCCCTGAACGCCAACGCGACCAACACGACGGCGACGCTGGAATGGGCACCCGTGCGCGCGGGCATCTCCGCCGACGGTCAACACGGCTTCACGTACGGGTACATGACGATGACGCAGGCCGGCGCGGCAGCCGTGCCCTTGAAGTACCTCGCCTATTGGGTGAAACGCGACGGCCGCTGGCGCGTTGCGGCCTACAAACGTCGCGCCCGTCCCGTCGGTGACGTGGTGACCACGCTCATGACGTCGATTCTCCCGGCGCAACTTGTGCCGGCGACGTCAGATGCGGGTGTGATCGCTGGTCACCGCGCCGGTGTAGTCGCGGCCGAGAAGGCCTTCTCGGATGAGGCGCAACAAATCGGGATCGGTCCGGCGTTTGCCAAACACGGCTGGCCGGATGCCATGAACATGGGCGGTCCAGACGACGCCGGTTTTGTGATTGGCAACGAGCTGATCGGCCGCAACATCGGGCGGGGCGCACCGACGGACAGCAGCCCCGTGTTCTGGTCGGCTGATGACGTGATCGTGTCGTCGAGTGGAGACCTTGCGGTGACGTTTGGATTGATTCGGTCGCACCCGAAGGCCGGCGCTGCCGGCCCACCCCCGCCTCCGCAACCGTTTTTCACGATCTGGCGCAAAGTCAGCGGCGTGTGGAAATACATCGCCGAGTGATGCCAGAGCTTTTTCACAACGAGACAGGGAGGGCTGGGAGTTTTTTTAACATAGGGGCCATGGGGTTCCATGGGGAAGAGGGCTGGGTGCCGCCTTCGGCGGCAGGGGTGTCTCATCCCCTCCATGTCTCGTTGTGAAAAGCTCTCTCCATGGAACCTCATGGTCCCCATGTTGAAAGACTCTTGACGGTCTGATCTAGCGCGAAGGGTCCAACTGGTCGAGCACCGGATCACGGTCGCCATCCAGGATCAACCGGGAGACGATGTCGGCGGTCAGTGGCGCAAGGAGGATGCCGTTGCGGTAATGGCCTGCCGCAATCACGACGCGCGGATGGTGTTTCAGGGGGCCGACAAGCGGCAGGTGGTCAGTGGTGGCCGGGCGAAGGCCCACACGAACCGCGTCGAGACTGGCGCTGGCGGTCTCAGGCAGCAGTTCCACCACCGCATCGAGCAGTTCACGCACACCGGAGACAGTCGAGCGCTCGTCAAACCCCACGTCCTCAACCGTCGCGCCGACAAGCAACGACCCGTCCGACCACGGCACCGTATAGCAGCGGGTGCCCCAGATCGATTGCGCGGGACGCACGGCGCCGATCCAGCGCAGGTGGAGCAACTGCCCGCGGATCGGTTTCACCGGAAACACCGGAAGTCCCGCCACTCGGACGCGACGGGTCCAACTGCCGGCCGCGATCACCACGTGGTCGAACTCCTCCATCTGATCGCCGACGCGCACACGCACGACGTCACGCACCTGTTCGACGTGGATGATTTCTGTCGGGGTGACCGCGACGGCACCCGAGAGCCGGGCCGCATGCATCAGCGCGCGCACCAGTGCGCTCACGTTCACAAAACCGTGCAAGGAGATGAACAACCCCGCGTGGGCGGATCGACTCACCGTGGGGGCAAACGCATGAAGCGCCGCCCGATCCAGCCACTCGTGCGCCACACCTTCGGTGGCGAGCCACGCGCGCGCGTCACTGTGACGCCGCTCATCGTCTTCGTTCAGCGCCACCTCAAGGGTGCCGGTACGCGCGTATTCCACGTCCAGGCCGCGCGCACGGTGGCGCAGGGTGCCCATGAACGTGTCCCACATGCCGAGGCTGCGCACACCAAGCGCGAGGAGTGGACTCCCGGGCTTGGCCTCGATGTACGGCGACAGGACGCCGGCCGAGGCCTGCGAGGCACCCTGCCCCGGTGCCCGCATGTCGTAAATCGTGACGGCCGCACTACGCGCGGCTGTGGCATCAGCAATCGCTGCGCCGATGACTCCTGATCCAATGATGGCGATGCGTACGCGGGACACCAGCCGACATTATTTCAGAACCCCTCCACCACCGCCGGTCGTGGGTCTGGGCGGCGTCGTCGTTTTTGGTGGTTCCTCCCAGGTGCCCGGACGCCGTTGACCACCGAAGCCCCAATACACCGGCTCCGGTTCCTTCACAGGGATGCGGGGCGGCACCACCACGGGCACGTACACCGGCACCTGAACGTATTCCGGTTCCCGCCGGTACCGCGGCGCTTCGACGTGCACCTCCTGCACCACCGTTTGTTCGACAATCACCGGGGGCGGAGACGATGCTCTCGAGCGCGGGGCGGGACGATCCTCCGGCTGGTCGTCGGTGCGCGCAGGTGCGGGAGCAGGCGCCGGAGCTGGGACGGCGGCCACCGGAGTCGGCACCGCCGGAACCACGATCCGTCGTGTCTCGATCATCTTCACGATGACGCGGTCGGTCAGGCCTTGTTTCCGCAGGTCCAGCACATCAAGGGGAAACAGCGTAAACACGGGCTTGTCCACCTCGATCATGGCAATCAGCACATCGTCTCCAAGCCCGGCGTTGTGGAGGGCAAGAAGGTCGCGAATGGTCAACGTCTGCGCGGACGCCGTGAGCGGCAGCAGCAGGAGGGTCCCGACGACGAACGTACGGGTCAGTAGACGCATAAGTGCCCTTCCTGCAACGAACGTGCCTTGGCGACGACCGCAGGATGGTTGGACCACGTGCGAGCTGAAGGGCGGAGTGTGTGCCCTGTGAAAAGGTCAGCGACCCCGTACGAGGTCGGCTGGTCTGGACGAATCCGGCAGCAGTTGGCCACGGCGGTACGGTACGAGCCTTGCTGTAGTCGGGGGTGAGGTTCGCACAGTGTCCAGGAAATTTATCGGCATTGGCGTGGTGGCCGCGGGAATCGTGGCCAGTGTGGCTGTCGGCGGCTACGTGATGCGGCAACCAGAACGCCCCGTTGTGACAGCTCCGGCGCAGCAGGTTGAGATCGCCATCCCCGCACCGCAGCCGGAGAGTCAACCCGCTCCAGCGCCTGTGCCCGCGAAGCGGCGTCCTGCTCCTCCAGTTCCATCCGCACCCCCGATCACCAAGAGTGTTGTGTCTGTGCCGCCGACCCCGCAACCGCCGCCGCCAGCGGCTCCGGTCGTGGCTCCAGAACCTGCGCCCGTGGTCGAACCCCCGAAGGTGGATCCCCCCAGGTACATCCCCGATCCCGTGCCCTCGCCCCCGCCGGCCCCTGCGCCGGAGCCCGAGCCCGAGCCGCAGTTTGACGAACTGACCGTTGAACGGCACTCGGTCATCGGCATCCGGCTCGACTACGCGGTGTCGACACGCACGGCCAGGGTCGAAGACCGCATCTCCGCCACGGTCAGCAGGAATGTGACGGTGAACGACCGGGTCGCCATTCCGGAAGGTGCCCGTCTTGAGGGCACGGTGACGGCGGTTGATCGTGGTGGCAAATTCCGCGACCGGCCGCGGCTCGGACTGCAATTCGACACGATGATCCTGACGGACGGCACTCGGATGTCCATTCGGACTGACGCGATCATCCGCGAAGGAGATTCACCGTCGGCGGATGCCGCGGCAAGAGTCGGCGCGGGCTCTGCGGTGGGAGCCATCCTGGGCGGCCTGCTCGGTGGAAAAAAGGGCGCGATCATCGGCGGAGCTGCCGGCGCCGCGGGCGGGACCGCGACGGTCATGAATGGTGACGGCAATGAGACAGCGCTCAAGGCAGGTGCGCCGCTCACGGTCCGCCTGACCGACGACCTCACCGTGATCGTGCGAAAGCAGTAACCAGCGACCTCGAGGTCTATAATCGGGGCATGTCCCCTGTCGCCATCCTCACACTCGTCCTCGCACTCGCGGCCGTGCCGCAACTGCAAAAAGACACCATCGATGGCATCCGGAACTACACCAGGGTCGACGCGACCATTGGGTGTGCCGGCGCGACCGATCCCAGGGCCATGGCGGTCCTCAAAGAGCGTGGCTACAAGGCTGTGCTGAATCTGCGTGAAGCCTCTGAAGATGGCGCCCAGATTCCGGAGTCCAAGGCTGCAGCGGAAGCCGCGGGACTGACATTCATCCACGTCCCGTTCAAGGGATCGGCGCCCGCCGATGCGGTGGCGGATGAGTTCTTGAAGGTGGTTGCCAACACCACCAATCAGCCACTCTTCATCTACTGTGGTTCGGCCAACCGTGTGGGCGCCATGTGGGTCATCAAGCGGATGGTCATCGACAAGTGGGACCAGGACAAGGCCGTTGAAGAAGCCAAGGCCATCGGCCTGAGCAGTGCGGCATTGGAGAAGTGGGCGCTCGACTACGTGGCGAAACGGCGGTAGCCGTGGCGGACGAGTGGTCCACACCCCCGCTCGGCGACATGCCGGTCGCCGAATTTCGCGCACACGCGCACACACTCGCTGATTGGGCGGCCGGTTATTTCGACCAGATTGAAACTCACGCTGTTCTGTCGAAGGTGAAACCCGGCGACATCCGCGCGGCACTCCCCTCGCAAGCCCCCGAACTTCCCGAACCGTTCGCCAATCTGCTGGCCGACCTCGACCGGCTCGTCGTCCCCGGCTCAACCCACTGGAACCACCCCGGATTTTTCGCCTACTTCGCGATCACCGGGAGTGCACCAGCCGTGTTGATGGACCTGGTGTCGTCCACGCTGAATCAGCAGGCGATGTTGTGGCGCACCTCACCGGTGGCAACGGAACTGGAAGAAGTCACGTTGCGCTGGCTCGCGCAGTTGATGCATCTGCCGACGGACATCGAAGGTGTGATCTACGACACCGCGTCCATCTCCACATTGCATGCGCTGGCGGCGGCGCGCGAGGTCGCGGTCCCCGATGTGCGCACACTCGGATTGGCGGGCCGCAATCTGCCGCAGCTGCGGATCTACTGCTCGGAACACGCACACTCCTCGGTGGACAAGGCGGTGATCGCGCTTGGGATGGGCCATCACTCGCTGCGGCGTATCCCCGCCGACTCGAGTTTCAGCATGCGCACCGATCTGCTCGCCGCGGCGGTGACCGAGGACCGCGCGGCCGGCCACCTCCCCGTGGCGACGGTCGCCTCGGTGGGAACAACATCGAGCACGAGTGTGGACGATGTATCGGCCGTGGCGGACATCTGTGAACGCGAGCACATGTGGCTCCATGTTGATGCGGCCTATGCCGGCGTCATGGCGATGGTGCCCGAATTCGAGTGGATGCGCGCCGGATTTGATCGCGCCGATTCCCTCGTCGTCAATCCGCACAAGTGGCTCTTCACGCCCTTTGACCTGAGCGTGTTGTTCACCCGCAGGATGGACGTCATCCGTCAGGCGTTTTCGTTGACGCCCGAGTACCTCAAGACGTCCGAGGCCAGCACGGTCAGGAATCTGATGGACACCGGCATTCAGCTGGGTCGCCGCTTCCGATCGCTCAAGCTGTGGGCCGTGCTGCGGTACTTCGGCGCCGAGGGCATTCGCGATCGCTTGCGTGAACACGTGCGCGTCGCGCAGCTCTTCGCCTCATGGGTGGACGCCAATCCCGACTGGGAACGTATGGCACCCGTCCCCTTCAGCGTCGTCTGTTTCCGGGTGCACCCGCGCGACTTCACGGGCTCCGACGCGGAGCTGGATGCGCTGAACCAGCGTGTGCTCGAGGCCGTGAACAAGTCCGGCGACGTGTTCCTGTCGCACACCGCGCTGAATGGCCGCATCGTCCTGCGGCTGGCGGTGGGCAATATCCGAACGGAGGAGCGGCATCTTCGACGCGCGTGGGAGTTGCTGCTCAAGGCAGCGGAGGCGCACGCGTAGAACACGAAGAGGAGTCGGCCATGAGGATCGCACTCGCTGTTGTGATTGGGCTGCACGGGGTCATTCATCTGCTGGGTCCGGCCAAGGCGTTTGGATGGGCGGACGTCAGCCAGTTGCGAGCCCCGATCTCGTCCGAGACGGGATTCCTCTGGTTGCTCGCGGCGGCGCTGCTGCTCGCCTCGGCGGTCGCCCTCGCACTGAACGCGGCATGGTGGTGGTATCCCGGCCTGGCCGGCGTTGTGCTCTCGCAAGGGCTCATCGTGGCGGCCTGGGGTGATGCGAAGTTCGGGACCATCGCCAATATCGTGATTCTTCTTGCCGTACTCGTGGCGGCGCTTGATACGCGCCCATCGAGTTTCCGATCACGCTTTGAGCATGACCGCGACGTGCTGCTGGCCGGCACAACGGTCACCGCGCCGCTGGTGACCGAGGCCGACCTGGCGCCCCTGCCTCCACTGATGCAGACCTACCTTCGACGCATGGGCGTCGTGGGACGTCCACATGTGCGCAACCTGCGTCTGACGTTCAAGGCACAGATGCGCAGCAGCGCCACCTCGGCGTGGATGCAGGCCACAGCCACACAATATGAATCCTTCGAGCGACCGGCCCGCCTGTTCCACATGAAGGCGAGCAGAGCCGGCATCCCGTTCGACATCTTGCACCGCTACGTGGATGGTGCCGCCACATTCCAGGTGCGCATCGCCGGGCTGTTCCCGGTTGTCGACAAATCGGGTCCGGGCATCACACACGACGAGACCGTGACACTGATGAACGACGTGCTTGTCATGGCGCCGGCGGCCGTGCTCAATCTGCCGTTCACATTTGAGACCCTGGGAACAGCGTCGGTTCGGGCCACGTATCAAAACGCGGGGTTCAAGGTATCGGCGGACGTGACGTTCAACAACGAGGGTGATCTCGTGGGATTTGTGTCCGATGACCGGTCCCATGACCGCGACGAAGGGCCCGCGAGATGGTCCACGCCGATCTCGGGGTATCGCGAGGTTGATGGCATCAGGGTGGGGGCGCTCGGTGACGCGAACTGGATTGACGCCTCCGGCGAGTGGACATACGGTCGCTTCGAGGTGACGTCGCTTGCGTACAATGTTCGGGGGACACAGACACCATGATTCAGGCAGCCATCGAAACCCTCTTTGACGTCGGCTTTCAGGCGATCGGCTGGGCTGTTCTGAAGGGAGTCACCTTCGGCCGGTACCGAGGCTTCCAGCCTGAAGACATCCTCTTTGAAGGCACCCTGGGATCTGCGACGTTCGCGCTCGTCTGTTACGGCGGGTACCGGCTGGTCTTTTAGGAGCGGCACATGGCTGACCTTCAGGATTTTGTCGGGACGTGGCGCTCCGAACGGGGCTTCCCGTACTCGACAATGACATTCACGTGGGTGGCCACTGACGAGGGGCTTCGTGGAGACTGGCTCATTGAGGCGGCCGCACCACCGCCCGGGTCAGGAACGTGGATGTCGAATCCCCGACCTCGTCGTCACGAAATGCAAGTTGGTACGCCGACCTTCGAGGATGGTCGGGCATTGTTCACGATCAATGGTGGTCCCTACATCACAGAATTTCGACTGCTCGGTGATGGCGAAGCGACGCTGGGCGCCGCACCCGATAAAATTCCACCGGAGTTCTCAGGACCTGAGTTCGAGCGGTCAATCGAGGGCCATCGCATCCGTTTACGGAAGACGCTGTAAGCTTTCATCGCATGAAGCCCCTCGTCCTCGGATCCGTCGTAGTCGTCATCGCGATGGCGCTCGGCATCGCTGCGGGGCTCAACGTGTGGCAGTCCTCGTCGCTCATGGCGAAGGTTGACGTGGCAATCGCCGTGTTGTTTGGCGGCTTGTTGCTCACCTCCATGTGGGGCTGGTATCACGCCACATCGGACTCGCCCGACCGGAAGGTCCTGTCCACCATGATGATGGTGTACGCCGCGCTGCTGCTGGGGGCGATGCCTCGTATTCTCTGGCCGGATGGAGGATGGCCGCGCACTGCTGCATCGATCCTTGCCCTCTGCGCGTCAACCGGGATTCTGATCTGGCTGCTACGCTCGCGTCGGAGACAACGGACGTCGGAGTAAATGACGGCAGACGACTTCCGCCGCATGGCGCTCGCGATGAAGGGCGTGGTCGAAGGATCACATCAAGGCCATCCGGACTTCCGCTCGCACGGCCGAGTGGTAGCCTCGCTGCGCGCCAGCGGCGAACGCGGCATGGTGAAGCTCACCCGCGAGGACCAGGCGACGCTGATCGACGAACATCCAGGGGTGTTTGAACCCGAGGCCGGTGCGTGGGGCGACCAGGGATACACGCGCGTCTGGTTGGCGAAGGCCGACGAGGAGTCCGTGGGATGGGCGCTCACCCGCGCCTGCGCCGCGATGAAGCAGGTCAAGCCTCCGGCGAAGCCGAAGCTGAAGCTGAAGCGACCGTAGGGATCAGCACGAATTCATAGCGGAACACATCCCGCGACGGCTCCGGTGAGAGGTTCGGAAACGTGGTGGTCCCGGACCATCCCGCCTCGCGTGTGAAGCCACACTTCTCAAGCACGTGCTGCGATGCGCGGTGTTCCGCATGGCACAGCGCCAGGACCCGTGCCACTCGGAGTTGCCGCGAGAGGTCAAGCATCGCCTGAAGTGCTTCGGTCGCGTACCCCAGCCCCCACGCATCTCTGGCGAGCACGTAGCCGGTCATCACTTCGCCTGGTTGTTGGAATCCAAGCCCGGTGCTGCCAAGGAGCCGGCCATCGGATCGCGCGCGGATCAGATACGGACCCGCCGGCCACCGTTCCCATTCGGCAGCGCTGAAAGCCAGGAAGCCTTCTGTGTCCGAGATGGACTGATGGCACGGCCATCCCAGATACCGCGTCACCTCCGGGTCACTCGCGTACCGGTCAAACACGTCCGCGGCATCGCCAGCCGCGGGCTTCACCAGCAGAAGACGATCGGTCTCCAGTTGATGCGGCGCCTGTAACCGGGCCGGATAAACCGACCGGGCCAGAATGTGATCCGTCTGCGCATCGCTACCGACCACAAAGACGTGCGAGCCAACCTTGTCAAACCCACACTTGCGATAAAACGCCTGTGCGCGCGCATTGTGCTCCCACGCCCCGAGCCAGATGGTCCTGGCACCCATTCGATGCGCTGCTTCATCAACCCGCTGCATCAACTTCTGCGCGATGCCCCGCCCATGCCACGACTGCTCGACGTAGAACCGCCACAGCTCCACCGGCTCAGCATCGTCAACACACTCGGGCACCGACCCACGACGCAACTGTGCGTAGGCCACGAGCGCGTCACCCGCCTCCACGAGCAGGGTGACGATGGCAGGGTCGTCGAGTTCGCGACCCTGCTGCACCGGACCGTACGCCTCAGCGAGGTGCAGCGCCATGTCCTCCGCAGAGGTACCGTCGGCGAACGTGTCCCTGAAGGTGCGAGCCGCCAGATCAGCGAGCATGGCGGCATCTGCCGGCGTGCCGATTCGAATGGTGATGTCCATGGCGCGGAGGTCTAGGGCGACTCGCGCCAGATCTCACGCCACGTCACGCCCTCGTCGTCTGTCTGCAGCGCGACGGCCCCATGTTGAGGCATGGGCGCACTGTCGGGTGAGAGCAACCGCAACAACGCGGGCAAATGTGGCCAGTGGCCCACAACGGCCAGGTCCTCCGACTCACGCTGGATGGCCGTGACGGCCACGGCGGGGGCATCGTCGGGTGACACACCTTTGACCATCGTGAACTTCGCAAACGGGGCACACACCTGGAGGAACGCGTGGCCTGTCTGCCGTCCGCGGAGTTTGCCGCTGTGCCAGATCCGGGTCGGCACAAAGCCGCGCGCCTTCACGAGTTCCGCAAGCTTCAGGGCGTGTTGATGCCCGGCCTCTGTCAGCGGGCGCTGGGGATCTTCGTAGGGAGAGACCGCCTCAGCGTGATGAACAAGAAGAACAATCATCCCAATTGCGCAACGATGTCCTTCCGGATTTCGGAAGGTGAATCAATCGAGCCGTAACGTTTGACGACGTGCCCCTCGGCGTCCACGAGGAACTTGGTGAAGTTCCACTTGATGGCCTCGATCCCGAGAATGCCTGGTTTCTCCGAGGCGAGCCACTTGAACAGGGGATGCCCGTTGGCGCCCTTGATCGAGATCTTCTCGAACAGTGGAAACGTGATGCCGAACGTGGTCTCGCAGAACACGCGGATGTCGTCGTTGATCGCGGGTTCCTGACCACCAAAGTCGTCACACGGAAACCCAAGCACGACCAACCCCTTGTCCTTGAACTCCGTGTACAACGCCTCAAGGCCCTCGTACTGCGGCGTATACCCACATTCACTGGCCGTGTTTACGATGAGAAGCGTTTTGCCCCGGTAGTCACCCATCTTCTGCGGGGTTCCATCGATGCGGGTGACGTCAATGGCGTACAGGTCAGACATCTATTTGACCCCGTTCTTGTGCAGCCGAGCCAGCAACACGGCCACACGTTTTGTCTGCGACGGAAACGTCCGCATGTCGGCCGTTTCGTGCACGGTGTGACCACCACCCCCCATCAAGCCGACACCATCAAGAATCATCGGGACATGGCTGGACACAAACGAGACGTCGGCGGCACCGGCCTTGTCGGGGTCAACTGCGATGACCTGTCCGGCGCCCACGTCAATACTTGCCTGGTTATAGAGTCCGAGCAGCCGTTCGTTGCCCGGCGACGGCGCCAGGGGCGGATACCCGTCGTCAAACGTGATCGACGCGCTGGTCTGCGGCAGATTCGCCGCCACGATGGCCTCCATCGCCTTTTTGGCCTCGGCGAACTGTTCCGGCGTCAGGGCACGCAGGTCCCCTGACACCACCATCTCTTCGGCGATGACGTTGGTCTTGCCAAACGCCGTCCCACGAGACGCCGCATTGTCAAAATCAACAGTTGTCCCACCAAGCAGCACGCCGGGGTTAAAGGTGAGGTGCCGCTGGCCCGCCAGTTTTTCGCGGAAACCGTTCAGGATGCGGGCCGCCTCAAACGCCGCACCGTAGCCGTTCTCCGCGTTGAAGATCTGCGACGAGTGCGCCGGGCGCCCCTTCACCGTGAGTGTCCAGTTGGTGGTGCCTCGACGTGCGATGACCGCAGTGGCCGGATTGCCATCGCCGTCTTCAAATCCAATCGCGATGTCGGCTCCCTTGGCCGCATTCACCAACGCGTCACGCGACAGCGTCAGCGGCCGACCCGCGGCTTCCTCGTCGCCGGTCATGACCACGATGATGTTCATCGATGAGAGCACGCCTGCGCTCTTCAGTGCCTTGAGGGCCTGAACGATGATGACGTTGCCGCCCTTCATGTCCGTGATGCCCGGCCCCTTGGCAGCGGAGTCGCTGACACGTTCGTATTTCTGGAAGGGGCTGTCCGGCTCGAAGACCGTGTCGAGATGCCCGATCAGCAGGATGCGTGGCCCCGTCCCGGCGTGTTCCGCGACGAGATGGCCCGCGCGCTGGAAGGGTGCGCCGTCAACCCAGGTGGTCTTGAAGCCGAGCGCGTCGAATTCGGCACGGAACAGGGCGCCGACTTCCTGCACCCCCTTGAAGTTCTGTGTGCCGCTGTTGATGTTGACCGACTTCTCAAGCAGCGCGATCGCGGACGCGTTATTCGCGTCCACAAACGTCACCATCGCGCGTTCTTCTGGAGAGAGGGTGCCGGACTGGGACACCGCCAACATGAGCACGGCCGGGATCAGGATCTTGGACCACATGAGGTGATCCTATCGCGGCGGGCGTCTTTCACAGTAGACATGTAGACATGTAGTTTTTTTCAGAAAAATCTACATGCCTGCATGCCTACTGTTAAAGATCTAGAACTTCCACTCGAGGCCCAGGATCGGGAACAGTCCCTGCTGTTCCTGGAAGCGCACCGTGTTCGTGCGGCGATTCCAGGTGTACGCGGAGAAGTTCTTGCGGTTGGTGACATTCTGCACGCCGAAAAAGACGACCAGGGGCCGCGAGAAGTTAAACGTCCGTTGCGCGCGAAGATCGAGGCGGAAGTAGGCCGGGGCGCGTTCACCGTTGACGCGCGTGAGATCAAAGATGCCTCGGCCGACGGATGCTGACAGGGTTTCGTCGAAGGGTGTGTATGGGCGTCCACCCAGGTAGGCAACACGCGTCGACACCTGCCAGTCGGTGGTCACCTCCACGCCGCCGGACACGTTCACCACAAACGGGTAGTCAAACGACCCCGGTCGCAGTTCGTTGTCGAGCCCGGCCTGTCTCGAGCGGGCAATCGAAACGTTGGCCTGACCGAACCAGCGCTGGCCCGGCGCACGTTCGATGAACAGTTCCACGCCCTCGGCTCGACCGCGCCCCTGGCTGGTCAGGGGGAACAGCACCTCTCGGACGTTGAAGGTGTCGCCCACGTTGGCAAGCGACAGCGTCGGAAACTGTGTCGAGACGGGATAGTCCTCGTACCGCTTCACGTACCCTTCGAGCGTGATGCGTGTGAGGGCGTCGGGCTGGAAGGTGAAACCCGACACCAGGTGATCGGCACGAATCGGTGTGAGCGAGGCGTTCTCGGGGAAGGCCGAGAGGAACAGGAAAAACGGCTGCTGGAAATACCGCCCTGCGCTCGCGTTCCATCGCACACGCTCGGTGAGCTGCACGCCAAGACCCAGGCGGGGACTCACGCGTCCGTGGCCGGTGTATTGATAGTGATCAAACCGCAGCCCGGCCGTCAGGTTGATGCTTGGCGTCAGGTCCTGCGTGAGCTGGCCATACGCACCCGACTGATACGCCGTGAACTTCCGATTCAGCGTGAATGCATTGATGCCCGGCTCCACCGAGAACGGGCTGTCGTCGCCGAGCGGAGACCCGGTGTCGTAATTGAGTCGGAAAATTTTGAAACTGCCGCCGACCTGGAACTTGGTCTTGGCGCCCATCATCGACATGTAGGTGGTCAGGTCGTACTTGAACGTGGTCTCGCTCTCGCGTGATCCTTCCGTGAAGACGAGGGGTCCCTGGTCGATGAGATCGTCAACAGGAATGCCTTCGGGCGGCACCCCGTCCCGCACCAGATCCTTCACCGTCGAGGTGACCGCGGCTTCCGAGTGCGAGACGCCAAGGAGGCCCACACCTCGTGCCCCGAACACACGCTGCCAGTTGATGCCGGTGGCGCTGCGCCATCCGCGGTACCGGATGTCAAAATCCGCGAGACCTTCGTCGAGGTCGGTGTCTTCGGTCAGACCGAGGCGAATCTTGTCGATACCTGTGACATTCACGACCCAGAGCCGGTCTGCCGCCGACACGTCGTACACCGCCTTGGCGTTCACCGTATAAAGCACCGGGACACCACCAAATCCGACGTCCTTGGTGAAGAAGTCCAGAAAACTCCGGCGCGCGGAAACCACCCACGATCCCTTGCCCCCACCAAGCGGCCCCTCAACAATCGCGCCGGCACCGGCAAACCCGACCGTGCCCTTTGCACGCACACGCTGGCGGTCACCCTCGCGCTGGGCGATTTGAAGCACGCTTGAGACACGGTTGATGTACGGCGCGGGATATCCGCCCGTGAGAAACGTCACGTCCTGAATCAGTTCCGTATCGAGGATGCTGACCGTGCCACCGGCCGACGCAAAGTTGGCGAACGCGTTGATGTTGGGAATCTCGATGTTGTCGACCACAAACAGATTCTCAAGCGGACTGCCACCACGCACGATGATGTCGTTCCGGAAGTCATTGGTCCCGATCACCACACCCGGCAACGTCTGCAGGTATCGCGACACGTCCTGCAGCGCACCCGCGTTGTTGAGAATCTGCGCGGGGCGGATGAGGAAATTGGACGTCTTGACCTCCTCAGGCACGACAAACGCCGAGGCAGTCACCGTCACCGTCTGATCAAACTTGCCCACCACCTGCGCCTGCAGGGTGATCGCCACCACCGCGTCCAGACCGGCGCGGACGTCAATCGCCTCGCTCGTCACGCGGGGTTCCCCCGGGGGCGTCAGTTCGAGCCGGTACTGCCCGGCGCGCACCTCGGTAATCCTGAACTTGCCGGCCTCGTCGGTCACCACGCAGCGGATGGTGTCCACGAGACATACCGTGACCGCCAGCGCCGGCTGCCCGTCGGCTGCGGTCACCGTTCCGGCAATGGCACCGACGCCGGTCGTGTCCTGGGCCAGACTGTGCACAGGAAGAAAAAGACCAAGAACAATTACAACAGCAATCAAAACAGGCTTCACGCGCATCACACCTAACTCTACGGATGGCGCGGGCGATCCGTTGTCATCTACCACCGATACGTCGTCGCCGCCGCCTGGGTCGCCACGGCCATCCGCAGTTGCTCAGCGACGGCTCTCGGCAGGTACGGCACGTCCACGGCGTGTGCACCGGCCCCGGCCGTATCCACGGCGACCGACGCCATCTGCCATCGGCGATCAAACGGCGACTCCTGCAGGGCGACGCACTGCACCTTGGAGATCGGCACGATCGTCACCGACTTCCACAACCAGCCGCTGCGAAAGTAGATGGCCTCGTCGGTGCGCGCCCAGCCAAGACTCCGCACGTACTGACGTGCACCCACGACACCCCACACACAGAACACGGTCGTCGCCGCGACGGCCCAATACCATTCAAGCCACACGGCCGAGAGGCCACCCATGACAAGCGCAACGTACACCGCCAGGCGCATGCGCCGTGTTCCGGCCCGATCATCGGCGGGTTTCCAGTCAACCTCGTTCAACGCGACATCGGGCAACAGTTCACGGACAAACGCGGGAACCCGATCGATGTGAATGATGGGGGCCACCCACTCGCGCTCGGAGACACCGGCGCCCTGCACGGCGCCGCCGGCGGTCTCAACGCGAACCGCCGCTCTTCCCGATACCAGGTGGCCCGGGGTGCGCACGATTTTCACGGCCTGCACGCGCCGGAGCGGCACGGTGCCGGTCACACGGGTGAGCGCACCGTATTCGGTGAGCAGTTCACCGCCGCGGCGCGTCAGCGTGAACCCGTGCAGACGCACGGCCGCCCACACCACCGAAAGAATCGGCGACACCACAAACAGACCGACCGCGACCGCCGCCACAATGGTCCATGACGTCTCGGCAACGGATTGCAGCGACTCATACCGATCGACGAACCGATCAACAACCCCGGACTCCCAGAACAACCCGGACGCGGCGCCGATCACCACCCACCCGCGATTGTCGAGCAACCCGGACAACGCAGTCTCGCGAATGGGCAGGTGCAAAATGGTCTCGCCAGCAGGAAGCACAACAGGCGCAACAGCCGCCTCTGCCTGAGCACCCTCCACCGCGACCTCACCCGCAGCCACGGCAACGCCCGCCGCACGTTTGCCCTCAAAGACCCGTGACCGCATCTCCTCCAGCGCCTCAAACGGGAGCACACTCAGCGTCGCTTCGACTTCCCCGCCGGTCCCGGTCTGCACCTTGACGTCGACCACCTTGAAAAAGCGATGAAAGACGTTCTGCTTGGCGTCCACACTCTGGATGCGCGCGTACGGGATGTGCCGTTCGTTCTTGAAGAAGATCCCGGTGCGGACCACCAACTCGGTCTCGGCATACCGATACGTCGAGAACCAGTAGCGTGAGGCCGCGATCAGCACGCTGGGAATCATGAAGATCAGAAACCAGTTCTGCATGTCGCCGCCGCGTGAGCGCGCGGTGAAGCTCGCGAACAGGATCGGGGCGATAAAATTCCGGAGTTCGCCACCCAGGGCGAAGAGCACCGTTAGTGGATGGAACCGGCGTTCAGACGGCATCGCGTCCGTCACGGGGGAGCAGCTGGTCACGAAGACTCAGCGCATCCTCACGGCTCAGCCCGGCAAGCCCCACCCTCGCGTGTTCGGTGCCGGCCGTGTGCACGATGAGTGTGCTCAGTCCGTGGCTTCGTTCAAGCGGTCCCTGCGACACGTCCGTGTGCTGGACGCGCGACCGCGGCACATTGATGATGCTCCGCCACACCACACCGCGCCGAATCTCCAGCCCCTCATCGTCGAGCCTGTAGGACGCGTGGCGATAAAAGATGCCTGGCCAGCGCCACATCCAGATCGCCAGCGCCACAGTGCCGACGAGCCAGACGCCGGCGACGATGAACAGGATCCGCCAACTGGGGCGCGTGGACCAGCCCAGAATCGCCAGGACAACAAACATACCGACCGACATCACTGCGGAGAAAATCAGCCCGGTGATTCGGCGTACATCGATGATGCGGGGGTCCAGCGGTGTCACGGTTCCCCCATTCTCCCACGGGCCGTTCCCCTGCCCGGCACGCTGAATAGTGCGGACTTTTCGGGGTATTTCCCGCTTTCCTGGCCAGTCCAGCCCCATTCCTGCCCCTCCGGACTGGGTTGGAGCCGGGCATGGATTTCGCACTATCCAGATCCATGTCCCGTTCCTGGATCACCGTTGACGGCAACGAGGCCGTCGCCCTCGTCGCCCACCGCACCAACGAAGTCATCGCCATCTACCCCATCACCCCATCGTCGGGCATGGGCGAACTGTCGGACGAATGGTCCTCGAAGGGCAAAACCAATATCTGGGGCCAGGTGCCCACCGTGGTCGAGATGCAGTCGGAAGGCGGGGCGGCCGGCGCGGTCCACGGGGCCCTGCAGGCCGGCGCGCTGGCGACCACCTTCACGGCCAGCCAGGGCCTGCTCCTGATGATCCCGAACCTTTACAAGATCGTGGGGGAGCTGACGCCGTTCACGATCCACGTCACCGCGCGCACCATTGCCACACACGCGCTCTCGATCTTCGGGGACCACTCCGACGTCATGGCCTGCCGCCCGACGGGCATTGCGATGTTGTCGTCGCACACGGTCCAGGAGGCCCACGACTTTGCGTGTATCGCACAAGCCGCCACGCTGGCCTCCCGTATCCCCGTCATGCACTTTTTCGACGGCTTCCGCACCTCCCACGAGGTCTCCCGCATCGAGGCGTTGACCGACGATGACCTGCGGGCGATGCTGCCGGACTCACACATCTCGGCCCTCCGTCAGCGAGCGCTGTCGCCGGACCATCCGGACCTGCGCGGCACCGCCCAGAACCCGGATGTGTTCTTCCAGGCGCGCGAAGCCGCCAACCTGATCCATGCGGCCTTCCCCGGCCACATGCAGGACGCGATGGACCGTTTTGCCGCGTTGACCGGTCGGCAGTACCACCTCTTTGACTACGTGGGCCACCCGGAGGCCGAACGTGTGGTCATCATCATGGGTTCCGGCGCCGAAACGGTCGAGACCGTGGTCGAAGATCTCGTGGCCCGTGGTGAACGTGTGGGCGTGCTGAAGGTCCGGCTGTTCCGGCCGTTCTCGGTAGAGGCGTTCATGGCCGCCCTGCCGGCGACCGTGCAGGCCGTCGCGGTGATGGATCGCACCAAGGAGCCTGGCGCCATCGGCGACCCACTCTTCCTCGACGTGGTGGCGGCGCTCAACGAGGACGGTCGTCTCCATCCGAAGGTGCTCGGCGGTCGCTACGGACTCGCCTCGAAGGAGTTCACGCCCGCGATGGCCAAGGCCGTCTTTGATGAACTCAGCGCACCAAAGCCGAAACATCACTTCACCGTCGGCATCATCGACGATGTGACCGGGTTGTCGCTGAAGGTTGACGAGGAGTATTCGCTCGAACAACCCGATGTCGTGCGTGCCGTGTTTTTTGGCCTTGGGGCCGATGGCACCGTCGGCGCCAACAAGAACTCGATCAAGATCATTGGCGAGGACACACCGAACTTTGCGCAAGGGTACTTCGTGTACGACTCGAAGAAGTCCGGCGCGGTGACCATCTCGCACCTGCGTTTTGGTCCGCGCCCGATTCGGGCACCCTACCTGATTCGCCAGGCGAACTTTGTGGCTTGCCACCAGTTCGACTTCCTCGACAAATACAACGTCTCGGGTTACCTCGAACCCGGCGCCGTCTTCCTCCTGAACGCCCCTGGGGATGCGTCGCTGGTCTGGGATCAGCTCTCCGCCGATGTTCAGCAGGCCATCATCACCACCCAGGCCAAGGTCTATGTGATCGATGCGTACGATGTGGCGCGCGCCACCGGCATGGGTAATCGCATCAACACGATCATGCAGGTGTGCTTCTTTGCCATCTCCGGAGTACTGCCGCGCGACGAAGCCATCACCCACATCAAGGAAGCCATCCGCAAGACCTACAGCAAACGCGGGGACGCGGTGGTCCAGGCCAACTTCGCGGCTGTCGACGCCACGCTTGCGCACCTCCATCGCCTTGAGGTGCCCGCGACGGCCACGGCCACGCGGCGGCCTGCGCCCGTGGTCTCGCCCGACGCGCCGGACTTCATTCAGCGCGTCACCGCGCGAATGCTCGCCAACGAAGGCGATCTGCTGCCCGTGAGCGCGTTCCCAATCGACGGCACGTGGCCCTCGGGAACAGCGAAGTGGGAGAAACGCTCCATCGCGACAGAGATCCCGGTGTGGGACGCAAAACTCTGCATCCAGTGCAACAAGTGCGCGCTCGTCTGTCCGCATGCGGCGATTCGCGCCAAGGTGGCGACACCCGCGGCCCTCGAAGGCCACCCGGACACGTTCAAGTCGATCCCCTACAAGGGTGCCGAGTACCCCGGCATGGACTACATCATCCAGGTCGCACCGGAGGACTGCACCGGCTGCTCACTGTGTGTGATGGTCTGCCCGGCGAAAGACAAGGCCAATCCCAAACACAAGGCGCTTGAGCTCATGCCCCAGCGGCCACTGCGGGATGCCGAACGCGAGAACTACACGTTCTTCCTGGACCTGCCTGAGGTCGACCGCACGACGGTGAAGACCGACATCAAGAGCACACAGTTCCTGGAGCCCCTGTTCGAGTACTCGGGTGCATGTGCGGGCTGCGGCGAGACGCCGTATATCAAGTTGCTCACGCAGCTCTACGGCGACCATCTGCTCATCGCCAACGCGACCGGCTGCTCGTCCATCTACGGCGGCAACTTGCCGACGACGCCGTACACAGTCAATCGGGATGGACGCGGGCCCGGGTGGGCAAACTCGTTGTTTGAGGACAATGCCGAGTTTGGCCTGGGCATGCGGCTGGCAGCCGACACACAGGCTGAAGAAGCCCAACGCCTGCTTCGTGTGCTTCGGGACCTCGGCTGGGTCGATGCCGAACTCGCCACCACGATCCTCGACGCGGACCAGAGCACGGAAGCCGGACTGGCCGCACAGCGGGCGCGTGTGGTGACGCTGAAAGGGCTGCTGCGCGGCATGGGCAAACCCGACGCCGAACGACTGCTGGTGCTGGCCGATGCGCTCACCAAAAAGAGCGTGTGGATTGTCGGCGGCGACGGATGGGCCTACGACATCGGATACGGCGGACTCGACCACGTCCTGGCATCGGGTCGCAACGTCAACATCCTGGTGCTCGACACCGAGGTGTATTCCAACACCGGTGGTCAGCAGTCCAAGGCCACACCGATGGGAGCGTCGGCGAAGTTCGCCGCGTCCGGCAAGGCGACCAACAAGAAGGACCTCGCCCTGATGGCGATGGCCTACGGATCGGTGTACGTGGCCCGCGTGGCGTTTGGCGCGAAGGATGCCCAGACGGTGAAAGCGTTCCAGGAAGCCGAAGCCCACAACGGCCCCTCGCTCATCATCGCGTTCAGCCACTGCATTGCGCACGGCTACGACCTGGCGCATGGCCTGGACCAGCAGAAACTGGCCGTCGAAACCGGCTACTGGCCGCTGTTCCGATTTGATCCGAATCGCGTGGACAAAGGTGACCCGGCGCTGGTGCTTGATTCCGCAAAACCCAAGGGTGGGCTGGGCACCTACATGCGGAACGAGTCACGATTCCGCATGGTCGAGCAGATGTATCCCGAACGGTACAAGGAACTGCTCGCGAGTGCGCAACAACACGCGCAAGGCCGCTTTGAGTTGTACGAACAGATGGCCGCATCACATGCCAAGCCGGACGCGAAGTGAGGACACGACGATGATGGATCTTTCGACCACCTACCTCGGCTTTCGGCTTCCCCATCCATTGGTGCCGGGTGCCTGCCCGCTTGGCTGGGACCTGGCAATGATCCGGCGCCTCGAAGACGCCGGTGCGCCCGCCATCATCCTGCCCTCCCTGTTTGAGGAGCAGATTGAAGCGGATGCGCTCGGGACCGTGCACCACATGGACGTCCACGAATACGCGCATGCGGAGGCGCTCTCGTATTTTCCGCTCGCGGACGACTTCGTGATGGGGCCCGATCGGTATCTCGAACACGTGCATCGGGTGAAGACCGCGGTGTCCGTGCCGGTGATTGGGTCGCTTAATGGCACGTCGGTGGCCGGATGGCTGGCCTACGCCCGCCTGATCCAGGACGCGGGCGCCGATGCGCTCGAGTTGAACTTCTATCACGTGGCCACCGACCCGCACGAGAGTTCAGCCGAGGTCGAGCAGCGCCTCATCGACATCGTGGCCTCCATCAAGAGCACGGTGAGGATTCCCGTCGCGGTGAAGTTGTCGCCATTTTTTTCGTCGCTGGCGCATCTGGCGCGTCGCCTTGATCTCGCGGGCGCGGACGGACTTGTGCTGTTCAACCGGTTCTACCAGCCGGACATCGATCCCGATGCCTTGAGCGCGGTCCCACGCCTGCACCTGTCACATCCCGATGAGCTGTTGCTGCGGCTGCGATGGCTGGCGATCTTGTCCGGTCGCCTCAGGGCGTCCTTGTCGGCCACCGGAGGAGCGCACTCGGGACTCGACGCCCTGAAGGCGGTGATGGCCGGCGCGCACTCGGTGCAGATGGTCGCCGCACTGCTGATGAACGGTCCCGAGCACCTGCGACTGGCGCGGCGTGACCTCTCGCACCTCCTTGAAGAGCGCGAGTACGAGTCGCTCGAACAGGCGCAGGGCAGCATGAGCCTGGAACGATGTCCCGACCCCGACGCCTTCGAACGCGGCAACTACATGAAGGTGCTGCAGACGTGGAAGGTGCGCGCGTAGGGCGTCAGGCCCGCCGCCTCAGCGGCCGACGCCGAACTTCTCAACCTTGCGCGTCTGCATGTTGTAGACGTCGCCGGCTGACAGCACAAAATACGGCTTCTCCCATGGCTGGTGCAGCCGCGTGTTGTCGTGCACCGCGACCTTCCACTTCCCCATCACCTCGAAGGTGTCGCCCGTGACGATGATGGCGGTGCCCTCCGACAGCCCGATCCCGAGCAGCGTGGGAAATTTGGTGATGACGGGAATGAGGTCATCCCAACGATTGCGCGCGTTGATGTGTTGATCAATCGCCGTCCGCCGGAGGAACTCGAACCCCTTCTGGTGGGTCGGCTCCTGCGTCATCACCACATTGGGGCCTGAGGTGTCGCCGCGGACCAGGTACTCGCCCTGAATCGTGGCACCCGCGGAACTGCCGGCGATGACGCCACCACGCACAAGGACGTTGTGGAATTCCTTGTAGGTCAGTGTCCCTGCGTAGGAGTCGACGATGTTCCATTGGCGACCGCCGTTGAACCACACGGCATCAGCGTCACGAAGGACCGACGCAAACTCCTCCGTATCCGCCACCTTCGGATCATGAGTGTGGAGCATCTTCACGTTCCTGATGCCGCGTTTCACCCACGACGCCACAATCTGCGTCTCGTTGTACGGCCGCACCGTGCCGTCGCCGTTGTGATTGCCTCCCGCCGTCGGCACGATCACGAACTTCTTGTCGACGCCCCCCGCCAGCGCGATGAACTTCTCGACGATCCCCGTCCCCTCGGTGGATCCGCCACCGACGATGACCAGTGTGCCTTTGGGCGGCCCGTATTGCGGCGCCTGCAGCGCCGAGAGCGGCAAAGACAGCAGTGCCAGCGCAACTGCAACAACAGATAGTCTGAGCTTCATTCGAGAATCCCCCGGGCAGATTTTCACACGAGACATGGAGACATGGAGAAATTTGTCACCGAGCCTGGCGCGGCCCGCCAGGCTTTCAGTTCCTCAATGTCTTCATGCCTTCATGTGATTCTTGATCCACGTCTTTGTCTCGGCCAGCGCGGCCGCCACGGGTCCCGGGCCGGTGGACTGCGGAGTCAGGCGGGCTTTAACGGCGGCCTCTGGGGTGATCGCGGCAAAGATGCCGTCTTCGAAGACGTCGTGATACCCGCGCCAGTCGTCGAGTGTCAGCGCCGAGAAGTCGCGGCCTGACTCGTAGAGGTCGCGCACGATCTTGCCCGACACCTCGTGCGCGGTACGGAAGGGCAACCCGCGACCGACCAGATAGTCGGCGACTTCCGTCGCCAGCAGCAGACCCGACGCGGCCTGGCGCATGACGACCGGCCGCGGCGTCAGCGTGCGCACAACCGCCGCGCACGTCATCAGACATCCCGCGAGGTCGTCCTCGGCGGAAAACGCCAGCGCTTTGTCCTCCTGCAGGTCCTTGTTGTAGCCGAGTGGCAGGCCCTTCATGGTGGCCAGCCACCCAGAGAGCACACCAATCGCGCGGCCGGCCTTGCCGCGAACCAGTTCCATCGGGTCCGGATTTTTTTTCTGCGGCATCAAGCTCGAACCTGTTGCCACTTCATCGGCCAACTCAAAAAACCCGAACTCTTCGCTCGTGAACAGGATCACGTCCTCGGCGAGCCGGCTCAGCCGGGTCATACACATCGCACACGCGTACATAAACGACGCGACGAAGTCGCGATCGCCTGATGTGTCGATGCTGTTGAGCGTCACACGCGAGAAGCCGAGGGTCTCGGCCAGAAACTGCGTGTCGATGTTGTAGCTTGTGCCGGCGATCGCGCCCGATCCGAGCGGCATCAAATCCGCCTCGTGGCGGGCGGCTTCCAGCCGATCACAATCACGCCGCAGCGCGGCCGCGTACGACAGCCATACATGCGCCACGAGCACGGGCTGCGCACGACGCAGGTGGGTGTACGACGGCATCGTCGCCTGGCCTGCACGTTCAGCCTGCGTGACCAGCGCCTCGACGACCGAGACGACCGCGCGCTGCAGCTGCGGAATCTGGCGCCGCAGGTAGAGGCGGAAGTCCACCGACACCTGCTCGTTGCGTGACCGACCGGTGTGCAGACGTTTGCCTGCGTCGCCAATGCGTGAGACGAGTTCACGCTCCACAAACGCATGCACATCCTCATCGTCTGCGCGGTCAAGCAGGGACGGGTCGGCGTGGACGGCGGCACGAACCGCGTCGAGGCCGGAGACGATGGCGTCGGTGTCGGCGGGAGACAACACGCCGGCGCGGCCGAGGGCCTGAGCCCACGCCCGACTCCCGGTGATGTCATCGTCTATCAGGCGTTTGTCGACCGGCAGGGACTTGCCGAAGTCGAAGACCTCGGCGTTTGGTGCGTTATCAAAACGGCCACTCCACAAATTCGCCACGTTATTTCGCCTCGCCCATAAAACACGTCAACCGCACGGTGCCGTCCTTGCCGACGAGCTTTGATAACGCCTGGTGAATCAGGACAGATGCCGGCGCTTCTTCAATGGTTCGCGGACGCACGCCCGGCACGGCAGGGAAATCCAGGCGGCCGATGCCATGGGCCCCAACGATCGTGTCGAGAGAGACGATCAGGTCGATCAGGGGCATGGCGACGCGGTTCAGCTCGACAGGAATGCCGCCCTTGAACGTCATCTCGACCACCGATGGCTCCTTGGCCCACCCTTCCACGCCGCGCGTCACGGTGTACAGGTCGGCCGGTGGTTCGATGTCGGGATTGTCGAGGACGTCAGTCGTCACCGATCGGCCCCAGAGATTGCGCACCTCGATAATCGGGCGGGTGTTGGCAGACGGCACGGGGATCCCGCGCTCGCGACCGAACTCCAGCAGGGCGGACACATCCATTCCCCACTCACGGGCGGGCGCCAGCAATACCAGGTCGGCTCCGGCAGCAACAAGTGCGGCCTCAAGGCCGACGGGATCGGCGGCGGGGAACGCACTGCCATGTGCGATGGCGGTGGCTCCTTCGATGCGCGCGACCTCCAGCGTGTACCGGGCAATCAGCGGCCGCGCGAGGGTGGCGGCACGGGGTCCGGTCAAAGGCAGCGACCACGCAGGCGCCACGGCCTCGCGGGCAAACGCCTCACGCACATCCAGCACGTGGGCGCGCGACGCACCGATCCCAAGCGCGCGGTCACGCACGTCATTGAGATCGCGTCCCTGCCCGAGATCCAGCGTCACCGTCGCCACATCCTCGGCGCCCTGTTCACGCAACCACGCCAGGGCCGCGGAGGTCACCAGATCCCCCGAATACGCCAGTACCACCCGTTGACCACTAATCAATTTTTGATGACCTCGTTCCATTTCGCTTCCACCGTCATGGCTGCCTGAGCCCCGCGACACACAATAAGGATGGTGTCGTCGCCGGCGATCGTGCCGGCAATTTCGTCGAGCTTGACCCGATCAATCAGGACCGCCACACTCTGCGCCTGCCCAGGATCGGTGCGAAGGATGACCATCGCATCCACCCGCTCAAGGCCCCGGACCAGCGTGCCAATTGATCGCCGGAGCTGATCCTCGGTGGCCGGCGAACTCCGCTCGACCCCCGGCCGCTCGTACGCCCCATCCCCGGCCCGTTTGACCAACCCGAGGTCTTTGAGGTCCCTGGAAATGGTCGCCTGGGTCGCCTCAATCCCTCGCGCTGAGAGCTTGAGCCGCAACTCCTCCTGGGAGGCCACGGCCTCATGATCAATGACATCGAGAATCTGGGACTGTCGCCAAGGCTTCATAAGTATTCAACCATACATGGTCATTATACACACCACGATGAATACTTGCGCTGTTTATGCATCGCATTTACTTGAAATATGTACTTGCAGGCGGGTTTCCATCCACGTATAGTTACAGTGTCTAATGAATAAGTATTCATCGCCAGTGCGGGTCGCGATAGCGGGTGCCACGGGATATGCCGGGCAGGAATTGTTGACGCTGCTCAACCGGCATCCGGAAGTCCAGATTACGGCGGCCATGTCGTCGAGTCCTGATTCGTCGGCCCGGCCGATGCCCCGTCTGGCACGGACCTGGGAGGGCAAAATTGAGCCACTCGACCGGGCCAAACTTGCCGAGGCGACCTTTGTGTTCCTGGCGGTTCCTGAAGCGGCGGCCGCCGGGCTCGCACCGGAACTGCTGGAATCCGGCGTGAGGGTCATCGATCTATCGGGCGCATTCCGAATCACGGACGCGGCGGCGCGGGCCAAGTGGTACCCGGCGACGACCCTGCTGCCCGACGGCGTGGCGTACGGACTTGTGGAGCACAACCGGGCGGCCATCGAACAGGCGTCCCTGGTGGCGTGCCCTGGGTGTTATCCGACGGCGGCCCTGCTCGCGCTCACGCCGCTGGTGGAGTCGGGACTCATTGATCTCACCCGCGACGTGATCGTGGATGCAAAGTCGGGGATTTCGGGCGCGGGCCGGACGGCCAGCGACCGGACCCACTTCTCCGAGAATCACGGGTCGATGGCGGCGTACGGAGTGCTGGGTCATCGGCATGTGGCGGAGATGGAACAGTCGCTCGGGTGCGAAGTGACGTTTGTGCCGCACCTGGTGCCGCTCGACCGCGGCATCCTCGAGACGATTTACGTGCGTGTCAAGGAAGGCACCACGGCGGAAGCCATCGGCGAGTCCCTCGGCCACGCCTACAAACACGCGCCGTTTGTCCGGCTGACTGGTGATGCGTTGCCGGAGATCAAACACGTCGCGTGGACCAATTTCTGCGACATCGGCTGGAAGTTTGACGCCGCCTCCCGCCGCCTGGTGATGGTCGTGTGTCTCGACAATCTGGTGAAGGGCGCGGCCGGTCAGGCGATTCAGAACCTGAACGTGATCTGCGGGTTCGACGAGCGGACGGGACTGCGATGAACGGTCCGCTGGTGTTGAAACTGGGCGGCGAGTTGATTGAAACCGCCGCCGCTCGTGACGCGTTTGCGGCCATGGTCGCGGACCTGCGGTCGACTCGCCCGGTTGCAATAGTGCACGGCGGTGGCCGCGCGATTGATGCTGAACTGGATCGACGCGGCATCGCGCCGAAGAAGGTCGACGGCCTGCGGATCACGGATGCTCCAACACGTGATGCGGTGGTGGCGGTGCTTGCCGGCTCGGCCAACACCGATCTTGTGGCGGCCCTGGTGAACGCGATGGTGCCGGCAGTCGGCCTCACGGGTGTGGACGCCGCGATGGCGGAATCACAGAAGGCCCCAGCGCTGCGCTCAACCTCCGGCGCCGATGTGGATCTTGGCCTCGTGGGGGATCCCGACGATGTGGACCCGGCGCTGGTCGAGTTGTTGATGACGTCCGGCTACGTGCCGGTCGTGGCGAGTCTGGGCATTGAGCGCGGCGGTGCCGGCGCGGGGATTCTCAACGTGAACGCCGACGTGATGGCGTGCCGACTCGCCTCCGCGCTTGGCGCCGAGCTGGTGATCGCCGGCACCACCGCAGGCGTGCTCAACGCGCAGGGTTCGGTGATTCCTGCGCTGACCACCGTCGAGATGGACGCGTTGATTGGCGACGGCACGGCGACGGCAGGCATGGTGGCGAAACTTCGCGCGTGCCAGACCGCCTTGAACGAAGGGGTGCCGTCCGTTCGACTTGTTGACGGTCGTGGATTTTCTGCCGGTGTGGATCCGTGTGCCGCACCGGGAACAACACTTACACGCACAGAGGTTGCCGTTCACTCATGAGTACATCCGCCAGCGCGCCCGTTTCGATTCAGGATCAAGAGGCCCAGCACATTCTGCAGGTCTATCGCCGCACGCCCGTGGTGTTTGACCGCGGTGAGGGCATGTACCTGATCGCGTCGGACGGTCGTCGGTACCTCGACTTCATTTCTGGTGTGGGCGTGGCGTCGCTGGGTCACGCTCATCCCGGCCTGGCCGCGGCGATTGCCGACCAGTCGCGCACGTTGCTGCACACGTCAAACCTCTTCTTCCACCCGCTGCAGTGCGAGGTGGCGTCGCGCCTCTCGACGTTGACGGGCCTGGATCGCGCGTTTTTCTGCAACAGCGGAGCCGAGGCTGTTGAGGCGTGCCTGAAGTTTGCGCGGCGCTACTGGTTTACCAAGGGCGAAACCACACGCACGAAATACGTCGCGTTGTCCTACGCCTTTCACGGACGCACCATGGGGGCGTTGTCGGTAACGTGGGACGACCACTATCGCGCGCCGTTCCAGCCGCTGATTCCGAACGTGGTCTTTGTGGACAACAACGACCCGGCCGCGCTGGCAGCCGCCGTGGACGACACCACCGCCGCGATCATTGTCGAGCCGATTCAGGGTGAAGGTGGCGTGCGGCCCGTCAGCAAAGAGATGGCGG
>CAYRGW010000012.1:21014-33342 GCA_964423815.1 uncultured Solibacteraceae bacterium | reverse complement strand
GCGGATGAAGTGCAGAGTGGCTCCGGCCGCACCGGCAAGTTCCTCTACAGCCAGACGCTGGGCCTCACGCCGGACCTGGTCGCGCTTGGCAAGGCGCTCGGCGCCGGTGTGCCCGTGGGTGTGGCGATGTTTACCAACGAGGTGGCCTCGGCGGCCGCACCCGGCGACCACGGCAGCACGTACGGGGGCAACCTGCTGGCCTGCCGCGCGGCACTGACGTTCCTTGACGCGCTCGAGTCGCCCGCACTGCAGGCGTCGATGAATGCCGCGACCGCGCGTCTGGGTAAGGGTTTCTGCGAAATGATGGGCCGCCTTGATCTGATTCGCGACGTGCGCGGCGCCGGTTTGATGATCGGCATTGATCTGACCTTTGATGCGACACCGGTCGTGGCCGCTGCGTTTGAGCGCGGCCTGCTGATCAATCGCACAAGCTCGACCGTAGTGCGGCTCCTGCCGCCCTACACCGTGACCGAAGCGGACGTGGAAGCGGCGTTGCCGCTCCTGGAAGACGCCATTGTGGCGGCTGGGAGGGACTCGAAGTGACCGATCTCGTAGTACGGCAGGCGACGATGGACGATGCCGAAGCCATTCATGAGTTGGTGAAATCTCACCTCGACGAAGGGCACCTGCTGCCCCGGCAGTTGTCGGAGTTGCGTGCGCACGCGGAGCGTTTTGTCGTGTGTGACGTGGCCGGGCAAATCACCGCCTGCGCGGAACTCGCGCCCCTGTCGCCCAAAGTCGCCGAGGTGCGTTCGCTCGTCGTCTCGCGCGATTTCCGTCGCGTCGGCCTGGCGCAGCGCATGCTGTCGGAACTGCGCACGCGCGCGAAGATGATCGGTTTTGAGACGCTGACGGCGTTCACCCATGACGCGCGGTTTTTTGTGCGCCAGGGGTTCTCGAACGTGCCGCACGTCTGGGTGCCCGAGAAGATCATGACCGACTGTGTCGGCTGCCCGCTCTTCCGGCATTGTGATCAGTACGCGATGGTGCTGCCGCTTGCGGCACAGCAGACGTATCGTGCGGCGTCGGCGACCAGGGTTCCCGTCGCGGCGCAGGTCGCCTGAATCATGAGTGCCCACCTGATCAAGGGCGGCGTCACCACGCCGGCGGGATTTGTCGCGGCCGGCGTGTACTGCGGCATCAAGAAGCCGACACACGCGCACCCGCTCGACTTGTGCCTGATTGTGTCCACGTCGGGCCCGGTCCCGGCGGCGGCCGTGTTCACCACCAACCTCGCCGTGGCGGCACCCGTCGTCGTCTCGCGCGAACATCTGACACGCGCGGGTGGTCTGTGCGCCGGCGCGGTGGTAAACAGTGGCTGCGCCAATGCGGTGACCGGTGAGGCCGGCATGGCCGTGGCGAAGGGTATGGCTGGAGCGGCCGCTGAAGCGCTCGGCGTGAGCGACGAGTACATCTTTGTCTCATCCACCGGCGTCATTGGTGTGCCGCTGAGCCTCACCAAGGTGCGTGCCGGCATCACCGCAGCCAAGGCGGTCCTGTCCGTTGACGGCAACGACAACGCGACAACGGCCATCATGACCACCGATCCGTTTCCCAAGTCGTGTGCCGCCTACATTGACACACCGAATGGGCGCGTGACCGTCGGCGGCATCACCAAGGGCTCGGGCATGATCGAGCCACGCATGGCGACGATGCTGGGTTTTCTGACGACCGACGCCAGGGTTGCACCAGAGGTGCTGCAGATCGCGCTCCGGCGTGTGTGCGACGAGACGTTTAATGCGATCACCGTCGACGGCGAGTGTTCAACCAACGACTGTGTGTTACTGATGGCCTCCGGCGCCTCGGGCGTCGAAATCACCGACCCCTGCGACCCGACGCTCGTCGAGCCGCTTCGCGCGGTGGCCGGTCACCTCGCACGGGAGATCGTGCGCGGCGGTGAAGGCGCCACCAAACTCGTCACCATTCGTGTGACCGGCGCAGTGTCACTGGACGACGCGCGTCTCGGTGCGCGGACGATTGCGAACTCTCCGCTGGTCAAGACGGCGATTCACGGCGGCGATCCGAACTGGGGACGGCTCATCGCGGCTGCCGGACGATCGGGTGCGCACTTTGTGCTCGAACACGCGTCAGTGTCGATTGGCGACGTGCACTTGTTCGTCAACGGTGTGCCGTTCGACGAACGCGCCGATGCGGCAGCCACCGTGCTGCAGGGCAAGGAAATGGTCATTACGGTGGACCTGGGCACCGGCGGCGCCCACGAAGCCACGATGTGGACCTGCGACTTCAGCAAGGAATACGTGACCATCAATGCGGAGTACCGGACGTAATCATGATCGTTGAACTGCCCGCTCTGAAGTCCAAGGACTTCCTCTCCATTCTCGACCTCAACCCGGAGTCACTGGAACAAGCGCTCGCGCTGGCGGCCGTCTTCAAGACTGAGCGTAAAAAAGGCCGTCCACACGCGCACGTGCTCGAAGGTCAGCACATCGCGCTGCTCTTCGAGAAGCCGTCGCTGCGCACACACTCGGCGTTTACCATTGCCGTGCGCGAACTGGGCGGCGACGTCATCGAGCCGGCCAGCGACGTGGCATTCAGCGGTCGCGAGTCGGCGTCCGACGTGGCACGCAACCTCGAACGCTGGGTCCCCATCGTTGTGGTCCGCACATTCGAGCAAGCGCGTCTGGAGCGGTTCGCCGCGTCGTCGTCTGTGATGCGTGTCATCAATGCGCTGACCGACGAGGAACATCCGTGTCAGGCCTTGGCCGACATGCAGGCGCTCATTGAGCGATGGGGATCGGTCAAAGGCCGCACCGTCACGTACGTGGGCGACGGCAACAACGTCGCGGCGTCGCTGGCGCAGGCGTCGGTGATGCTCGGCATGCACGTGCGTATTGCCACGCCGGAGGGCTTTGAACTCAACAAGGGACTCGCGGCGTCCGTGACGCGTATCGCCCGATTCGGCGCGACGCTCACGCAGAGCCATGACCCCGTCGAAGCGGTCAAAGGCGCCGATGCTGTCTACACCGACGCGTGGGCGTCGATGGGACAGGAAGATGACGCCGAGCGGCGTGCCGGGATCTTCAAGCCCTTTCAGGTCAACGCCGCGATGATGGCCGCTGCCGGCAGGGACGCGCTCTTCATGCACTGCCTGCCGGCACACCGCGGCCTTGAGGTCACCGACGAGGTGATCGATTCACCCGCGTCGATCGTGTTCGACCAGAGCGAGAACCGCCTGCACACGCAGAAGGCCCTGCTCGCGATGATGTCCGCGCGATAACTCTATTTCTTCCCCTTTGATGCCGGCGCTTTTTTGCCTGGCGCCTTGGTCGATTTGTCGGACTTGCTCGACTTCTCCGACTTGTCGGACTTATCAGACTTGTCGGACTTGCCCGACTTGCCCGACTTCCTGGACTTGTCCGACTTTGGCGGTAGAGGCGGCGCAACCGTCGAGTCATACAGTGCGCCGTCATCGATCGCCGGCCCACCACGCTGGTCGTGTGGCACGCCAACCTTGACCGTCTCCGTGCAGCTCAAGCCCAGTGCGTCGGTCACCGAGAACGTGATGTGGTACACCCGCCCGTTCCCGCCGCCCTTCGTGCTCTTGTTGCTCTTGGCGCCTGAGCCCATCCGCTCCGCGCGGACCCACGCAGTCGACGTTCCCACACCTTGGCCATCCAGACCCGTGTTGCCGTCACCCTGCGTGTTGGTCGGCTCATCCTGGAAGATGCTCACCACCGTGTAGGTCAGCGGGCCGCCGTCCACGTCCGTGGCTCCGCTCGCCGTCACCGGCACCAGTTGATGATTCACCGGCCAGATTGACGTAATCGACGGCGTCAACGTGCACACCGGCGCGGTGTTGGTGACCGTCACCGTGACATTCGCCGACGTCGTGTTGCCCGCAGCATCGGTGGCCGTGCACGTCACCGTCGTCACCCCCAGTGGGAACGTCGAACCCGACGCGGGCGAACACGTCGCCAGACCGGCACCGTCCACCAGGTCACTCGTCACCGGGGCCATATAGGTCACCACCGCACCCGCCGGACTCGTCGCTGAGAACGAGACATCAGCCGGAACGGCAAACGTCGGCGCCGTTGTGTCCACCACCGTCACCGCAAAGGTACCCGTGGCTGTCGCCCCTGCGCTATCGGTCACCGTGCAGGTCACCGTCGTCGTCCCCAGCGCAAACGGGGATCCCGACGCCGATGTGCAGACGGCATCGAGCGCGCCGTCTTCCACGTCGTTACCGGTTGCAGTAAACGTCGCCACGGCGCCTGCGGCGCTCGTGGCCTCGATCGTCTGGTTCGCCGGTGCGGCGACCGTCGGCGCAGTGTTGGTCACCGTCACCGTGAAGGTCGACGACGCGCTGTTGAGGGCCGCATCGCTAGCGGTGCACGTCACCGTGGTCGCGCCCAGTGGGAACGTCGAACCCGACGCGGGCAGACACGTCGCCACACCGGCGCCGTCCACCAGGTCACTCGTCTCCGGCACCGTGTAAGTCACCACCGCGCCCGCTGCACTCGTCGCGGAGATCGAGATGTCGGCCGTGGGGGCGATCGACGGCGCGGCCGTATCGACCACGGTCACGAAGAATGCGCCAGAGGTCTTCGCTCCAGCCATATCCTTGACCCCGCAGACAACCTTCCTCGTCCCCAGTGCGAACGTGGAGCCGGACTCAGGCGAGCAAATGGGCACGATCACGCCGTCTTCCACGTCATTACCCGTTGCTGTGAATGTCACCGTGGCGCCGGCAGCGCTCGTCGCCTCCACCGTCATGTCCGGCGGCACGCTCAGCGTTGGTGCAGTGTTGACGACGGTGACGGTGAACGTCTTGGTTGGCCTCTTCCGATTCCCCGACGCGTCCTGTGCGCTGCACAACACCGGCGTGACACCCATCGCGAACATCGATCCAGAGGCCGGTGCGCACGTCACCACCGGCGACGGGTCAACCAGATCAGACACTGCCGGGAGGTCGTAGGTCACAGGCGCGCCGAAGAGCGATGTTGCCGGGACCACGATGTTCGGGGCGGGCGCGAGCACCGGGGCGGTGGTGTCCCTCACCCACACCGAGAACGACATGATGCCGGAGGTCACACCGGCGCTGTCTGTCGCTGAACACGAGACCTCCGTGTTCCCCATCGGAAATATTGTGCCGGACGCAGGCGTGCACGTCGCGGGGATGCTGCCGTCTTCCACGTCCACGGCCACGACATCAAACACCACTTCGGCCCCGTCGGGACCCGTCGCCTCGACAACAAGTTGCTGGTGCGGCTCTACCGTCGGCGCGTTGTTGGTGACCGTCACCGTGAAGGTCGATGATGCGGTGTTGCCGGCCGTGTCGCTCGCGGTGCATGTCACCGTCGTCGCGCCGATCCCGAACGTCGTGCCCGAAGCGGGTATGCACGCGACGACGGGCTCGGCATCAACGTCGTCGACTGCGGTCACCGAGTAGGTTACGACGGAGCCGGCGGAAGACGTGGCGCCGACATGCAGATTCGGCGTGGTACCAAAGACCGGCGCTTCCACGTCGAGGAGTTCGTCCGCCGTGCCTTCGAATGCGCCGACATCGCACGCCTGCATCTGCGGACGCGCCACACCACGCTGGTCGGTCGTCACCGAAGCGCCAGTCGTGTCGGTGCAGTCGACCGCCGCGTCGATCGCCGGACTCCCCGGCTTCAACGCCATCGTCTGCGTAGGCCCGCCGTTGTCGGCCAGCGGTTTCAGACGCACATCCGTAACCTGTGTAAACCCGACGCACGACGCATCGTCGCTCAGATTCGTTCCCAGGACCTGGACGCCAGCGGGCGCCAGGCAGTTCTGCGAACCGTTCGCGGCGACGATGGAGTTCTTGAAGGTCACCGAGGCGGTATTGGCCGCCCAGACACCGACGCCTCCCGGCGCCGTCGAATTTCCGACAACCGTGCTGTTGGTGATCGAGGCCACCCCGCCGTTCGGCAGGTAGACGGCGCCATAGGTGGACGAAGAGGTGTTTCCGGCGACCGTGGAGTTCACCATGTCGAACGGGACGATCGCGGCATGAATGGCACCGCCTCTCACGGCGGTGTTACCAGTCGCTGAAGAATCGCGGATCGTAAACGTCGTCCCCCCCCTGACAAGCACGCCACCGCCACTGTTGGCAGAGGTGTTGTCGACCAGGGCAACACGAGTGAGAATCAGCGCGGCGGAGTTGCCCTCGCTCTGGATGCCGCCGCCCTGTATCGCCGTGTTCTTCGTCAGCACGACGTCGGTCAGGCGCGTCACGCCATACCAGCTGAGCACGCCGCCACCACCCCAAGAAGGGTCCCCGTCGCGTCCCTCACCTTTGCCACCGGTAATCGTCAGTCCGGAGATCGCCACGATCTTCCTATCGTTGTGAAACACGCGGAAGACACCGCCACCATCAATCGTCAACGCCTGCGGCCCAGTCCCGTTGATGATGACATCGCGCTGGATCCTCAGTTCACCACTGGTCAACGTGATATGTGACACACCGGGGTCGAACGTAATCACCGGGCACGACGCGTCGGCAATTTTGCCGCGCAGCGTCGCCCAACCAGCGTCCGCGTCACTTGTCACGATGCAACTGTTGGCCACGGTCACGACGAACGCCGCACTGGCGCTGTTGCCGCTCGCGTCGGTCGACACACAAGTAACCGGTGTTGTTCCGATCGCGAACGTCGAACCGGATGTCGGGGCACAGCTCACGGCGGGTGAGGGGTCCACAAGATCGCTCGCGGCCGGGGCGGCATACGTCACCGTCGCCCCATCCACAGAGGTCGCGGACACGGTGGTGTTCGCCGGCGCCGCAATCACCGGCGCCATCGTGTCAATCACCGTCACATTGAAGGAACCGGACGCGGCTGCGCCCGCGCTGTCCGTCACCGTGCAGCTCACAGCTGTCGTTCCCAGAGGGAACGTCGCGCCCGACGCCGGTGCGCAGACGGCGGCAATCGCGCCGTCTTCCACGTCGTTGCCCGTCGCCGAGTAGGTGACAACCGCGCCCGAGGCACTCGTGGCCTCGACTGTCTGGTTCGGCGGTGCGGTGAAGGTCGGCGCGCTGTTGGTCACCGTGTACCACACAGTGGTGCTGGACGTGTTGCCCAGAGTGTTGGTGGCCGTCACGTCAAACTCGTGCGGCCCGAGGCTTGACGTATTCAGGTTGGCGCCGCTTGCGACCGGACCGACACACGCTTGCAGCAGCCCCGCGCTGGACGTGCAGGAGTACGACGCCGCCACGGCCTGTCCGTAGGCGTAGGTGGTGCCGGCGATGGGTCTGGCGATGGCAATCGAGAGGCTGTCAAACACCGTGACGTTCACTGTGTTGGTCGACGAGCCGCCGCGGCCGTCCGTCACGGTGAGCCTGAAGGCGTGTGTGCCGAGGGGCACCGTCGTGTTGATGGTCGCCCCGGTGCCGATGATGACCGACGCGTTGTTGCGCCACGTGTAGGTCAACGGATCGCCATCAGGATCGGCGGAGGCCGCCCCATCGAGCGTCACCTGCGCCCCGGCAGGGGAGGTCGCAGGAACCGACTGGTCCGGCCCGGCATTGGCCACGGGGTCGGCATTAAGCGTCAGCGTGAGCGTCGCGGTTGACTGTGTCTGACCGACACCTGCGCCGGTCAGCGCCAGAGAGATCATCTCCTCAGTCGTATTCGTCGGATCGTGCCGCAGCCTGATCGGCACAGAGGCGGTGTCCTGCCCTGGGGCGAACGTGACCGCGATCGGGCCGTCGACGTAGTCCTGTCCTGCGGTGGCCGGATTGCCGGCGCCAGGAAACAGCGAGACCTCGATCTCGCCGATGACACTGAGGTCGCCTTCGCGCACGACTGTGACGACGTGTGTCGTGGTCGCGGACTGCGGCTGAGGCGCCTGGAACGCCGGCTGCGTGAAGTTGTAGACATTCGGCAGCACGGTCACCGTGACCGTCGCGGTGCTGGTGATAGTGCCGGACGAAATGGTGTAGTCGAACTGGTCGGTGCCTGAAAAGCCATCGTCAGGTGTGTACCTGATCGTGCCATCCTGCTGAACGTTCCTCCTGCCGTTGGCGGGACCGCTTGTCGACGTGATCGTGAACTCACCGGCACCGGTATTGTCATTGGCCATCACTGGAACGACCACCGGCGTATTAAGACCGGTCACCGCTGTGTCGTCGACGGCGTACGTGTTGGGCACGCCGCTGAAATACGCCGCCGCTGTGGCGACGTTATCCCGTGTGGTGAGACTGATGAACATCGGCTCCGGACTCGACACGAACACGTCGCCAAAGACGGGCTGTCTGCGAATCCTGTAGCCCGCGAGGCTGTCCACGACCTCCGCCGCGCCGAGGTCACACGACGTGACACCAGTAGGCATGGGACCAGCACAGTCCAACGACACCGAGGCGCCCTGTTTGACAATGATCGACATCTCGGCGGAGGCACCGCCCTGGTTGACGTTGCCAATGACGACATCCTGCGGCTTAATGGCATCGGACAGGCCCACCGCGATCGACATGCCCAAATTGGCGGAGTCATTGGCTCCGGCCGTGGTCTGATACACGTAGGCGGGCCTGCTCGTGCGAATGAACATGGTTCCGGCGGCGGTGAACTTGTTTCCTGGAATGGCGTGGTATTCCCCCGCATTCAACGTCACCAGAGGCGTTGCGCTGCCATTAACGAACACCTGGGTGTTGTCCGAGTGCGCGATCACCACAGGCACTTCCAATTGGCTTTTGAGAGTAGTCGCGTTGCCCATGGCCAATAGGTATTTGGTGCCCACCAGTGACGCCGGCAGGCTCTGGTCAAAGCCAATGTCATTCCCGTCGGACAGCGCCCCGCCCACCCAGGAACCTGAATTCATCGCAATAGGCTTGGTGGCGGTGACCAGAGCGCCGTTCAGTTTGTTCCGCTTGGTCCGATCGATATCTGCGTGCCGGACGGCGACGACGTACGACTCACCCCGATCGAGCGTGACGGACGCTGGAGGCCCGGCAAGCCTCGTCCCGTCTGCCTGGCGGAAGAAGAGGCCCTGCTGGATGTCCCCGAAACTCACCACCGTGTCGTTCTGACTCGCGATCACTGAGATGAATTGGCTGCGTGCATCGAGGCTATCGGACGCCGCACTTTCGTCCATCCACATGAAACCCGCTCGAAACTGCGTTCCCAGTGCCGTCTGCCCTTTTGCGGTCAACGAGTCCGCGTGGGCCAGCGCGATGTGCCGAACGACTGCGTAGAACGGCAGATCGGCTTTGAGAATCAAGCCATCCGTCCTATTGACCTGGTTCAGGTCGGTCTCGGTGACGATTCCCAGCGAGTCATATCTGGACGCCCCATAGGGTGCCTCACTCAGGTTGACGGTCTGGGGGTTGTTGCGTGAAATCGTCACATTCCGGGAGAAGCCGTCCTTGTTCGAGATCTTGACCACAAACGACGAAGCCTCCGGCGTCGAGAGCACAAGGTAGTGGTTTTGTACGGCGCTGGCATTCACGCCAGGCGGCGCGAACAGCGGCGGAATGTAGTGGACCGTGTCGAGTGTCCCGACCGACTGGGTGACCGCCTGCGCCGATGCCGCCGGAGCGGTGCCGGCCGCAGCGCCTCGCCCTTGCACCCCGTACTGGGCTGAGGCGAGCAGAACAAGGGTGGTGCACCACAAGACGGCGCGCCGAAACAGGGGGAACCGGGTGATTCGTGAAGCAGACATGCGACGGACCTCCAGAGCTGGGAAACGAGCGGCGACTATGGCCGACCCCGTCCTCCAGAGGCCTAAAGCGGACCTTCACGGTCACTAAATTTTCGCTAAATCTGGTATTTTCTTGGCGCTCCCATGCCAACGCCCGAGAAATCCCGGTACGCCATCGGTCCATTTTTCCTGGATCTGGCGAACCAGCGCCTCACGCGAGAAGGGGAAGCCGTTCAGTTATCGGTCAAGGCGATTGGAGTGCTGGCCTGCCTGGTTACCCGCGCCGGTCGGTTGGTCACCCGCGAGGAACTGCTCGCCGAGGTCTGGCCAGGCGAGGTCGTGGACGACAACAACCTCTCAGTACATATAGGTGCGTTGCGGCGAGTGCTGGGCACCGACCCTGAATTCATCGAGACCGTGCCCCGGCGCGGCTACCGTTTTATCGGTCCGGTGTCGGCCGACGGGGCCGTCCCTGGCTCCGGGCCTGCACCTGTCGCCCCAGCCGCCCGACCCCAGAGGGTCGGTCTGCTCGCGGCATCAGTGGCGACCGTCGTGATCGGCCTCGGTGCCGTGGCTTTCTGGGGCGCTGGGAATGAGGTGGCGCCACCGCCTCCACCTGCCCTGACCCTGGCCGACAGTCCGCCCGGCGCGCGGTGCTGCAACACCGCAGTCACGCTGCCGAGCGGACTTGTGCTCGTGGTTGGCGCTGCCGGCGAGGGCATTCGCGCCGTCGGCAACAGGGTGGGGGATCAGTTTGTCCTTCGCGGAGAGGCCGTTGAATACGACCCGGCCACCTACCGCATGCAGATCGTCAGGCCGTTGCGACAGGAGCGAGAGGGTCCAACAGCCACGCTCCTGTCCGATGGCCGGGTGCTCGTCGCCGGCGGCTGGGGGTGCGACAGGGACATCGAGATTGCGCGACTCAACGGTGGGCGCGAGATTCGATACTGCCTCGCATCAAAACGACGCCCCCTCGATTCGGTGGAGATCTACGATCCGGCCACGAAGTCCTTTACGTTGATGGAGGCGCGCATGCAGGTGCCGCGAGCCGGCCATACCGCGACGCTGCTCAACGATGGCACGGTGCTGATCGTCGGCGGCTACACCGGCACGGATGACTGGGGGACACACGTTGAGATCTTCGACCCCACGCAGCCATCGGGGCAGGCGTTCCGCCGACTGACACCGCTGTCAACAACGATTCTGGAAACCACGAGCGCCCTGGACTGTGGCGACTGCCGCGGCGGCGTGCGCAAAGCCGACCACACGGCCACGCTTCTTCAGGACGGCACGGTGCTGATCGCCGGCGGATGGCGCGGACAGGTGGAGGCACAGGTCTTTGACGGCGCACTCAGGTATCGTCCCGGAGACCCCGGACTCACGCTGGCGCATCCGACGGGGGCTCCCTACGTGCGCGCCGCCGGTGCGACGGCGACACTGATGAGCGACGGTCGGGTGGTCTTTGCCGGTGGCCACCGCGACCACACCGTCGCGGGATCGCCGGAGACTCCGCTTGCCGCGACACACATCTACAACCCCGCCACCGCGCGTGCCGACGACGGTCCGTCGCTCGGGGTCGCGCGTGTCGGTCATTCAGCCACGTTGATTCACGACGACACGATCGTCATCGCAGGCGGCATGTCCTGCCCGTTCACCTACAGCGACCTCACCACGCAGGGCGCGTACGTCGCTTCCCGCCCCGCATGCGAGGCGACCACGTCAGCGGACGTCTTCACGCTCCACCCGACGCCACTGGTCCGCACCACCACCGCCATGACAAAGGGCCGCGCGTACTTCGCCTCGTCGTGGCTTCGTGATGGCGGGGACCGCGTCCTGTTCTTCGGCGGGCTGACATCGTCAGGGATCACGACCACCGTCGCGGAAGTCGCGGACTTCTCGGCGTGGATCACACAAGGCCGATGACGCCGGGTTCCCAGCAGCACGCGTACCGCTTTGGCGGCTACACGCTGGAACCACGCGAACAGCGTCTCTGGCGCAATGGCACACCGGTCCACCTGAGCGGCAAGGCTCATCAGTTGCTGGTCGTCCTGGTTTCCAGGCCCGGTCAGCTCGTCACCCGCGAAGAACTCCTGGCCACCTTGTGGCCCGACTCGACCGTCGAAGACAGCAACATCACCGTGCACATCGGCGCGCTGCGGCGTGCGCTCGACGACATGGCGGACGCGATTGAGACCGTGCCGCGGCTCGGTTATCGCTTCACCGCTCCCGTCACAACGATCGCCGCCACGACCGACGCGCCACCTCCAACGCCCGGGCCGCCAGCCACACCAACCCTGTCGCGGCCCCGTGCGCAATGGCCAGTCGTCGTGGCCGCCGGTGTGCTTGTTGTCGTATTCGCCGGTTGGATGGTGCTGCGAACTCCCGGGCTTGAGTCATTCAGTGTCGTAGTGACCCCGCAGGAGAATCTGCCCGTCGCCGCCTGCTGCAACGTCGCCGTCACGCTTGAGGACGGGCGCGTCCTCCTCGGCGGAGGTGCCGCGCACAGTCAGAACCCGCCGGACCGGGCGAATCCATGGGTCTACGAACGGCGGCTCTGGATCCAGGGTGAGCGGCTCCGGACGCCCACGCTGCAGCGTGATCACCCGGACATGCGCCGCGATGCACCGACCACCACACGCCTGGCCGACGGTCGACTCCTGATCGCCGGCGGGTACGGATGCGTGAACGGCGAGCCCCTGTCCTGCCGATTCAT
>CAYRGW010000012.1:0-21004 GCA_964423815.1 uncultured Solibacteraceae bacterium | reverse complement strand
CATCAGCAGTGAGCGGATCCCACTGTCAACCGCAGTCGTGTACGACCCGGCCACCAACCGTACAACACCGATCGCGGGCGGGATGCGCCGGCCTCACGCCGGGCACACCGCCACGCTGCTCGACGATGGGACGGTGCTGATCGTCGGCGGGTATCACGGACCGCCCGACTCCGACGACTGGGGCACAAGTGTTGAACTGTTCGACCCATCGGCGCCGGAAGGCGCGCAGTTCCGTCTGCTCGAACCGCTCTCATCTTCGATTGTTGGCAGCCTCGACTGCGACACCTGCAAGGGTGATGTCCGCAAGGCCGATCACACCGCGACGCGCTTGCCGGACGGGTCAGTCCTCATCGCGGGCGGGTGGCGCGGCCCGTCGGCGGCGGGTCACTTTGATGGTGCCTTGCGATACCGAGCCGGAGATCCCGGCCTCACCCTCGCGAGCCCGACAGGACGCCCGTTTGTGCGCGCGGCATCAGCCACAGCGACACTCCTGGGTGACGGGCGCGTGTTGTTCGCCGGTGGCACACGTGACTTCTCCATGGCCGGTTCACTCGAACACGTGCTGGCCACGACCATGCTCTACGACGTCGCCACGGACGAACAAACGGAAGGCCCGGCGTTGAGTGTGCCGAGAGTGGGACATTCGGCCACAGCCGTCAGCCCACAAAGCGTGGTGTTCATCGGCGGCATGCGCTGCGATGTGAGCGTGGAGCAGGTTCGCGCGAAGGGACCGTACGATCCCGCACGCGCTCCGTGTGAGGCCAATGCGTCCGGCGACATCATCACCATCGCCGGCGCGCACTCCCAGGTCACCACATTCCCGATGGTCAGCGGACACGCGTACCACGCGACCACCGTCCTGCGTGACGGCCGCATCTACATCCCCGGCGGCCTCACCAGGACCGGGACACCGACAATCTCGACATTGGCGGTGGCGCTGACCCGGCAATAAACGGAGTCCCGGAGTCCCGAAGTCCCGAAGCAGGGCGCACTGGTCTTGAGGTGCGCCATCCGCATATGCTCAGGCGCCATGAAGGCCATCCGCGTCGGGTTCGGATTGCTGGCGGCTACCGTGGCCACACCCGTCGCGATGGCGACGGTGTTTCTGGCACGCTGGCATTTTGAGACCGGCGGTTGGGCCCTCCAGCCGTGGCCGGTGGTGCAGGACCGCATCCTGCTTTATGCGGTGTTGTCGGCGCCGGTCGCGCTGTTTCTCACACTTGGCTTCGGTGCCCCCCTCACCCATCGTCGCGCCGAATTGGGCCGCGCGACGGCCCTTCGAACCGCGCTGACCGGCGCGGCGCTCGGTGCGATGCCGTTTCTGATCTTCGACGGGTACGTCATCGGGATGAATCTGCTGCTGCTCGCCGACACACCCTACACACGCGAAACGCTCGTCACGGCCGCTCGCTGGGCGGCGCTGGGCTCCTGGTGCGGACTCTGGTCCGCCCTGGCATATTGGGCTGTCGCTGTGCGTGGGGAGGTCGGCCCGGTTCAAGACCACCACGCCCTGCGCAGGTGATATTCAGTGCCACAATGGAGGCTGAGGCTTATTCATGCATCCGTGGCACGACTCCTATATCGACGACGCGCAGCTTGATACCGCGTTTCCCGTCATCATCGAAATCCCCAAGGGCAGCTCCAACAAATACGAACTCGACAAGGAGACCGGCCTGCTCCGACTCGACCGTGTGCTCTACAGCGCGGTGCACTACCCGGCCGACTACGGCTTCATTCCGCGGACGTTTTGCGACGATGGCGACCCGCTGGATGCGCTGGTGTTGGGACAGGAACCCGTCCATCCCCTGACGATCGTGGAGGCGCGCGCGATTGGCGTGATGCGCATGCGCGACGAAAAGGGCATCGACGACAAAATTGTGGCCGTCAGTGTGAAGGACCCGGCGTTTGCCGACTACACCGACAAGAGCCAGCTGCCGCAGCACATCCTGCGGCAGGTCCGGCAGTTTTTCGAGGAGTACAAGTCCCTCGAAAACAAAGAAGTCGTCGTCGAGGACATGCTCGGGCCAAAAGAGGCCATCCACATCATCCGGGCAGCCCTGGACCTCTACCGGCGGCTGCGTCGCGGGGAACTCGGTCGGAAAGGGTAGGCGCAGGACTCCGGGACTTCGGGACCTCGGGACAACGACCAATGGTCGGGGGGCGTATCCGTACGCTACAGTTCCCCGGGTTCTTTCCCCCATCTGGAGGCTCCATTGGCACGTCGAGGCATGCACACTCTATTTCTCGGGATGGCGGCAGCTGCCGCGTTCCTGATTCCTGTATCCGGCGTTCTTGTCGCCGGTGAACCAGCCGCTCCTGCCCAGGCAGCGGCTCAACCCTCGGTGGTGGCCATTCGCAACGCCACCCTCGTCACCGTGTCCAAGGGCACGATCAACAACGGCACGATCGTGATGCGCGACGGCAAAATTGCCGCCATCGGCGCAAACGTGCAGATTCCGTCCGGGGCGACGATCGTCGACGGCACGGGCAAGTTCGTCACGCCCGGACTGATCGACGCGCACTCACACATCGGCAACGACGCCATCAACGAGGGCGCCACGGCGGTCAGCTCGATGACCGACATGGGACAGGTCCTCAACCCGACGGCCATCGCGATTCAGCGCGACCTGGCGGGCGGACTCACGACGGCGAACATCCTGCACGGCTCGGCCAACCCCATCGGCGGCGGTGCGGTGACGATCAAGCTGCGCTGGGGCGTCGAAAAAGGTGACGACCTGATCTTCGAAGGATCGATGCCCGGCATCAAGTTCGCGCTCGGGGAAAACCCGAAGCGGTCGGGCGGCGGCGCGGGTGGCCTGCAGGGCAACGCGCTCCCCCGGTACCCCGGCACACGCCAGGGCGTCGAGTTCGTCATTCGTGACGCCTTCACGCGCGCGAAGCGGTATCAGAAGGACTGGGCGGCCTACAACGCCGCCGCGAACAAGGCGACGATGATTCCGCCGCGCCGCGACCTGCAGATGGACGCGCTGGTGGAAGTGCTCGAAGGCAAACGCCTCGTGCACGCACACTCGTATCGCGCCGACGAAATCCTGATGATGATTCGTCTCGCCGACGAGATGGGTTTCAAGGTCGCGACGTTCCAGCACGTGCTGGAGGGTTACAAGGTCGCGAAGGAAATTGCCGCGCACGGCGCCGGCGCCTCCACGTTCTCCGACTGGTGGGGCTACAAGATCGAAGCCGAAGACGCCATCCCCGGCAACGCCGGTCTGATGACGCACAAGGGCGTCAACGTCTCGATCAACTCGGACAGCGCGGAACACGCGCGCCGCATGAACACCGAGGCCGCCAAGTCCGTGCGCTGGGGTGACATCTCCGACGAACAGGCCATCGCGATGGTGACGATGAATCCGGCGCGTCAGCTCCGCATCGAAAACCGCGTGGGATCACTCGACGTCGGCAAGGACGCGGACGTGGTCCTCTGGAACAACCACCCGCTGAGCACCTACGCGATCGTCGAGCACACCTACATCGACGGCAAGCTGTATTACGACCGGGCGGCCGATCTGGCGCGTATCGAGGCGGCCAACGCCAATCGCCCGGCACCGGCCGCGCCTGCGGTGACGGCCAACCTGTTCAACATCACGCCCGAAGCCGGCAAGGTCATCTACAACGAAAACGGTGCGACCTGGGCCATCACCAACGCGCGCATTCACACGGTCTCCGGTCCGGTGATTCCGCGCGGCACGGTGGTCATCAAGGGCAACGTCATTCAGGCGGTGGGCGCCAACGTGTCCATCCCGTCTGGCGCGCGCGTGGTGGATGCCCGTGGCGGCAACGTGTACCCCGGCTTCATCGATGCGCAGACCGACCTCGGCCTCAACGAGCCGGGTGTGCGCAATTTTGACGACGTGAACGAGATCCTCACCTTCAACCAGATGCTGCGCACCAAGGTCGCGTATCAGTCCGACAGCGACGCGATTGCTGTGGCCCGCACGGAAGGCATCACGTCGGCGGGAATTTTCCCCGGTGGAGGCATCATCGGTGGCGAAGTGCCGTTGATGAACCTCGACGGCTGGACGTGGGAGGAAAACGTGGTGCGCCCGGCGGCGGGCCTCGCGTTCAGCTTCCCCGGCGGCGGTGGCGGCGGACGCGGCGGCGGTTTCCCCGCGGGGGGTCGCGCCGGTGGCGCGAACAACTCCGGCCTGCGTGAACTCGAGACGTTGCTGGCGCAGGCCAAGGTCTACGGCACCAATCCGAAACGCGACATGAACTGGAACCTTGAACCGTTCCTGCCGATCCTCAACAAGCAGCAGGCGTTCTACGTGAGCGCCGGCAGCGATGCCGCGATCACGCAGGCGATCGCGTGGGCGCAGCGCCAGAACGTCAACATCGTCATCCGCACGAGCCCGGCCACGGCCGTGTCGAGTGCGGCGACGCTGAAGGCGGCCAACGTGCCGGTCATCATCAGCACGATTCTCGCGATGCCCGCGGGTGGCGACGAGACGTTCCATGCCGCGACCTATCAGGCGGCCGGTGAACTGGAGAAGGCGGGCGTCACGTTTGCCTTCTCGAGCGGGGGCTTCGAGACGGTGCGTCTGATTCCGTTCCAGGCGGCGATGTCCGTTGCATGGGGTCTCAGCAAGGAGCGCGCGCTGCAGGCGATGACGCTGGACGCCGCGAAGATCTTCGGAGCCGACAAACTCGTCGGCAGCATCGAAGCCGGCAAGGTCGCCAACCTCGTCGTCACCAACGGTGACGCGATGGAGATCCGGTCGCGTGTGCTGCATGTGGTCATCGCCGGAAAAGATGTGCTGCTGCAGAACAAGCAGACGGAATTGTTCAACCGTTACATGGGTCGGCAGTAGGAGGACATGAATATGCGCAACCTGAAATCAACATTCGTTCAGGGCGCCGCGGTCCTTGCTGCGACGCTCACCTTTACTCTGACCGGCGGGGCGGCCCCACAGGGCCTCACCTACGCCATTCGTGGCGCGAAGATCGTGACGGTGTCGGGCGACACGATTCCCAACGGCACGGTGCTCATCCGTGACGGCGTCATTCAGGCGGTCGGCGCCTCGGTGACGATTCCATCCGACGCCGTGGTCACCGATGGCGCGGGCCTGACGGTGTACCCCGGCTTCATCGACATGTCGAGCTCGGCTCCGCTTGAGGCCACAGCCCCTGCGGCTCAGGGACCGGGCGGTCGCGCCGGCGGTGGTGGCGGACGCGGCGGTGGTGGCGGCGACGAGACCTTCACCAGCCGTGAAGAGGCCGAGCGCGCAAAACGCGCGGCCATTCTGCGTCCGGACTACCAGGCCGCGCAGAACCTGGTGGAATCGAGCGAGGGGCTCAGCGCGATGGCGCAGGCGGGCATCACCTCGGTGCTGGCCGTGCCGTCCCAGGGCATCTTCAAGGGCCAGAGCGCGCTCGTGAACACGGCGTACCCGGCCGACGATCCGCAGATCAGCACGGTGGCCGACTATCGTCGTGGCCTCGCCGTGGTGAAGGCACCCGTGGCGCAGCACGTGAACGTGGGCGGCCGTGGCGGCGGTACGGGATACCCGAACTCGTTGCTGGGCACGATCGCCTTCACACGTCAGGGGTTCCTCGACGCGCAGTGGCAGCGTGATGCCACTGCGATCTACGAAAAGACCGGCGGCCGTGGGCCGCGTCCCCTCGTGGAGCCGTCGCTTGACGCCCTCAAACCGGCATTGGCAAAGGAGATGCCGACGGCTTTTGACGCGTCCGCGGCGCGCGAAATCGATCGCGCGCTGATCATGGCCAACGACTTCGGTCTCGACCCGATCATCGTCGGCGGCAGCGAGGCCGCGAAACGGATCGCGGAACTGCAGAAGGCGAAGGCCCGCGTCATCCTGAGCGTGAACTTCCAGGGCGGCGGCGGTGGTGGTGGCCGTGGTGGTGGCGGCGGCGGTCAGACGGCCATGCAGGCGCTGGCAGAAGCGCCAAAGACGGCGGCCCGGCTCGCGGAAGCCAACATCCCGTTTGCCTTCACCGGCGGCGGCGTACTCCAGCCCTCGGCGTTTCTCGCCAACGTGACGCGCACGGTCAAAGACGGCGGCCTGCCGCCCGCGACGGCACTGCGCGCGCTGACGCTTGAGGCCGCGCGTGTGGCCGGCGCGGCCGACAGGCTCGGCTCCATCGAACAGGGCAAGATCGCCAACATCGTGGTGATGGAAGGCGAAATGTTCGAGGCCAACGCCCGCGTGCGTTACGTGTTCATCGATGGACGTCCGGTGGAAATCACCGCGGCACCCGCAGGCGGACCCGGCCGCGGCGGGCGCGGCGGCGGTCGCTAAGGCGGCGGCGAAATAAAGACGTCGGGTGTCTTTTTCTGCATCGCTTAGTGCGGAAAAAGACACCCGACGTCGCGTCGCTGAACCAGAACCCGGAACGCTGAACCCTGAACCGCAGTAGAATCTCTCCAACCTGGAGGGGTTCCCATGAAAAAGCTGCTGATACTTGCCATCGTTGGTCTGGCCATCGCGGTGCCCACCGCACAACGCCTGGCTCCATCCGGTTACCTCACGCCCCCCAAAGTCATCGTCGACATCATGGACGCCGAGCCGCTGCCGGGCGTTGCGCTGTCGCCTGACCGGAAGACGATGCTGATGACACATCGGCGGAGCATGCCGACGCTGGCGGAAGTCGCGTCGCCGATGCTCAGGCTGGGCGGGTCGCGCATCAGCCCGCTGACCAACGGCAACCACGTGCTCAACGGCACCATCGGTCTCACGCTCAAGGACGTGGCGACGGGCACCGAGCGCAAGCTTGTGTTGCCGACCGAAGGATCGTTTGGAGCGAGTTTCTCGCCTGATGGCAGAAAGATCGCAATCACACACACGGCGGCCGACACCATTCGTCTGCTCGTGGCTGACGTGGCGACGGGAGCGATCACAACCGTCGTCGACCGCGGCATCAACGGGCTCGGCGGTGGATGCAGCTGGCTGGATGACTCCACGGGATTTCTGTGCAGCATGATTCCGGCCGGTCGTGGCCCCGCGCCGACGGCGCCCGTGGTGCCGTCGATGCCGAACATGCAGGAGAATCTGGGCACGATCGCCGCAGGCCGCACCTATCAGGACCTGCTCACGAGCGCGCACGACGAACAACTCTACGACTACTACTTCACCGCGCAGCCGACGTGGATGGACCTGTCGGGCAAGGCGACACCCTTCGGCCGCCCCGCGGTCTACGCCGGCCTCCAGGTCTCGACCAACCGCGAGTACGTGATCGTCAACCGCATCAAGCGGCCCTATTCGTATCTGCTCCCCGCGTCGAACTTCCCCCGCGACGTGGAAGTGTGGGACCGCACGGGCAAGGTCGTGCGCACGGTGGCTGATGTGCCGATGGGTGATGTGGTCCCCGTCAACGGCGTCCATCAGGGCGCGCGCAGCGCGCAGTGGCACCCGCTCGAGCCGGCGACACTCATCTGGGTCGAGGCGCTGGACAAGGGCGACATCCGCAACACGGTGCCCCACCGCGATCAGATCATGACGCTTGCGGCCCCCTTCACGGGCACGCCGACGGCCGCCGCAAAAACCGCGTGGCGGTTTGGTGGTGTCTCCTTCACCGAAAAAGGCGTCATCATCGTCGGCGAATCCGACCGTGCGACACGGGTGACACGTTCGTGGGTGTACGACAAGGGTTGGTCGTCCACACCGCGCAAAATCTGGGAGCGCGGCCAGCAGGACCGATACGGTGATCCCGGCTTCCCGATGCGTCGCCCGGCATCAAACCTGATCCTGCAGTCGGGCGATTCCATTTATCTGACTGGTGCCGGCGCATCAGCGAAGGGTGACCTGCCCTTCCTGGATCGTATGAATCTCACGACGCTGGCGACCGAGCGCGTCTGGCGCAGCGACGAACAGAGCTACGAGTCCGTGGTGGCGTTGGTGGACGATGCCGGTGCGCGGATGATTACGACGCGGCAGACGTCGCAGATTCCGGCCAACTATGTGATGCGCGACATTCGCGCCAACACGATGACCGCGATCACGAACTTCAAGGATCCACATCCACAACTGTCGGATGTGCAGAAGCGATTCGTCACCTACAAACGCAACGACGGCGTGACGCTCTCGGGCACCATCTATCTGCCGCCCAGCTACAAACCCGGTGAACGTCTGCCGATGTTTGTGTGGGCGTATCCGCAGGAGTTTGCGGATGCGGCGGCCGCCAGTCAGGTCGTGGGATCACCGAACCGCTTCACCACAGTGGGCGGGTCATCACATCTGCTGCTCCTCACGCAGGGTTACGCCGTGTTTGATGGCGCGACGATGCCGATTATCGGCGCGGGTGAAACGGCCAATGACACGTACGTGGAGCAACTGGTCGCCAGTGCGCAGGCGGCGGTCGACTTTGCCGTCAATGAAGGCATCGCAGATCGTGCGCGCATCGGTGTCGGTGGTCATAGCTACGGCGCGTTCATGACGGCGAACCTGCTGGCGCACTCGGACATCTTTGCCGCCGGCGTGGCACGCAGTGGTGCCTACAACCGCACGTTGACTCCGTTCGGATTCCAGAACGAGACGCGCACCTTCTGGGAAGCGCCGGATGTGTACGCGAAGATGTCGCCGTTTTATCACGCGCACAAGATCAAGGAACCACTGCTGCTGATCCATGGCGAACTCGACAACAACTCGGGCACGTTCCCGATTCAGTCAGAGCGGATGTACATGGCGCTCAAGGGCCATGGCGCCACCGCCCGGTACGTCACGTTGCCGTACGAGTCACACGGCTACTCCGCGCGCGAATCGAATCTGCACGTCGTGGCTGAGACGCTGAACTGGCTGAACAAATACGTCAAGAAGACACCGAACTAGGGCTCAACCAAAAAGCCACGTAAGCGCGTCGGGTAGCCGGCGCGCCCAGGCGTCTTCGCTGTGGTCGCCCTGCGGGTCCTCGACACCTCCGACGCCACCGGCATCGAGCTGGTCGCGCAGGAGGTGTTTGAGGATCCGGACGTTCGCGAGGGTGTCGCGGCCTTCCTGGTGCCCGACATCGAGCCAGACCCGGGTCGTGGGGACGAGGGGGTGGCGTCGCAGCCGACGCAGGATGACCCGGTTGTCCCACCAGATCGACGGGGACATCACAAGCAGGCGGCCAAACCGCGCCGGATATTGCTGGGCGACCGCCAGCGTAGCGAGGCCTCCCAGTGACGACCCCCCAAGCGCCAGCGCTCCAGGCGCCGTGTTGATGCCGTACTCCGCCGCCATGTACGGGACCAGCTCCTCCATCAGGAACCGGCCATGCCGCCACAGGTCACCCGCCCCGTAGTGGGTGCCTTCGGTCGGCGTTAATTCGGTAATGCGCCCCTCACCGGCATGGTCCACCCCGGCCACCACCATCGGGGGGATTTTTCCCTGGGTGACAAGGGCGTCCAAGGTCTCACCGACGCGCCAGTGATGGCCAGGCCGATGCGCCCGATCCGGCTCAAACAGATTCTGCCCGTCATGCAGGATCAGGAGGGTTGGCGCAGTCGAACCCTGGACCATGGACCCTGTTGAACCCTGGACCAAAGGGTGGTTCCAGACCGTGACCCGCCGGGGGCCGTCAATCCATTGTGAAGAGACATCGTGCCGAGTCATGAACTGTCGTAGTATCGGGCATCATGCGGCGCGAGTACCAGCGGTGGTTCTCACGAACCCTCGGACGGGACATGGAGATGCTGGTATTCGGCCACGGTGGCCGGCCGGTCATCGTGTTCCCGACGTCGATGGGGGCGTTTTTTGAGTACGAAGATCGCGGGATGACCGTCGCGCTGGCAGAAAAGCTTGACGCCGGCACCCTGCAGCTTTTCTGCGTCAGCACCCTCGACAAGGAAACGTTTTACGCCAAGATGGTCAGCCCGCGTGATCGGATTGACCGCTACCTCCAGTACGAGCACTACCTCGTCCACGAGGTGATGCCCTTTATCACTCAGCACAATGGCAGCCCGACGGCGGGTGTGACGGGCTGCAGCTTCGGCGCGTACCACGCGATGGTCATGGCGCTGCGGCACCCCGATGTGTTCACGTCGTGCATCACGATGGGTGGCGCGTTCGACATCATGCGGTTCCTGCACGGCTATTTCGACGAGGACGCGTACCTCCTGTCACCGCCGCACTTCCTGCCGAACCTGACCGACCCGTGGTTTCTGGAACGCTGCCGGCAGAACAAGTGGGTGCTCGTCACGGGCGAGAACGACATCTGCCGCGCGGACACCGAACATGCCGCGCGCCTGCTGGCACACAAGGACATTCCCCATAGCCTCCATGTGTGGGGCCATGGGTCGGAACACGACTGGCCCGAGTGGGTCAAAATGGCCAAAGCTTACGTCCCGTAACAGGAGTCTCTAGCGTGAACGCGACAATCGGTGTGCTCTTCGGCATGGAAACAACCTTCCCACCCGCACTGGTGGCGAAGATTAACGGGATGAAGATTCCCGGCATTTCTGCGGAGTTTGTCTCGGTCGGCGGCGTCCGGATGGACGAACCGCAGCGGTATCGCGTCATCGTGGACCGCATCTCGCACGACATTCCGTTTTATCGGGCATTCCTCAAAAACGCGGTGCTCACGGGCACCACGGTCATCAACAATCCGTTCTGGTGGAGCGCCGACGACAAGTTTTTCAACTATGCGCTGGCGACGCGGCTTGGTGTGGCGATTCCTCCGACCGTGATCCTGCCGCACAAGACACATCCGGCCGGCACCACCGACCAGTCCATGCGGAATCTGGAATACCCGCTCAACTGGGAAGAGGTGTTTGACTACATTGGCTTCCCCGCCTTCCTGAAGCCGTTCGACGGCGGCGGGTGGAGGGACGTGTATCAGGTACGGTCGTCGAAGGAATTTTTTGCCGCGTACGATCAGACACACACGCTGTGCATGACCCTGCAGCGCGCAGTGAAATTCAACGAATATTTCCGCTGCTACGTCATCGGCCAGGAAAAGGTCCTGATCATGCCGTACGACCCGCGTCTGCCGTTCCATGAGCGGTATGTAAAAAATCCTCCGGCGTACGATCCCGCCCTCCTCGCGAGGGTCGAGCGTGATGCGCTGACGTTGTGCCGCGCGCTTGGCTACGACTTGAACACGGTGGAATTTGCGGTTGAGGACGGTGTTCCGTACGCCATCGACTTCATGAACCCGGCGCCAGACGCGGACCGCAACTCGGTGGGCGAAACCAACTTTGCCTGGATCGTCGATGCCGTCGCCGACCTGGCCGTCAAGAAGGCGCTTGAACCACCAACTCCCCCGACGTATCGGTGGGACGCCTTCCTCAAGGGTTAACTCATGACCGAGCCGGCCTTCACCATCGGGATCGAAGAGGAATACCAGACGATCGACCCGCGCACATACGACCTGCGCTCCCACATCCAGACCGAAATTGTGGAAGAGGGCAAACGCCGGATGAAGGAGAAGGTGAAGTCCGAGATGCACCAGTCGGTGGTCGAGGTCGGCACCGGCGTCTGCAAGACCATCAAGGAAGCGGCACTCGACCTCAAGGATCTCCGTCGGCAGATGATCGGACTGACCGAGGAACACGGGCTGCTGATGGTCTCTGGTGCCACGCATCCGTTTGCCGACTGGCGTGTGCAGGATATCTCCCCCGACGAGCGGTACGTGCAGGTCGTCGAGGACATGCAGATCGTCGCGCGCGCCAATCTCATCTTTGGCCTGCACGTGCACATCGGCATCCACGACCGGGAGACGATGATTCACCTGATGAATCAGATGCGGTACTTCCTCCCGCACCTGCTGGCAATCTCGACCAACTCGCCGTTCTGGATCGGGATGAACACCGGGCTCAAGTCGTATCGCTGCAAGGTGTTTGACCGCTTCCCGCGCACAAACATCCCCGACACTTTTTCGTCGTGGGCCGACTTTGACAGTTTTGTGAAGCTGCTAGTCAAAACGAACTCGATCGACAACGCCAAGAAGATCTGGTGGGACGTGCGTCCCCATCCGGTGTTTGACACGCTCGAGATCCGCATCTGCGACATCCCCATGCGTGTCGAGGAGACCATCGCCATCGCGGCCCTCATTCAGGCGACGATGGTGAAGTTGTACCGGTTGCATGAGAAAAACCAGAGCTGGCGCGTGTACAGCCGCGCGCTCCTGATGGAAAACAAATGGCGCGCCGCCCGCTACGGCATCGACGGCATGCTCATCGACCTCGGCAAGGAACGCGAAGTCCCCGAGCGCGAGCTGTTACTCGAATACCTCGACTGGGTCGACGATGTGCTGGATGAGCTGGGGAGTCGCGAGGAGATCAACACGATCCGCTGGATCCTTGAAAACGGCACCGGCGCCGACCGGCAGCTCAAGGTCTACAACGAGTCCGGCCACGACTTCAAAGCGGTCATGGATTACATGATCGCCGAGACGCGGCACGGACTGTAAACGTGAATGCATCCGGGCGGGCGTAATGGCCTGCCACGTCTAACGTCATCCGTTCCTCGTCGAGGCGCGCAAAGTCGAGCGAGGCCCGCAGGATTGTGGGCTCGTCAAACACCGGCCCTGCGAGGTACTCACCACGCGGGTTGATAATCGCGCTGCCGCCGCGAAGCACGAACATTCCCCCGTCGCCCGCCCGTTCGGGATCGCGCTCCAGCTCCGCCGGCAGCGCCGATGCACGCATGAGGGATCCGGAGGCGAGCACAAAACAGCGGCCTTCAAAGGCGTAGTGCCGGCTCGCGATCTGATGGCGCTCCTGGACGGTCGGCCACACGGCAACGTGCAGGTCCTCGCCGGAGTCGTGCAACGCCTGCCGCGAGAGCGGCATCCAGTGTTCCCAGCAGACCAATCCACCCACACGACCGTGCGGCGTGTCCACCGCGCGCAGGCCACTGGTATCACCCTGCCCCCACACCAGCCGCTCGGTGTAGGTCGGCATCAACTTGCGATGGTGGTTGAGTAATGTCCCGTCGGGACCGTAGGTGAGCAGCGAGTTGTACAACGTGCCGTATCCCGGGCCGGACGCCACACGTTCGCTGACGCCAACGACGAGGGTGACGTTGGAGTCGCGCGCGATCGCGGCAAGGGCCTGGCCGCTGGCGCCGGCGACATCCACACTCTCCGCGCGGTATCGCGCAAACACCGCCTTGGTCGCCGCGTGGTCCCACAGGTTGACGTCCCGACACACGTCGAGCCAGGCCGGGTAACCCGGCAGCCACGTCTCTGGAAACACCACCACCTGCGCGCCAAGCGCCGCAGCCTCCTGTGCCAGCTGCCGTGTATGTTCGAGCCCGGCCTCAAGCGTCGGACTCACCTCAGCCTGGACGATGGCCACTTCAACCGTCATCACCTCACCGCCCGCATCGTCAGCGTTACTTCGGTCTGCACACCGGGCCTCACTTCCTGGATCACCACGGTCGTCTCATAGCCGAGCGCCCGGCACGTGACGCGGTAACTCCCGGTCTGCACGGCCTCGAAGTCGAATCGGCCACGAGAATCCGCAACACCACTGAACTCCGTCAAGCCTGCCCGTGGGTCCCTTGGCTGAAACACCACAGTCGCATCGGGAATCGACCCGCCATATTCGTCAAACACCCGCCCGCGCACCTGCCCCAGCACCGGGCCTGGCAGCATCGCCTCGTCACCCGTCCGGGGAGCAATCCGTCCGCCTGCGCACTGCGCCGCGGCCACTGCGGACAACAGAAGCAGAGCGATCGCGACAGGGTGTCTCGGGGCCACTCGCCTACTTCACCGCCGTGAGCACCACGCGGATGTACCAGGCTGGTGCGATCCAGGCGAGGTGTTCTTCATAAAAGCGGGGCCAGCGATTGGCCAGCCACTCCCAGTGGCGATTTTTGTAGTTGCCGTAGAACCGCAGGTGGCGTTCGGTCAACGTGAAACGCGCGCCGGTATAAAAATCCCACTGGTTCTGCCCGGTGAAATATTCAAACGAAAAATAGCCAAGGTGATGACGATGAGTCGGATCGGTCCAGGAGTTGGCGCAGGAGTAATGGGGTGTGACGATCTCAACGCGGCCACCGGGCGCGAGGACGCGATGGATCTCTTCGAGAGTCTTCACCACATCGGTCACGTGTTCGATCACGTCCTTGCAGCGGACAAAATCGAACTCGCCATCACGAAACGGCCACGGGGTGATGTCGAGGTCGTGCACGACGTCCGGCCCGGTCGACGCCACACGATCCACCGTCACTGCGCCGGGGACTGAGCGATCGCGACCGGCGCCGATTTCCAGGACTCTTGGTTCAGACATTTTGACGGTTCATTATCGCCGCTTGGCGGCATCGGCGTAGGCGGCAAAACAACGGTCTGCCGTCGCACGCCAGGTGAAATGGTCCAGCACACGTTGACGCGCGGCCGCGCCCATGGTGGCCGCAAGCGCCGGATCCTGGCACAACTGGCGCAGGCGCTGGGCGAGTTCCTCAGGGTGATCCGGCGACACCACAAACCCCGTTTCGCCGTCGGCCACCACTTCGGGCAACGACGCCACATCGGTCACCACCGCTGCGGTGCCACACGCCATCGCCTCCGCGGCGGCCAACCCGAACAGCTCGGGATGTTCGGTGACTGCACCCCGGTAGTCAGTGGCCACGGACGGCAGGACCGACACTGCCGCCCGGCGATATCGGTCCACCAGCTCCTCGTCAGAGACGTCGTGCTCAAACACGACGTGTTTGCCCTCGGCACGTTCGCGCAAGTGCGCCAGATACGCCTGGTCGTACGGGCGGCCGACAACATGCAGGCGCTGGCCCGGTCCAATCGCGTCGATCAGATGGTCAATCCCCTTGTGCGCCACGAGTCGGCCGACAAACACCACCATGGACGGATCTTTTGTTCCGCCGGGCGAAAAATGATCGGTGTCCACGCCACCGTAGATCACGTCGAGTGTCCCCGGCCGCCGCCACTCGGGTCGTTGCAGCCACAACCGACGTGAGTATTCGCTGATCAACAGGTACGCCGTCGCCCGGCGCATGATGGGAAGGGCACGCGAGGGCATGCGCGCGTACCCGCCACCCAGGTCGGTCACAAACACAGGGCGTCCGATCACCGAGGCCGCGAGCACGGCGACATTGGTGGACATCACATCCACCTGATGGCAATGCACGACGTCCGCTGCTCGAATCGCCTTGAAAAATGACCACCGCACCGGATCCGGCAACAAGGAGTGATCCACGCCGCCCCAGTGCTTCAAACACACCATCCGCACGCCGTCACGTTCCTGCACAAAGGCGCGAGGCCCAAACGTCAGGAGCGTGACCTCTGCTGACCGCGCCATCGCCTTCGCCAGTTCCCAGGTGTAGCGCTCGGCGCCACCGATGACAGACGCCCCATCAAAAAAGGTCGGGGCGATGTGAAGCACCCGCACAGCTAACTCTGGGCTCGCCCTGGGGATGAAAGGAGCGCGCGCAGGGCGTCACGCAGTACGGTCCAGGCGGCGCGGTCCGGTGCGATTAAATCAAAGTGCCCGGCGCCCTCGACGAGCCGCACGGTCGCGCGAGAACCGGCCGCCGTCACGAAGGCATCGGCCTGTGTGCGCGGCACGATGGTATCGGCCGTGCCCACAATGAGCTGGACGGGCACGGGCGGCACCGCGGCGACGGGTGAGGCCTGCGCGTAGCGATCGGCGACGGCGTCTGGCGCGCCGCCCATCAGCGGGACGACCGCTGAGCCGCAGCCATTGGGTGAGGCGTAGGCGCCGACGTCCGTGATGCCGGCAATCGAGACCACACCTTTCGGGATGAGTGGATCAGTCACCCCGATCGGCGAAGCCTTGGGCAGCACACCCCGGGACGCACTCCACAACGCCAGGTGCCCGCCCGCCGAGTGACCGGCGACGACGACACGGGAGAGATCGAGCGGGTGGGTGTGCGCGAGGGTGCGGAGGTGATCAATCGCCGCACCGACATCCAGAAACGTCCCCGGCCATCCGCCACCCGGGCTGCCGACGCGACGATATTCAATGGCCCAGACGGCAAAGCCATCATCGCGCAGCCCCGTCGCCAGCGGCGCAATGTGCGCGATGTCGTACTCCGCGCGCCAGCATCCCCCGTGAATCAGCACGATCACCGGATGGGGGCCAGGCCCAGCCGGCAGGCGAAGCTCACCAAACTGCTCCGGCGCCGACCCGTACGTCAAGCGCGCGTCCGCCGGTCGGCTGGGCATGGCGGCCACTTCATTAAACGTGCGGGAGCGAGGGGGCTGGGCTGTGGACATGACGGCAATCAGAGCGGTGAACATCACCAGAATCGGCACGCGGCTAGTCTAGCGCGGAGGGCGGGATATGATCGTCTTTGCATGTTCGACGATCTCCAGCCCGGCGCCAGGAACGCCATCCGCACCTGCCTCAACGTACAGCCGCACGAACGCGTCACCGTCATCACCGACCGGGAAATCCGTCCGATCGCCGATGCGCTGGTTGCCGAGATCAGCCGTGTGGGGGCCACCCATCGCCTGTTTGTGCTCGAAGACGAGGCCACCCGACCCCTTGTGGACCTGCCGGCCGCCATTGCCGCCGACATGGAACAAAGCGACGTCAGCATCTTTGCCGTGCACGTCCAGCAGAACGAACTGGGCTCGCGCATGCAAATGACCGACATCGTCAATCGCCGGCGCATGCGGCACGCCCACATGGTGAACATCACGCACCAGATCATGCTTGAGGGCATGCGGGCTGACTATCGGCTGGTGGACGACATCAGCACGCGCGTGATCAACAAGGTCCGCACGGCGAAACGTATCCGCGCCACGACGCCCGCGGGCAGTGACTTCACCGCCGATCTCAACCCCGACTATCGCTGGGTGAAGACCAGCGGTCTGATCAGTCCGGAAAAGTGGGGCAACCTGCCCGGAGGTGAAGTCTTCACCTCCCCGGGCGAAGTGAACGGGACGTTTGTGATTGATGGCGTCGTCGGCGACTGGCTCTGTGACCGGTACGGACTTCTGAAAGACTCACCGTTGACGGTGCGCATTCACAAGAACCGCCTGGTGGAGGCCACCTCACCCAACCAGGCGCTGCGTGACGACTTCTGGGCGTACACCCACACTGACGACAACAGCGACCGGGTCGGTGAGTTTGCGATCGGCACCAACATCGAGTTGAAGCGCGTCATCGGCAACATCCTGCAGGATGAGAAGTTCCCGGGCATCCACATCGCCTTCGGCAATCCATATGGCGCACATACGGGGGCGGACTGGTATTCCTCCACCCACATCGACGTCGTCGGCACCGAGTTCGACATCTGGGTGGATGACGAACAGATCATGTCGCGCGGCACGTTTCTGATCTGACCGGTCCCGTATGATTCCCGACCTGCGCGCGCGATTCAACGAGCAGTACTCCGACGAGCAGTACCGCGCGTTTGTCGAGGACATGACGCGGCGGGTGGGCTGCCCGATTGAATTCCGCCTCTCCGAGACGCCCTGCTTTTTTCCGCGCGTGTTGATGGACTCGCTCGTGGAGGCGTCTGAGGTGATGGTGTCTCAGTTGCTCGGCAACGCGGAGTACCGCGCGGCCGCGGATGTGATGGTGCCGGACCGTTTCCGTCTCGCGCGCGGCGAGCAGTTCCCGACCTGTGTCCAGGTGGACTTCGGCCTCGTGAGCCAGCCCGACGGCCGCGTCGAAGGCCGGCTCGTGGAACTGCAGGCGTTCCCGTCGCTTTATGGCTTCCAGAGGGCGCTCGCCGAAATGACGTCGGGAGGCTTTTTCGATTTAGGCGATGCAGAAAAAGCCTCCCGACGTCTTTTCCTCGATCACCTCGACAGCGATTCCTACGTCTCCCTCCTGCGCGACGTCCTCGTGGGGCCACACGCACCCGAGCACGTGGTGCTGATGGAGATTCAGCCGCATCTGCAGAAGACGCGGCCGGATTTTCTGGTGACGGAAGCCACGTGGGGAATTCGCGCGGTGGATACGGCTGAGGTCATCAAGGATGGCCGTCGGCTGTTCTACAGACGCGACGGCGTGCTCACGCCGATTCACCGCATCTACAACCGCGTGATTCCAGACGAACTCGAACGCTCCGGTGCGCCGATGCCGTTTGACTACCGCGACGAGCTCGACGTCGAGTGGATCGGCGGCCCCGACTGGTTCTTCCGGATCAGCAAGTTCTCGATCCCCTGGCTGCGCCACCCGTGGGTGCCACAGACGATGTTCCTGTCGGATGTGAAGGAGGTGCCGGCGGATCGTGAAAACTGGCTGCTCAAGCCGCTGTTTTCATTCGCGGGCGGCGGGATCCTGTTTGCGCCCACTGATGCGGACATCGCGGCGATTCCACACGACGAGCGTCATCTGTATGTGCTGCAGGAGCGCGTGGCGTTTTCGCCGCTCATCCATACACCCGCCGGGCCGACACAGTCCGAGCTGCGCATCATGATGGTGCGGCAAGAGGACGGGTATCGCGCAGTGCTCCCGCTCGTGCGTATGGGCCGCGGCAAGATGATGGGCGTCGACCACAACAAGGGCATGGCCTTTGTCGGCGCCGCCGCCGCGATCATCGTCTGATCAGTGCAACCCGGGCGCTTCGTGACCCGTGCGCTCGACATATTCCACATACGTCCCGGGGAACAGCAACGGTTCGCCGCCGCCGAGTTCGAGGACACGTGTGCCGAGACCGCGCAGGAACGAGCGGTCGTGCGACACAAACACCATCGTACCCTCGAAGTCCTTGAGTGCCTTGATGAGCATGTCCTTGGTCGCCAGGTCGAGGTGGTTCGTCGGTTCGTCAAGCACGAGCAGGTTCGGCGGGTACATCAGCATGCGCGCCAACACGAGACGCGAACGCTCACCACCCGAGAGAAACCGGATCTTCTTTTCGACCTCATCCCCAGAAAACTGAAACGCGCCCGCGAGTGATCGAATGGCGCCGACCGTCTCCTTGGGAAAGTCGTTCTGCAGCTGCTCCCACACGGTGAGCTCCGGATTGAGCACCTGCAGCGCCTGCTGCGCGAAGTACCCCATCTGCACACTCGCGCCGATGCGCACGCCGCCCGAATCGGGCTCCATCGCCCCGGCGATCATCCGCAGCAGCGTCGTTTTGCCTGCGCCGTTGGCGCCCATCACCGCCCAGCGTTCGCCGCGCTGAATGGTCATGTTGAAGCCGTCGTAGATGACGTGATCGCCGTAGGCCTTGTGCAGGTCTTCAACCATGACGACCTTGTCGCCCGATCGCGGCGGTTGCCGGAAGTCGAAGTCCACCACCTTGCGCTTTTTCGGCAGTTCGATCTTTTCGATCTTGTCGAGCGCCTTCACGCGGCTCTGGACCTGCGCGGCTTTCGCCGCATGGGCCGCGAACCGGTCGATGAACCGTTGTTCCTTGGCAAGCATCGCCTGTTGCCGCGCGTACGCGGCCTCGCGGTTGGCCTCACGGATCGCCTGTTCGCGTTCGTAGTACTCGTAGTTGCCCGCGTACACCGTGATCTCACCGTCATCGATATCGGCAATGCGGGACACGATGCGGTTCATGAACTCGCGGTCGTGGGAGGTCATGAACAGCGCGGACGGGAGAGACTTGAGAAAACTCTCGAGCCAGATGATGGATTCGATATCGAGGTGGTTGGTGGGTTCGTCCATCAGCAGGACATCAGGGCGCCCGAGGAGCACCCGGGCCATGGCGACCCGCATTTTCCAGCCGCCTGAGAGGTCACCCACGTCGCCGTCGATCCGGCGGTCGTCAAATCCGAGGCCGTGCAGGACTTCGCGGGCCTGGCTCTCGAGGCCATATCCCCCGAGATGGTCGTACTCTTCCTGCACCTCGCCAAATCTGGCCAGGATCCGGTCCATGTCATCGGCCTTGTCGGGGTCGCCCATCGCCTGTTGGAGGGCCTCCAGTTCGTGGTGGAGGTCTCCGAGGCGCCCCGACCCGGCAATGGCCTCGTCGAGCACCGATCGACCCGACATCTCCTCGACGTCCTGCCGGAAATACCCAACGGTCATCTTTTTGGGGACCGAGACTTCCCCTTCGTCGGGGGACTCTTCTCCCATAATCATGCGGAAGAGGGTGGTTTTGCCCGATCCGTTGGGGCCGACCAGGCCGACCTTGTCACCGGGATTGAGCTGGAAATTGGCGTCAACAAAGAGGATTTGCCGCCCATATTGCTTGGAGATGTTCGAAAAGGAGATCACAACCCTCCGATGATACCCGTGTTATCCTGAGGGTCACCGCTGAAGTCCGGCCTCCGAGCTTTCGCCCCGCGTCGAGTGTCCCTGGTTCATTTCCTGGCCCCCAACGTGCATGCAAGAGCAAGAGGAACGGAAGTCCGTTCCGCCGCGCTTTGTCGGTTTTCTTGTTCAGGAGCTGTTACATGGGTCGCAAACTGTACGTCGGCAATCTTCCTTATTCCGCCACCGAAGATGAATTGCGTGAATTCTTCAGCGGCGCTGGCGCCGTTGACACGGTCAACGTCGTCCGTGACAACGCCACGGGTCGTGCCCGCGGATTCGCCTTCGTCGAGATGGCCACTGATGCCGAGGCTCAGAAGGCGGTCGAGATGTTCAACGAAAAGCCGATGGGCGGCCGCAACCTCGCGGTGAACGAAGCCCGTCCGAAGCCCCAGTTTGGCGGCGGTGATCGCGGTGGACGCGGCGGCGGCGGCTACGGCGGCGGCAACGGCGGCGGTGGCAACCGTCGCGAACCGCGCTGGTAGTCTCAATCGAGTAAAATGACGATGCCCGGTCGCGCTCAGGCGCGGCCGGGTATTCGTGTGTATTCAGGCGCTCCCGGCGCCATTTCCAGAAGGACTCCCGTGAAGGTCAGCAAAGGCGCGCGCGTGTCGCAACCAAAGTACGGTCCCGGGACGGTCACCGATTCCGACGGGACGCACGTGGTGATCGACTTCGACAACCACGGACCCAAGCGGTTCGTGTCGGCCATGGTGTCGTTGGCACCGTCGACTGAACCGGCCCCCGAAAAAGCCAAGACCAAACGTCGGACCAAGAAGGTCGCGGCGGAATAACTCAGTCCGACGGGGCTTGCCCGCCATAGCCTTGGCGAAGGCGGGTCCCGGAGTTCAAACACGAAGGGCGCGGCGGGGATCCCCGCCGCGCCCTTTTTCTTTTCTACTTCCCGCC
>CAYRGW010000011.1:0-72930 GCA_964423815.1 uncultured Solibacteraceae bacterium | reverse complement strand
AAGTGTCACCCATGTCTCCGGAATACCGTGTTACCTAAGTCTCAGGAAGGACACAAAGCGGAAATTGGCTCCGAGCCCGCCGAAGCTGCGAGCAACGCGAGCGCCAAGCGAAGGCTGGCGCACCCCACAAATCCCTCCGCTGGGCGTAAGATCTGCCCCATGCTCCGTACCTCCCTTGCCCTCCTCCTCGGCGTCTCGATCACGTTGGCCGTCGCGGTCGACGCCGACCAGACCGGCGCGGCCTCGGGACAGTGGCCACGTTTCCGGGGGCCGAACTCGAATCCGGTCGCCGAGAATCCGAATCTTCCGGTTCGTTGGTCGAAGACCGAAAACGTCGAGTGGGTCACTGACGTGCCCGGAGTCGGCTGGTCCTCGCCTGTGGTGTGGGGCAATCGTGTCTTCCTCACCGCTGCCAGAAGCGACACGCCGATGAAGCCGCCCTCACAAGGAGTCGACTTCAGCAACGAATATCTCGCGGAGCTGCGCAAGCAGGGGCTCTCGTCAGCGGAGGCCAACAAAAAGCTCTACGAGCGCGATCGCGAGATGCCCAACGAGCTCGTCATCAGTCTCGTGTTGTACTGCTTCGACCTCGAGACCGGAAAAGCCCTGTGGGAACGTGAGATGTACAAAGGGCGGCCCGGCGGCGGACGCCACAGCAAGAACAGCTTCGCATCCGAGACGCCCACGACCGACGGCGAGCGTGTCTATGTCTACCTGACCGACTACGGGCTCTTCGCGTACGACTTCGAAGGAAAGCCGGCATGGGCGACGCCGCTGAAGGCGCACGCCAGCACTCGGGACTGGGGCACCGGCGCCTCGGCTGCGTTGCACAAGAATCGCCTGTTCGTCCTGAACGACAACGAGGAGCAGAGTTTTGTCGCGGCCTTTGATACCCGGACGGGCAAGGAGCTGTGGCGCACACCCCGGACCGTGCAACCGACGCGGAAGTCGGGATGGTCCACGCCGTTTGTCTGGGAGCACAGCGCGCGCACCGAACTGGTCACACTCGGGCCGGGCGTCGCCATCAGCTACAGCCTGGACGGTGCCGAGCTCTGGCGCATGAACCGTATGGGCGGTTACGCCATTCAAAGTCCATTCGCCTGGAACAACTTCCTCTATGTGACGTCCGGCGCCGGTGGCGACGACAACAGGCCCATTGTCGCGATCCGCGCCGGTGGTTCCGGTGACATCACACCGCCGGCCTCAGAGACCAGCAATACACACGTCGTGTGGTACGACGGGGCCGCCGGCGGGACGTACTTGCCCACTCCCGTCATCTACAAGAATGCGTTGTATGTACTCAACAACAAAGGCATCTTCTCGCGCCGCAACCCGGAGACCGGTGAGCGCGGCTACCAGTCACGCGTCGCTCCTGGGGCCGCGGCGTTCACGGCCTCGCCGTGGGCCTACAACGGTCATGTCTTTGTGATGAGCGAAGAAGGCGACACGTACGTGATCGACGCCGGCGACGAGTTCCGCCTTGTGCATACGAACTCCCTCGACGACTTCTCCATGGCGACACCAGCGATCGTCGGCGACCGACTCGTGATCAGGACCCAGCATCGCCTGTATTCGATCCGCAATCGCCGGTGACGTCCGCCCGCCGGAGCGGGCGCTTGGCGTCGGCGGGTCAGACCGCCAATGAAGTGTTGTCGATCACAAACCGGTATTTCACGTCGCCCTTGAGCATGCGTTCGTAGGCCTCGTTGATCTCGTCGGCGCGAATCATCTCGATGTCCGCCACGATGCCGTGTGAGGCGCAGAAGTCCAGCATCTCCTGCGTCTCGGGAATGCCGCCGATCATCGAGCCCGCCAGGCTTCGGCGCTTCGTAATCAGACTGAACACCTGCGGCGACGGATGTGGCGTGGCCGGAGCACCCACCAGGGTCATCGTGCCGTCACGTTTGAGCAGGGCGAAGAACGGGTCCAGATCGTGCGGCGCGGCCACAGTGTTGAGGATGAAGTCGACGCTTGCGACGTGGGTCGCCATCTCGTCCGCATGGCGGGAAACCACGACCTCCCTCGCGCCCAGGGCCAGCGCGGCTTCTCGTTTCGATGCGGATGTCGTGAACGCCACCACGTGTGCGCCCATGGCCCGCGCGAGCTTGATGCCCACGTGGCCCAGGCCGCCAATCCCGACGACGCCGACCTTCTGGCCCGGCCCCACGTTCCAGTGGCGCAGCGGGGAGTAAGTGGTGATGCCCGCGCACAACAGCGGTGCGACGGCAGCCAGTTGTGCCTCGGGGTGAGTGATGCGCAGGACGTAGCGCTCGTGCACCACGATCTGCTGGGAATAACCGCCCAATGTGTGACCGGGCGCGTCCGCTGTCGCGCCGTTGTAGGTGCCGACCATGTGGTCACAGTAGTTCTCCAGCCCCGCGTCGCACTCCTCGCAACGTTTGCAGCTGTCGACGATGCACCCGATGCCGACCAGGTCGCCGACCTGGAAGCCGGACACATGTGTGCCCACCGCCGAGACGCGGCCCACGATTTCGTGTCCAGGCACACACGGGTACAGGGTGCCCTCCCATTCGGAGCGCACCTGGTGAAGGTCGGAGTGACAGACGCCACAAAAGGCGATGTCGATCTGCACATCGTGAGCGCCAGGCGCGCGCCGTGTGATGTCGAGGGATGCGAGCGGCTGGTCACTCGCCTGGGCGCCAAAGGCTCTGATGGTCATGCCATCAGAATCTCAGCTTTTCAGCCACACGTCTGATTCATTCTGAACAGGGTTATTCGTCCCTGAGCGCCACCAGCGGATTAATCCGTGACGCCCGGCGAGCCGGCAGATAACTGGCCACCAGTGCGACCATGATCAGGACCAGGGAGACCGTCACATACACGACCGGCTCCGTGGGCTGCACCTCAAACAGCAGGCTCGACATGGAACTGCTCAACGCCCAGGCGCCGGCAAGGCCGATCACCACGCCGATCCCGCCCTTCCAGAGTCCCTGCGTGAGAATGAGCGTCGAAATCTGGCTGCGGGAGGCGCCGATGGCGCTGCGCACGCCAATTTCGCGGGTGCGCTGCGACACGTCATACGCGAGCACGCCATAAATGCCGAGCGCGGACAGAAACAGCGCAAGCACGGCAAACGCGCCGAGCAGCAACATCACGGCGCGGCGATTGTCGAACGATGACCCCACCGCCTCCTCAAGCGTGCCGACCTCAAACAGCGGCAGCTTCGGATCGATGGCGCGCACGCCGTCGCGCAGCGCGGCGACCACATCCCCGGTCGGCCGGTTCGCCTTCATGAAGAGCGTCAGCCCGCCAGGCGTTCCGGCCTGGAGCACCTGATAGATGAACGGGTTGCCGCTGGTCTCCTCGACGCCGTTGTGTGGCACGTCCTTGACGACACCGATGATCACCGGCCAGTCGTCCGGGTTCTCCGGCCGGCCACCAAACGAAAACCTGCCCCCAATCGCGGACCGGTTGGGGAAGAACTTGCGCGCAAAACTTTCGTCCACCACGAACTGTTGCCGGCCGCCAGGTGCCTGGTCCCCCTCCTGATAAAAGCGGCCTTCGACGAGCTGCAGCCCCAGGGTCTCCTGGTAGCCCGGCGTCACAATCACCCGGAACGCGCCAGGCTGCGGCGCACCGGGCGGCAGCGTATCGGTCTCCAGTGTGAACGCGTTGATCGGCAGCCCACCCTGGAACGGCGTCGAAAACGACAGCGCCGCCGACGTCACTCCGGGAATCTCGCGCATCGTCTGCATCAGACGCTCACGGATCTTGAAGGCCGCTTCCGGGCTTGCGCGATGTTCGCGCGTGAGGGCCACACGGGCGGTCACCACGTTTGCCGCCTCAAGCCCGGTATCCACACGCATCGCCTGCGCGAAACTGCGGATGAGCAAGCCGGCGCCGGTCAGCAGCATCAAGGCCACCGCCACCTGCGCGATGACGAGCACACCACTCATCGCCCGGACGCCGCGGCTCGACGATGCGCTGCGGGAGCTGCTCTGAATGACCTGCGCAAGATTGATGCGCAGCACGTGAACCATCGGGATGAGTCCGATCAGCAGACCCACAACGAGGGTGAGCGCGATGGCAAACCCAAGCACACGCCAGTCCAGCGTCGCCGGGAGTGACTGCGGCAACATCTCCGTGAGATACGAGTTGGTGACGCGCAGGGCACCCCAGGCCACGCCCATGCCCAACAGCGCGCCCATCGATGTCAGCAGGAGACTCTCTGTCAGGAACTGCCGCGCAATGGTTGACCGCGCGGCGCCGAGTGCCGATCGCAGGGCCATCTCGGACTGGCGGGCGTTGGAACGCACGAGCAGGAGGTTGGCCACGTTGACGCAGCCAATCAGCAGCACAAACGCCACGCCGCCCTGCAGCATCAGCAGGGTCGCGCGCACGGGCTGCACGCGTTGCTCCTGCACCCCGCCGACGTTCATCGTCATGCCGGAGCGCTCGACGAACTGCTTCAGCGGTGCGGGGCCGCTCTCGACGTACCGCTGTTCCATGACCTTGGCTTCGGCGTCCGCGTGGCCAATCGCCACCCCTGGTTTGAGGCGCCCGAACATCTGGATGCCCACGCCATACCGCCCCTGCGGGTTTTCGGCGGCCGGGGGCCACGCCAATGGCGCAACAAACTTGATGCGCGCATCAAACGCCTCGAACACCCGTGGTGCCACGCCGATGATTTTGTAGGTTTCATCGTCAATCCGGATGTCGCTGCCGATCACGTCGGGTCGCTCACCGTATTGCTGCTCCCAGTAGGACTGGGTGATGACGATGACCCGCTCGTTGCCGAGCCGGTTGTTGTCCTTGGTGAAGAACGTGCCGATGATGGGTTGAACGCGGAGGATGCTGAAGATCTCGGCGGTCGCCCGTGCGCCGGGGATGCGGGCGACGGAGTCATTTTCGCCGACCAGATTAAACCCGAAGCCCCACAGTGCCAGGCTTTCGTACGAGGTCGAGTTCGCCGAATAGTCGAGATAGAAGGGAACGTTGGCAGGCATGCGATCCAGACCCGCCTTCACCGCCGACGTGTACAACTCCACAATCTGTTCCGGCTCCTGATACGGCAGCGGCTTCAGCATCAGTGAATACACCGAGGAGAAGATCGCCGTGGTGGCACCGATACACAGCGCCAGCGTGAGGAGCGTGGTGGCCGTGATGCGTTTGGCCTTCCAGAGCAGGCGGAATGACTGTCGAATGTCCGTCAACATTGTGATGTTCCGGACGAAGAACCCAGAGGAGCGGTTCCGATTGCCAGTTCGGAAATGGACAGTTATCTGTTATTTGTCGAGTCCGTTTTCAGATTCTTCGCCTGGCACTGCTCGCAGGGCGGCCCTGATGGCCGTGAGCAGCGTCCCTGACGTGTACGGTTTGGGAAGAAAATGGATGACGCGCGCGGCCGCTTCGCCGGCAGCTTTGGTGTCCGTGGTGAGGCCGCTGGCGGCGATGATGTGCACCTGTGGGTTCAGCCGCACCAGTGCCTGAATCGTCGCCGGTCCATCCATCACCGGCATCATCATGTCCGTGAGCACCACGGCGATGTCCGACTGGTGCTGGACGTACACCGCGATCGCCTCCGCCCCGTCGCTGGCCAACAGGACCCGATAGCCGAACGCTTCGAGCGTCCGTTTGGCGATGTGCCGAATCCCCGCCTCATCGTCCACCACCAGCACCGTCTCACCGTGACCTCGCGGACGGCCCTCTGCAGGGACCGACACCGGCTGCGTCGCAGGCGCCGTCTGCGCCGGCAGGTACACGTCGAATCGGGTGCCGGTGCCCGGTGTGCTGTGCACGCGCATGAAACCTCTGTGGCCTGTGACGATCGCCAGCGACGTCGCCAGTCCCAGCCCGGTCCCCTTGCCGATGTCCTTGGTCGTGAAGAAGGGATCGTAGATCTTGTCGAGGATGTCTTTCGCGATACCGGTGCCCGTGTCCTCGACGCTGAGGACCACATAGGGACCCGGCTGCGCGTCGATGTTCACATTGGCGTACGTCTGATCGACGACGGTGTTCCTCGCGGTGACGGTGATGTGCCCGCCTGCCGGCATGGCGTCGCGCGCGTTCACGCACAGGTTGAGCAGCACCTGATGCAGCTGGGTGGCGTCGGCCTGCAGGGCCCACAGATCGGGGTTGAGGTGGGCGGCGAATGCGATGTTCTTCGGAAAGGTATCCCGGACGATCGTTGAGAGGTCGCGCACCAGAGGCGCGATCGGCATGTGCTCGCGTCGCCCGTCGGCGCCCCGGGCGAACGACAGCAGACGAGCGACCATTGCCGCGCCCCGCTTCGCGCTTGCCTCTATCGCGGCCAGTGTCTCAAGCCGATCTGCATTCACCTCGTCCTCGTGGAGCAGACCGATCGACAACAGGATCGGTGCAAGCACGTTGTTGAGATCGTGGGCAATGCCGCCGGCCAGCGTACCGATGCTCTCCATGCGCTGCGCGCGCAGGTACTGCTGCTCCAGGTGCCTGCGTTCGGTGATGTCCTGGAACGCGCCATTCACTCGTGTCATGGCGCCAGTGGGATCGCGCCCCGCCTCCGCACTGACGCGCACCCATTTTCGCGCTCCCGTGGCCGTCAGCACCTCCGTTTCAAGGTCGAATGGCGTGCCGTCCTCGCGACACGCCCGGATGGCGGCTACGATCTTCTCCCGCCATGGCTCGGGATAGACCGCAAGCGCGTCGGCGAGTGGCGGCATGCGTCCGCGAGGGAACTCGAGAATGTCGAACAGCTCGTCGGACCAGAACACCTGCTCCCCGGGTAGTTCGATCGCCCACCCACCGGTGCGCGTCAGCCGTCCTGCCATGCGGATGAGTGTGTCTTTCTGGCGGGCCTCGTCCTGTGCACGATGGCGTTCGGTAATATCCTGGCAGGTGCCGATGGCGCGCTCCGGAGTTCCCAGCTCGTCGCAGGCGATCCGCCAGCGCTCTTCAATAAACTTGATGCGCCCATCAGGCATCAGCAGTCGATGCTCGATCGCAACAGGAGAACCATCATCGTGCGATCGGATAAAGGCCTCCTCGACTGCCGCGCGATCTTCAGGATGGATCGACTGGAGGAAATGGGTATGCGTAGGGTGAAAGCCGGTGGGCGTTTCAAAGATGCGATGTGTTTCCGCCGACCAGACGGTGGTCAGCGTGGCCAGCTCCGTTTCCCAACTGCCGATGTTGGCCACAGCCTGCGCGGTAATCAGGCGCGAACGCTCGGTCTCAAGCTCGGCGCGTAACGCTTGTTCGGCGTGCCGCCGGGAGGTGATGTCCTGGAAGGCGCCCTGAAGCCCGATGATCCGCCCCTCGGCGTCGCGGACCGCCTCGCCGATGGATCTCACCCAGATGCGCCGACCCGTGGCGGTAAGCTTCGGCACCTCGAAGTCGTACCCCGTGCCTTCGCGGATGCACGTCTCCACATGCCGGATGACCTCGGCGCGACACTCGGGCGGGAAATAGCCGAGTCCTTCCTCAAGCGTGGGTTTGTACCCGGCCGGCAGATCGTGAATGGCACAGGTTTCGTCCGACCACGTAAGCACGCGGCTGGGCAACTGAATCGTCCACCCGCCCAGTTGCGCGACCCTGCCGGCGATGCGCAGCAACGCGACCGTTTCGGCCAGACGCTCGCCGGCGTCGTGTTGGTCGATTGTGTCGGTCATCCCCACCAACCACAGTCCCAGTTTCGGAGCCGTCAAACTGTGCTGTTCTGCACACTTTTGGCGGCCCTCGTCAGACCGCGACCACGGCTCCGCGAAGGTCCGCATTCACGGTCGGGTGCGCACTGAAATACCGCCGGAGTGCATCAATGGCCGAGATGGACAACACGCGGCGATCGCTCCCGTATTTTTTCGGTACTCCCTGCGACGTGATGAAGGCCACGGTGTAGAGCCGGTCGATCTCAAGGCGTTCCCCGTCGACAAAAAATTCCTGAATGCGCGCCCCGTCGGGATTTTCGGCTTTCATGTAGACGTTGACGCCGAAACACCGCTTCACGAAGCCCCCCATCTGCTTGTAGGGATCGGCCGCCAACGTGTGTGCGAGGTTGGCCTCGACCATCTCCCACATGTCCCGCCCCGTCAACTCGACCATGGACACCGGCGGGTTGGGCGGCACGATATTCCACAGGTCATTCACCGTCACCGGTCCAGGCGGAATCGGCGCGCCGTACCGCCAGCCGTTCGAGAAGGCGATGCGGGTGCCCGCCGCCTCCGCGATCGCCTGCAGAAGCAGATTGTCCATCGTCGCTTCAAGAAAGGTATTTCGGTTGAGGGCCGTCTCTGTCTGTCCCACCACCTCGGCCAACATGTCGCGGTGTGGCGCAACCACCTGTTCGACGGCCTGGAGCATGTCGGCGTCGGACGGAAGTGCATCATCAACACAAATCAACTGATGGCGGACGTCGGTGACACGCGCGTTGGTGAGGTCGACATCGAGTCGTCCAACAAATGACCCGTGACATCCGGATTGGATGATGCACGCCCCGTTCACCCGCAGCGGCGCCTCCATGCGATTGTGGGTATGACCACTCAATAAAATGTCGATACCCTCGACCTCGGAGGCGAGTTTCACGTCCTGCGGAAAGCCGAGGTGCGAGAGCACAACAATGAGGTCCACGCGCTCCTGTTCCCGCAGGGTTCGGATATGGCCGGGCAACTCCTCGTTGCCGAGTGTGAAACGAAGACCCGTGCTGAAGTGCGCGGGCATCGTTTTATCAATGATCGTCGCCGCGATGCCAATCACACCGACGCGCACTCCACCCCGTTCGATCACGGTGAACGCGGGATAGGCCAGTGCTCCGGTGTCTTTGCGGTAACAGTTGCACGCGAGGAGCGGGTGGTGCAGTTGTTCGGCGATCTCGCGCATCCGGTCCGGGCCGTACGCAAAGTCCCAATGCACGGTCCAGGCGTCGAGCCCCAGCAGGTTCACCGGGGCGATGAGTGCCTGACCCTTGGACTGCACCGCGTGATACGTGCCATGAAACGTGTCGCCGTTATCGAGCGCAATCACCGCTCCTGGTCGCTCCAGACGCACCTGTGTGAAGATCGTGCGCAGCCGCGCAAAACCCCCCATCGTCCGGTATTCAGCCCTGTCCCCTTGCCAGAACAATTCAGGGTGGGGCTCCAGGTAGCCGTGCGTGTCGTTAATCTGGAGGATCGTGAGCGTCGTCGTGCTCACCCTTCACTCCGTGGTGTTGCCATCAAACTCTTCACCGTCGGCCTCCGCGTCTTTGCGGGTCTGATGCACCACGCCGTCGCGATGATTTGGCGGCGCGTAAAGGGTATACAGCTTTAACGGCGCGTTGCCGGTATTGATGATGTTGTGTTTTGCTCCGGCGGGGACAATGACCGCAAAACCGGTCCGGATCGCCGTGGTCACGCCGTCGAGAATGGCCTCACCTGTGCCTGCTTCCACGCGAAAGAACTGGTCGAGTGTGTGAACTTCGGCCCCGATGTCCTCCCCCGGCGCGAGCGACATGACGACGAGTTGGCAGTGTTTGGCGGTGTACAACACACGGCGGAACGCGTCATTTTTGACGGAGATATCTTCGATGTCTTTCAGAAAACCCTTCATCACGACTCCTTTGTCACGGACCCACAGATCCACAACATCAGGATCGTTACGTTGGGGTGGACTCCGCTGTGCGGTAGTGCACAGCGGCGGATTAAGCCACCGCGTATCGTGACGCAATGCAGATGAAACAAGGCGAGCAGTACACGTGCAGCAAGTGTGGATGTAATGTCACCGTCACGTCGGCGCCGACGGTGGCCGGCAAGGGTGGCCAGGGGTCGCTGACCTGCTGTGGGGAAAAGATGGCGCCGAAGGCCTAACGTCGCACGGATGCTTTATCCGTCGTGCCGGAGGGCCTCCACCGGGGAAATCCTGAGCGCCCGAAGTGTGGGCGCTGCACAGGATGCCAGCGCGATGGCCACCAGGATCGCGACGCCGGGCAGCAGCGACAGCACAATGGCCAGCCTCGGTGATCCTGTCGGGTTGGCGTCCCGAAGAATCTCGAAGAGCACCGTGCCGGTCAGCAACATGCCGAGCAGGACGCCCACCGCGATCTGAATGACGGCGCGGCGAGCCACCTGCATCACGACCTGCGTCCGGTCTGCGCCAAGCGCGATACGCACGCCGATTTCGCGCGTGCGGTGCGCGACGGTGAACGACATGATTGCGTAAATCGCCGACACGGCCAGCGTCAGCAAGACGCCGATCAGCACGAGCCCGCCGGCGACGGCGGCCGCCATTACATACCAGTCACCCTCATACACCTCGTTGAGAGGAAACGTGGGCGAGATGGCCATCTGCGGGTCCACCTCCAACGCGATCTCACGGAGGCGGGGGACAAACGTCAGGGGCTCCGCACCCACCTCGACCGCGATGCGAACCTGCTCGCCTGTGCCTGGCTGGAGCGGACGATAGATGCCGGCGTCCATGTCCGCGTTGATCGACCGCATGCCAAGATGGCCGACAAGGCCAACGATCTCGAGCCAGGGGCCGGGCTCGGCCGAGTCGTCTCTTGAGAGGAACCGCACTCGCTGACCGATGGGACTTGTGCCGCCAAGGACGGTGGTCACAAACGATGTGTTGACGATCGCCGTATTGGCCGACGGCAACAAATCCGCCGTCGTGAATCCGCGACCGGCAAGCACCGGCTGTCGGAGTTCGGCGAAGAAGTCGGGGGCCACCTGCGCCCATCGCGCGCGTGACAGTCGCGACTCACCGTCGGCCAGTTCGATTCGGGTCGTCGGATGTTCCATGCGGGGGAGCACCGTGGCAACAGCGACTCCGCGCACACCGGGCTCGGCCTTCAGCCGATCCACCAGGACGTCCAGGGTATCCACGCGCGTGGACTGCTGAAGTGAAAACGACAGATAACGCGCGGCGGTGATGCCGTCGGCAGCCTCGTTCGCCCGTGTCTGTTCGATTTGACGGAATATCCCCGTCGCCACGCCGATCACGGCGACGGCGACGGCCACGTCCGCGACGATGAGCGCACCGGAGAGTCTGCCGAACCGCATCCGCTGCATCGTGTGGTGCACCGACCGGCTCGTGGTGCGCCACACCGGAATGACGCCGGCGATCCCGGCGGCGACCACGGCCATGACCAGCCCACCAACCACGGTTGGCAGGGTGACGCCCGTGTTGATCCAATACGGCAACGTCACACCCATCATCGTCAGCGTCCGCTCAGGGACCCAGTGCAATAACCAGAGCCCCAGTCCGGTCGCGATCATCACAAGTACGAATGATTCGGTGAAGACCTGCGTGAGGATGCGGGACCGGCTCGCGCCGAGGGCGGTGCGCACGGCGAATTCGGATGCACGGGCGGCGGTCCGCGCGAAGATGAGCAGGCCCACGTTCAGGCAGGCGATCAGCAACGGCACGATGGTGAGCACCTGGGCGACCTGGAAATCCGTGGTCGCGCGGAAGCCGCCTTTCGGAAAGTTGAACATCAGGAAGGACGTGGGCACGACCTCAGGGATCAGGCGTTCGCCGGGTTGGGTTCTCACGCCGGCAAAGGCCACCGTGGTGAACTCGGCTTGCGCCGCATCCGCCGACACGTGGTCGCGCAGGTGGCCGATGATGCGAAGGTCTCGCGCGTCATCGCGCGAGGGCGTCAGCTGATCGCGCAGCGGCAGCCACACGTGTTGACGCGAGGGAAAGTAGAAGCCGGCCGGCATGACACCGACGATGCGGTGGGGGATGCCGCTGACGCGGACGTGTGTGTCGGTGACGTTGAGGCGGCCACCAAGATGCGACTGCCAGAATTGGTGTCCGATGAGCACGACCGCCTCGGCGCCGGGTGCTTCGTCGGCAACGGTGAACGTACGTCCGATCGCCGGAGCGGTGCCGAGCATGGGGAAGATCGCGGCACTGACCTCCGCGCCCTGAATGGCGTCCACGTTGTTGTTGAGTTCGACGTTGTAGCCGGCCTGGCGCACGCCCGCCAGTTGGTCAAAGCTGGTGAGCGCAGGGCGCCATCGGGTCAGGTCATTCACGTTTGTTGAGCCATTGACCAGGCGGAGGAGCTGAAGACGTCCCTTGGGGTCCTCGGGAAGTGTGGACTCCACCGCGAGCGCCATGTGCATGGGGGCAAGCGTCACCGGCAAGGCGATGGCCAGCGCGAAGAGGGCGACGAGTGTCAGGGTCGGGTATTTCACAAGCATGCGCAGGCCGAGCCGCGCGTCGATCCACGACAGCCGGAACGCCGACTGCGCGAACCGTCCGCGAAGCACTTGGAGGGCGGAGAGGAGCGTGTTGACGAGGTACCGAACACTCGCCGCCGTGTGGCTCATGCCACGCGCGCGCTCCCGCTCAAACGCATCGTCGAGGTCAACACGGACATACGGCGCTTCAGGCCCGCGAATGAGGAGCGCCGCGAGTCGACGCAGTACCCACGGTGCCTGAGCGCTCATGATTCTTCTCCGGTGAGCGCCTTCACCTGTGGCAACAGGTCGCCGGCCATGGCCTGGATGTCGGAATAACTGTCACGGAGTGCGCGCGCCCCGGCCGGCGTGAGCGCGTAGTACTTGCGCGGCCGCCCGACGCGTCCCGATGATGGGTCACCCACGGTCGCCCGAACCAATCGTCTCTCCGCGAGCCGGCCCAGCGCTGTATTGATGGCGCCCGATGACACCACACGCCCGGTGCTTTCCTCGATCGCCTCACGAATCGCCCCGCCGTAGGCGCCTTCGCCAAGCTTGACCACCGAAAACAGAATCAGCTGTTCAAACGCGCCGAGGTATCCCATTACGCTGTGTCCCTTTTGAATATAACCACAGTGTAGCCAAATACGCCGATCGGCATCGGTATGTTCGTAGATGTGTGACAAAGATATCAATCGCTCATATATTCCCATTATGTGAGCGATAAAATGTTATTCTATCGCTCATGCGGTGGAACTGGGAGCAGCCTGACTGGCCCCGTTTTGGGTGGCAGGCGCGTCGGCTGGCCATGGCCGAGGAGCATTTCCTGCTTTCGGGCGGGCTTCTGCATGGCGTCGTGAAGCATCTGGCCGAGGACGACCGCGACGACCACATCGTGGAAGTCATCACTGACGAAGCCGTCACCACGTCACAGATTGAAGGCGAGGTGCTTGAACGAAGCAGCGTGCAGTCGTCGATCAGGCGACAACTTGGACTGGTCGGTGACCTGCGCCCGGCAACACCGGCCGAGCAGGGCATCGCCGAGATGATGGTGGACGTGTATCGCCGCTTTGATACGCCGCTCGACGAGCGCTCGCTCTTTGCATGGCATCGGATGGTGGCGCGCGGCCGCACCGACTTGCGTGATGTCGGTCGGTATCGCAGCGGTGGCGATCCCATGCAGGTCGTGTCCGGCCCGATGTATGCGCCAGTGGTGCACTTCGAGGCGCCGTCGCACACGCAGGTCGGCGCGCAGATGTCGCACTACATCGAGTGGTTCAACCGTACGGCACCACGCGGCCCAGAACCCCTTCCCGCACTGACCCGCGCGGGGATCGCCCACCTGTACTTCGAAAGCATTCATCCGTTCGAGGACGGAAACGGCCGTATTGGCCGGGTGATTGCCGAGAAGGCCCTCGCCCAGAGCCTCGGGCGACCGTCTCTCACGGTGCTTGCGGCCACGATCCTCACACGACGCCGCGAATACTACGGTGCGCTCGAAGTGGCGAACAAGGACATCGAGATTACGCCGTGGCTGACGTGGTTCGCGGCGACCGTGCTTGAAGCCCAGCAGCGCGCGACGGCACTGGTCGAGTTCTTGATCGACAAAACACGCCTGCTTGATCGGTTACGCGAACACCTCAACCCGCGTCAGCAGGCCGTCTTGTTGCGCATGCTTCGTGAGGGCCCTGCAGGTTTTATTGGCGGCCTCAGCGCCGGCAAATACATCACGATCGCCAGGACATCACCGGCGACGGCGACTCGTGATCTGGCCGACCTGGTCGAGAAGGGCGCTCTCTTGCGCACCGGCGAGCGGCGCCACGCGCGATATCAGTTGCCAATTCCCCTGCGGCCGACGCCGCGATTCACCATCACGGAGACGGGCGCGCTTATTCCGGAAGGCGCGCCTCAGCGGATGGTGTAGTCGCGCGGCGGTTCGGCGTCGAGCAGGTGTCGCACGAAGTAGTCCCAACGGCGCCGCATCACGTAATTGCCCGCCGCGCCGAAGCCGTGGCCCGCGTTCGGAATCATCAGCAGGTCGAACTCCTTGTTCGCCTTGATCAACGCGTCAGCGACCAGATAGGTGTTGTACGGCGGCACGTTGTTGTCCATCGTGCCGTGAATCAGAAAGAGGCGGCCCTTGAGACCGGCCGCGTGTGTCTGATTTGCCTCGATCGTGTAGTTGTCCGTGCCGTCCGGGTTCTTCACGAGTGGTCCCTGATACCGCTCGCCCCAGTCATCTTCGTACTGTCGCTGATCGTGGTTGCCCGACTCAGCGATCCCCACCTTGAAGAAGTCGTTGAACGGCGCCTGCAGCAACGCGCCGGCCGTGATGAACCCGCCGCCCGAGTGACCCCACATCGCCGTCTTCTCAATGTCGATCCACGGGAACCGGGTCGCCAGTTCCTTCATGCCCGCCATCTGGTCCGGCAGCGTATTGTGACGACCCATCGCGCCGTAATAGGCATCGGTGAACGACTTGGAACGATTCGGCGTGCCGGTGCCGTCAATGCTCACCACCACAAAGCCGAGCTCCGCGAGTGCCTGCCGATCCCCCCGCGCGGCTGAGAACGCGCGCGAGCCCACGCTGCCCGACTGTGGCCCTGGATACGCCTGGTTGATGATTGGATATTTTTTTGTCGCGTCGAAATTTGTCGGGCGGAACAGCAGACCGTAGATGTCGTGTTTGCCGTCGGCCGACTTCATCTTGATCTGCATCGGCGGCTTCCATCCCGTCGCCAGCAACTTCGAGATGTCGGCTTTTTCGAGCGCCATCACGAGTGCACCGGTGTTGCCGTCGCGCAACACGGTCTCGGGCGCCACGTCAGGCTGCGAGAACGTATCGATGATCCAACGGCCGTCCGGCGAAATCTGCGTCGAGTGGGTGCCGTTATCCGGCGTGAGCGACACGTTGTTCTTGCCGTCAAACCCAATCTTGTAGAGATGGGTGAAGTAGGGATCCTGTCCCGGCTCTTTTCCCACGGCTTCGTACCACATCGTCCTCGTCTTCTCGTCGATGCGGACGATGCTGGTGATCGGACCGACGCCGCTGGTGATGCGGTTCTTCAGGTTGCCGGAGGCGAGGTCGTAGAGATACATCTGCGCGGTGTCTTCGCGCTGCGAATACCAGAGGACCTCGTTGGAGTCCCAGAGGATGCGCCACTGCACGCGGGTCTGCACATGAGTGTCCTCCGTTTCGACAAACAACGTGCGCACCTCGCCCGTGGCCACGTCGGCCAACTTCGCGGTGGACGACTTGTGGAACCGGTCGGTGGAGACCAGGCCGAGTTTCGTGCCGTCCGGGCTCCAGAGATACTCGCCCATGTCGAGGGTGTCCTCGGACATCGCCCGATGGAAATCCTGCCCCATCTGCAGCTTGGTGATCTTGCCGGTCTCCACATCGATGATGACGCGTGTGATCATCGCCACCACGGGATCGCCGGCGAGCGGATATTTCCACGCGCGGAGCACCGGGTGGCCGCCGTCAACCGGCGTCTGCACCAGGTACATGTCGCCGACATTGCGTTCGTCCTGCTGCTGCGTGGCGATCTTCTTGCCGTCAGGCGACCACGACACGGACGGGGCGGTGCTGGTGGTCCAGCCGGCGTTGGTGGTGGCGTAGCCGAAGTCCTTCACGCCGTCGGTGGTCAACTGGCGGTCCTGACCCGTTTTGACGTCACGCACCCACAAGTTCCAGTCGCAGATAAACAGCGCCTTGCTGCCGTCCGGGGACATCGACGTTGTGGGCGGCGCGGTGGTGCCGGTGACGTTTGCGCCGCAGGTCTTGTTGGTGATCGTCATGCCGCCGCCGCGACCGCCGCGTCCACCGGCGCGCCCGCCTGCGGCAGGGGAGGTCTGTCCTCCAGCGGGCGGCGTCGTCACCACCTCACTGGTGCGCCGCACCGGATCCACCACGACGTTCTGTGTGCCGGTCAACGTCGTCCGTTGATAGGTGAAGCGCCCGTCGGGCAACCACGTCGCATTCACGGTGCCGCCAACGACCAGCCCGTTGAGGGCCGGCGCCAGCATGCGGGTGGCGCGATCGTAGTCGGCGGTGGTGACCACCTGCCGGCTTTGGGCGACGGCGACGGAGGTGCCGAGCAGGACGAGGACACAGAGGCGGGCGGCGAGTCTGGGCATGGGCAAGAGTCTACTCCGACGCCGGTGGTGCCGCGTTATGCTCGTCCCATGCCCCCGCCGGCGCGCCGACACCTCTCAATGCTGCGGTCCTACACACCTGCAGACGCGCTGACGATCGGCAACGCCGCCTGCGGCACCGTCTGCCTCTTTCTGTGCATCGACTACCTGGCCTTCGGCGATGTGCGCCGCGTGTGGATTGCGATCGCCCTGCTGCCCGTGGCCCTGGTCTGTGACGCGCTGGATGGATACGTGGCGCGACTGAGCCGGACGCGGCCGTCTGTGCTTGGTGCGGACCTGGATTCGCTCGCCGACGTCATTTCGTTCGGTGTCGCGCCCGCCGTACTCGGCTACACGCTTGGCTTGCGCGGCGGGTGGGACATGTTCTGCCTCGTCTACTTCGTCGTCTGCGGCGTGAGCAGGCTGGCGCGCTTCAACGTGACGGCATCAGCGCTGACCGACAGCGGCACGGGGAAGGTGAAGTACTTCGAGGGCACGCCGATCCCGACGAGCATCCTCATTGTCGGGCTGCTGGCCGTGGCGCTGTCCGGTGGACACGTGCAGGAGGACATCTGGTTCGGGAGCTGGCGCATCGGTCCGGCACTCCTGCACCCCTTCGTGCTGATCTACGTCGCCAGCGGCAGTGCGATGATCAGCACGATCCGGATTCCGAAACTGTGACTGGTCACCGGATCGCCTTGATCACCTCCGCCGTCAGCGCCCACCGATCAAATCCCTGCCGCCCATAGTCGAGGCCGCGGCGGACGATGACGAGGTCGTGGGAGGGAACGATCATCGTGAACTGCCCGCGGTTGCCGTTGGTGGAGTAGGCATCCTTCGGGACATCGGTGCGGTCATCAGGCACGAGCCAGAACTGGCCGCCGTATTCGTTGCCCCGGGTTTTTGTCGCCGGCGCGGGCGTGCGCACGAAGTTGATCCACTCCTGCGAGAGCAGGCGCTGTCCGTTCCACATGCCGTTGTTGAGGTAGAGCAGGCCGTGGCGCGCGAGGTCGCGCGCGTTGGTGTAGATCTGGCTGCTGAAGATGAAGTCGCCGAAACGATCGGTGCTCACGAGCGTATTGCGCATGCCGATCTTGTCGAAGAGCGCGCTGCGCGGGAACGTGTGATACGCCGCGTCGCTGCCCAGCGCCAGCTTCATCGCGTACACCGCAAGGATCGTGTCGTAGTTTTCGTAGTCCCAGGCCGTGCCCGGCTCGCGGATGAGCGCGCGGCTGCGCGCACCTTCCACCGAGCTCGCGCCGGCCCAATAGGACAGGCCCGACCCCGTCGCGTATTCGAGGCCGCCGTTGTCAATCGTCTCAAGCCCACTCGACATGTGCAGCACATGCCGCAACGTGATCGCGGACCGTGGATCCTTCACACCAGCTGGAGGCCGCGGCAGCCACTCGAAGGGCAGCGGGTCGTCGAGCTTCAACTTGCCCTGATCCACGAGCATGCCAATCAGCGTGGACGCGATGCTCTTGGCCGTCGACCACGTCCGCGTCCTGGTGGTCATGTCGACGCCATCGGCGTACCGCTCGAGGATGATGCGGCCTTTGTGGACGACGACGAGACTCAGCGTGTCCTGTTCGGGTGAGGGCCGATTAAACGCCCAGTCGGACGCGGCCTGGAGTTGTGCAGCGTCGACGCCCGTCGGCAGCGGCTGCGTCGCGACGAGGTCGCCGTCAGGCCACGCGATCGTGGCCGGGTCACCACCCATCGGCGGGGTCGTCAACTTCGGAAGGCTGTCGATATGGTCGAACGTCTGATTCGGCGCGAGGATGACGCAGCCGATGCCTTCACGGAACGCCGCGCGCATTACCGGTGTCGGGCCGCCGGGCTTGCCGATGGCCACGGCCTTCCTTGCCGAGTCGACGACGTAGTCGCCCCCCTGGGGGGTGCCGACAGGATTGGGCAGGAACTTCAGTTCGTGCGCGAACACTTGTTCAAGCGTGCGGTTGGAAGTGAACAGCCCATTGCACATGAAGATGGCCTGTTGTCCGTAACGGATCATGTCGCGCTGAGGCGCCCAGTAGTCGTAGTTCTGCGCGCCGCCGCCACGCTGGGCTTCAATCGGCACCACGAACACCGCCGCCAGTCCCACCACCACCATCCGAAGCCATCGCTGCATGGCGCGAGTCTAACTGACGACGCCGCAGGACAGGAAGGCGTTTTGATGGAGAATGGCCTATGCAGAAAACGCTCACATTCGCTGCCGCCGTGGTGGTCAGTGCCGCCGCGCTTCACGCGGTTTCAGACGCGCCCCAGTGGCAGGGACCCAATCGCACGCGCATCTCGACCGAAACCGGTCTGCTGCGGGAGTGGCCCACGAATGGTCCTGCGGTGGTGTGGACGGCACACGGGCTCGGTGCGGGCTTCGGATCGATGAACATCGCCGGTGATCGGGTCTACGTCCAGGGGATGCGCGATCGTCGCAGCGTGGTCGTGGCCCTCAATCGCGCCGACGGCAAGGAAGTCTGGTCGAAGGCGCTCGGTGCCGCGCAGACAAACAACATGGGACCTGGTCCGCGTGGCACACCGGCCGTGGATGGCGATCGGCTGTATGTGCTCACCGAGAACGGCGATCTGGCGTGCCTGAAGACCGACGGCACGGCCGTGTGGCAGCGCAACATTCTTCGTGACTTCGGAGGCAGTCAGCTGCAGTGGCTGGTGAGTGAATCACCACTCGTTGATGGGGCGCATGTGGTGGTGTCGCCCGGCGGGCGCGGCGCGGGGATGGTCAAGCTCGACAAGATGACGGGCCAGACGGTGTGGACCTCGAAGGAGCTGAGTGATCACGCGGCGTACGCCTCGATCATCGCGGCCGACATCCAGGGCGTGCGGACCTACCTCACGTTCACCGCATCGGCGGGTGTGGGTGTGCGTGCCTCTGACGGCAAACTGATGTTCCGGTATCCACGCGCCGCCAACGGGACGGCCAATATTGCGACGCCGGTGTACTCCAACAACCAGGTGCTGTTTGCATCGGGTTATGGCACGGGCGCCGGCCTGCTCGATTTGCGGGTGAAAGACGGCATCGTCACCGCTGCCGAGGTGTACTTCACCCTCAACATGAAGAACCATCACGGCGGGATGGTGCTGGTCGACGGTTACCTGTACGGCTTTAACGACGCCATTCTCACGTGTATGGAATTTGCAACGGGCAAGGTGCTGTGGCGCGATCGCAGCGTGGGCAAGGGGTCGGTGAGTTATGCCGACGGCCATCTCTACGTCCAGGGCGAGGGCAATCTTGTCGGCCTTGTGGAGGCGACACCCGCCGGGTACCGTGAAAAAGGCCGCTTCAGCATCCCCGACACCGGTCTGCCCAGTTGGGCACATCCCGTCGTCAGCGACGGTCGCCTCTATGTGCGCAATCAGGACACGGTGATCGCCTACAACATAAAAAAAAGCCCGGAGGCTGATGCCCCCGGGCTTGCAGGTCTTGCGGTCGACGAGACTTACTGACCGCGCTGGATGATGACCCGGAAGTGTCCGGAGTTGTCATCAAACGAGAGGTCGTTGATGCCGAGCCAGAGGCGACCGTTCACCGGCATCCGGATGCGTTCCGGCGCGGTGCCGATGGCGAAGGGCTGACCATTGCCGACGCGGCCAATCAGGCCACCGACGGGCATCGCACGCACGGGCACCGTGCGAAGGACAGCGCTGGCGCGACCTGACGCGTTGCCGTCTGCCGTGGCTTCATCATCGGTGCCGTTGCCGAACTTGATGGTGCGTGATACCTCAAAGCGGAGGAATTCACCCGAGCGGACGTTGATGCCCGTGTCGGTCCAGGGCTGGTTGGCCATGACCGCAACGGAGCCGTCGTTCTGCATGCCGCCACGGTCGGGTGTAGCACCACCGGCGCCCGTACCGAGACCGGCGTTGGCGGGACGCGAAAGATAAATGCGCGCGACCTCGTTGGACATGATGTCCCGGTCGCCACCCGACGTGTGGAACGCCAGACGCAGCGGGCTCGTGCCACCGACGTCGAACCATTCGGCCGACAGGGTGTCACCATTCTTGAACACCACGAGGTGGTTGTTGCCGTTGATGCGGTCGATGTGCGCAGGCGTCACGTTGACCGAGCCGCCGAAGTCGACCCAGGCCACCTGGTCCTTCGCGATCATGCGCTCCTCGTTGTTCATCCTGACTTCAAATCCGCCGGCTTTCAGATCGACGAGCGTGACCGGCACGGCATCGCCGTTGCGCATGTGCATCGTCACTGACTGCTGCGCGGTGAGAACGGAAGTGGCCGCCAGCGCGATCGCTGCGACACCAAGAGAGAGTTTGAAATTTATGGACATGGGCAATTGCTCCTTCAGATGCATTGTTGTTGAGTACGTTCAATGCAATGCAGAGGCCAAGTTTATCGGGTCGCAGTTACTTCTTTGTGTACCCGTCTGCACAGCACCGGGTGGGCCGCTGGGCGAATTACAATATTGTCGTCAAATTGGGGCTATGGCGAACGCCCAACCCGACGATGCGGCCGGATCTCGGATAATCTGCCCGCGGAGGAATGCACTGTGGCTGATGTGACGTTTTATCGCTGGGACGACATGCCGAAAGAGAAGGTCACCGACCTGCTCGACCGCCGGCTCATCACCGGGGACCGGATGATGTTGGCCCATGTCTATCTCAAAAAGGGGTGCATCGTGCCGCGCCACCAGCATGAGAACGAGCAGCTGACCTACGTGCTTGAGGGGGCGCTGCACTTCTATATCGGTGAGGACGAGTCGAAGGAAGTCGTCATCCGTGCCGGGGAAGTGCTGCATATTCCGTCCATGGTCTGGCACAAGGCCGTGGCGCTTGAGGACACCCTGGACGTGGACGTCTTCAGCCCGCCGCGCGCCGACTGGCTCGCAAAAACCGACGACTATCTCCGGAGGTAATCACGATGGATCTCGGACTCCGTGACCGTGTGGCGCTTGTGGCCGCCGGCAGCAAAGGCCTCGGCCGCGCCATCGCGCTTGAGCTGGCGGCTGAAGGCGCACAGGTCGTGATCTGTGCGCGGGGTAAGGACGCGCTCGACGCCACCGTAGCGGAAATCGCCGGAGCCGGCGGTCGCGCGTTCGGGTTTGTGGCCGATGTGTCCAGGCCCGCAGATGTGGCCAGGCTCGTGGAGTCGGCACGGGCGGCGTGTGGGCCCATCGACATTCTGGTGACCAACTCAGGCGGACCGAGGTCCGGGACCTTTGATGTGTTGTCGCCGGAGGACTGGGATCAGGCGACCCGTGTGTTGCTGACCAGCGCGGTCGAGCTCACACGCGCGGTGGTCCCCGACATGCGGGCGCGCCGTTGGGGCCGGATCCTGAACATCACCTCAATTGCCGCCAAACAGCCGGTGGACGGGCTGATGTTGTCCAACAGCCTTCGGGCGGCGGTCACGGCGTTTGCCCGGACGTTGGCCAACGAGGTCGCGAAAGACGGGATTACCGTGAACAATTTACTCCCCGGGTACACACGGACCGACCGGGTTGTGGACCTGGCCGCCCAGATGGCCGCCTTCGCGGGCACCTCGCCGGAAGCCGTGGCGGGCCGGTGGGAGGCACAGATTCCCATGGGCCGGCTCGGGGAACCGCGCGAATTTTCGGCGCTGGCCGCGTTTCTGGCCTCCGACCGGGCCAGCTACATCACCGGGCAATCCATCGCGGTGGACGGTGGCTGGATCCGTGGGCTGATGTAGCCGCCGTGTTACCCTTTCCTACCGAGGCACCGTTACCCCGTTGTCACCGATAGAACTCGCACTCCCCATCACCCCCCGGGCCCGATTTGATGTCGTGGATATCCGGGCCCGCACAGCGGAGCTCCATGGAGACGCGGTGCAGGGGTTCCGCCACTGTTTTTACGCATCCGAACACTCGACGGCCGGGTTCCTGCCGCAGAGTCTGGCTGCGCGCCTGATTGCCCGGTTTGGATCCGTGAGCCCGTACCTCGACATCTTCCGGAACGTGTTTCCGGAAGGGGCCGGGTATCGTCACGACCAGCTGGAACTGCGCGACGAACTCCTGCCCGAACAGAAGGCCATCGAACCGACCAACGCGGACTCTCACCTGGCCTTCATGGGCGGCGGGATTCGCGCGTGTGTGGTGGGCGACACCCATCGGCCGGCGCCGATCTATTTTGTGGACTTCGACGGCGTGTACAAGGACATCCCGCGGCGGCGCACGGCGCGTGTGGTTGGTTACAACCACGAAGTGGAAGTCGCGCGCGTCACGCTGGAAGTGCCGGTGTCGACCCATTCGGTTGATGCGGTCAACCTGAAGGAAGCGCGCCTGGGTTTTCTCGCTGAGGTGCAGGCGCTGGTGGAGGCGCACGGGGTGACCAAAGGCCGCGTGCGGCTCGAACTTGCCACGAGTGAACAGTTCGCCAGCCTGACGGTGAATGAATACGAAACGCTGCTGATGAAGCACGACCTCGCGGAAGTGCTCCAGAACCCGTTGCGGTTTGCCCGCGAAAAGGTGCGGCACGCGTGGAACGATCCACGCGCGGTGCCTGCCAAGGCCATCGGCTACGCACAATACGATCTGGTGCGCGCGATGAACCAGTTGCTCGACGCGCTGGGGCTGCAGAGTTCGCGCATCGAACGTCTGGTGGCCCGCAGTCTCGAAGCACCGGCGTCCCGATTCCTCCGCATGCGCCGGTCCATCGATCTGATGGTGTCGGACGCGAAGTCGGAAGGGCGCGGCGAACTCGTGCAGGGCCTCTACCAGTCGCCGATTCTGGTGCAGTGGCGCCCGGCGCGCGGTGAAGTCCGCCGTATCGACGTCGCGCTCAGCCGCTTCGAATAAGACGTCGGGTGTCTTTTTCGTTCCACGTAGGGCGTCGGCTTTAGCCGCGCCAGTGCGGCGGACCTAAAGGTCACGCCCTACTACTTCGCCTTCGAATACACCCCGTCAAACGAACTCGTCCAGGTCTTGCCCTGGTCTGTGGAGTTTTCCCACAGCTGTCGTACGTCGCCGTTGGGCAGACGACTCCACGTGATGCGGTTGATGACCGTCCCCCCAGCGGGCCTCGGCACCGGGGCCGACTGCATCACCATGGCCCCATCCTTCAGGCCGCCGTTCAGGTACAGCGCTCCGCCTCCGCTGCCAATCCAGGTCTGGTGCCATTGCCGGGTCTGGCGATCGTAGAAGTTCAGACTGATGCCGGTGCCCCCGCCCGGGGCTGACCAGTTTTCAACAAGAACACATCCGCCGTGGCCGGACTCAATGTGATTGGTGCCTGCGGGTTTTCCGGCCACCGTGACATTCCAGGTGCCGATCCAGAAGTCGAACTGCCGGTGCGGCTCGGCCGAGCAGTTCGGGGGCGGTTGCTGCGGCGCCGGGGGTTGGGACGGCGCCTGGAACGGCAGGATGATCAGAGCAGCGTATAACGCGACGGACACTTTCATGTGGGGACTCCTGCACGGTAGGCTAGCGGTCTCGGGTCAATCGTGCTGTCAGAATCCTGCTTTCGTCCGGTCGCCGACGAGGTGCGCGATGTGGATTGCCTCATCGCCGAGACGCCGCTTGTGGCGGTCGGGGCGTTTCGCTGCCCGACGGACCATCCCCGGTTCAACGACTCCGGTCTGATCCGCGACTACTGTTTCGCGTTCCCCCGCACGGCGTCCGTCATCGAACACGACACCGGCGACCGGTTTGTCGGGGACCAGACGCGCATCTCCCTCTACAACGTCGGGCAGGCGTATCGCCGGAGCCCCGTCAGTCCCGAAGGGGATCACACTGACTACTTCGTCGTGGCGCCCGCAGTGCTGCGCGAGGCCCTGTTGGCGCGCCGTGCCGCGACGACCGACGCCGACGACCGACGCCTGTTTTCCCGCGCACACGCGCGCAGCACGGCGCCGCTCTACCTGCGCCAGCGCCGCCTGTTTCAGGCGGTGTCAGATCGCCGGATTGACGCCTTCGCGATTGAATCCGCCGTCATGTCGCTGCTTGACGATGTGTTGACCGGAGTGGACGGGGCCACGATCGTGGAGCGCGCCCGGCACCGTCCGCTGGTGGAGGACGTGCAGGCCCTGCTGGCGCGGCGGTACGCGGAGGCGTTGTCGCTGGCCGACGTGGCGGCGATGCTCGGGGTGTCGGCGTATCACTTGTGCCGGGTGTTCCGTGCACACACGGGCCAGAGTCTCCATCAACACCGCGATCAGTTGCGCCTGCGCGCGGCCCTGAACCGGCTCGAGCGCGATGAAGACCTCACGACCATCGGCCTCGACGTCGGTTACTCCAGCCACAGCCATTTCACGGCCGCCTTCCGCCGCGCCTTCGGCGTCGCCCCCAGCCACCTCCGCCGCTGACCCCGATGACCCCGGGACTCCGAGGACCCCGGGAACTCCGGGACCTCGAATACACTCTGGGGTCATGTCCCGACTGTCCCGCCTCCTACTCACCTGTCTCGTGTGCCTGTGGCCCGCCCTGTCGTTTGCGCAGGAGTTATGGCCCGGCACGCGGTATGACTCAAAAATTCCGACGATCAAAACCGTGCTCGGCTGGGATCACGGCGAGGAAATTTCGTCGCCGGATGCCATCACCACCTATCTGAAGGCGCTCAACGCGGCCGCTCCGGACCGGACACGCCTTATTGAATACGCGCGGACGTGGGAGAACCGACCCCTGCACGTGCTGGTCGTTGGCAACCCCGCCCGCATCGCGCAATTGGACGCGATCAAGAAAAACATGCAGCGCCTCGCGGATCCGCGTGGTGCGACACAGGGCGAGCTCGACCAGCTGGTGAAGGAGTTGCCGGTCATCACGTGGTTGTTCCACTCCGTACACGGCAACGAAATCTCCGGCGCCGACGCCGCGCTGGCCGAGGCCTACCACCTGCTGGCCGCGCAGGGGAGCGCCGACGTGGATACGGTGTTGCGTGAGTCCCTGGTGCTGATCGACCCGTCACAGAATCCGGATGGGCGCGCACGTTTTGTGGCCGCCAACCAGCAGGGCCGCGCGGCGGGTGTGCCGGATGCGGACCCCGCGTCGGCCGAGCACGATGAACCGTGGCCCGGGGGCCGCTCGAATCACTATCTGTTCGACATGAACCGCGACTGGTTCGCGATGTCGCAGCCCGAGACGAAGGGCCGCATCAAGATCATGTTGGACTTCTTCCCGCAGGTGGCCGTGGACCTGCACGAGCAGGGGGGCGACAACGAGTATTACTTCGCGCCCCCGGCCGACCCGGTCAATCCGCTGATCACCCAGGAGCAGCGTAAGTGGCTTGAGGCCATGGGCCGTGCCAACGGCGAGGTCTTTGACAGCCGCGGCTTCGGGTATTTCGTGCGCGAGGTCTACGACGCGTTTTATCCCGGCTACGGTGACTCCTGGCCGGTCTTCCACGGTGCGGTCGGCATGACGTTCGAAATGGCGTCCGCGCGTGGCCTCCGTTTCCAGCGCCAGGACGGCAAAGTGCTGACCTACCGCGAAGGCGTGATCAAACACTTCACGTCCGCCATCACCACCGCGATCACCGCCGCGAAAAATCGTGAAGCGATGCTCCGCGACTTCCTGAACTACCGCCAGTCCGCCATTCGACTGGCTGACACGGGTCCGAAGGAATATCTGATCGACGCCGGCACCGATCCGGCTCGTGCGATGCACCTGGCCCAGCGCCTCTCCGCGCAGGGCATCGAGGTGCGCCGCGCGGATGAAGTGATCAAGGTCGGCACGCGGACGCTGCCCGTCGGCTCGTTGATCGTGCCGCTCGCGCAGCCGGCCGGTCGACTCGTGCGCAATCTGCTCGACGCGTCGATCGTGATGGACGAAGCCTTCCTCAAAGAACAATCCCGTCGTCGTGATCGTGGACTGGGTGATCAGATTTACGACGTGACGGCGTGGAATCTCGCGATGGTGTACGACCTCGACATCGTGCCCAATGCGACCCCGGTGACCACCCGTTCGACGCTGGTGCCGCGTGAACCTGTCGCGGCCGCTGCGGGGGCGCCTCTCGCTGCGTCGAAGGTCGGCTACATCATGCCGTGGGGACTCAAGGCGGCCGAAGCCGCTGTGGAACTGCTCCAGGCCGGTGTGACGATGACCAACGTGCCGCGCACGTTCACCATCGCGGGCAAGGCGTTTCCCGCCGGTTCCGCCTTCATCCGGATTCAGGGCAACGTGCCGGATCTGCTCGCGCACCTCGGGGCGGCGGTCGCCAGACACGGCATCGAGATCACCCCGATTGATTCGGCGTTTGTCGAGAGCGGCGTGTCGCTGGGCAGCAATGAAACCGCGCTGCTGAAGGCGCCGCGTGTGCTGCTCGCGTGGGATACGCCGACCTCCAGTCTGTCGGCGGGTTGGGCGCGGTATGCCCTGGAACAGCGCTGGAAGCAGCCCGTGACGACCGTGCGCACGTCGTCGCTCGGGCGCATCGACATGGCCCTCTACGATGTGCTGGTGTTGCCGTCGGGCAACTACAGCTTCAGCGAGGATCAGATGCGCCGCCTCAAGGACTGGCTCGGTCGTGGCGGGACGCTTGTCACCCTCGGCCAGGCGTCGGCCTGGGCCACCAGCGAACGCGCCGGATTGGTGCCCACATATCTCCTGCAGCGGGATGGGTCAGCCGTCGGCGCCGCGGACGACAAAAAGACGCCGCCCAAGATCGACATCGAGAAGTTCGACTACAACGAGGCGATCAAAATCGAGCGCGGCTCACCCGACGGCACCGCCGGCGCGATTCTGCGCGTCAAACTCGACAAGGAGCACTGGCTCTCGGCCGGGCTCGACGATGAGATTCAGGTGGTGATGGAGGGCAGCCGGATGTTCATGCCGGTGAAACTCGACGCCGGCACCAACGTGGGCGTGTACGCCGCGAAGGATCGAGTGGTCGCTGCGGGTTTTATGTGGCCAGAGGCGCGTAACCTGATTCAGCAGAAGTCGTTCCTGATGCACGTGCCCGTCGGCCGTGGCCACGTCATCGCGTTTGCCGAGGACCCGAACTACCGCGCGTTCACGGAAGCCACGGGACTGCTGTTCATCAACGCGATTTTGCTGGGCTCTGGGTACTGAGATTCACGATTGCCAATTCCGATTGGCAATTCCAGATTTCAGATTTCAGATTTTGTTGGCTCCTGGTCTCCCGTTTTCGACGACAAACGTCGCACGGGTGACCAGGGGCGCGCCCGGCTTGGACACATAGTCCACGCCCTGATAGCGGGCGCGCATCTGCGTCGGCGTGACCTCACACGACACATAGCCGCGCTGCCCGTTGTAGAACTTCAGGAACGGGTTGTTCGCCATGACCGCCTTCAACCGCTCGGGCATGGCAGTGCCGTCGCCGCCGGACGTGATCGACGTCCCCACAAATTCGGTCGCGACCACGGGCGATTGTTCGTCGGCGGAATTGACCTGCAGGTCGTTGACCCAGCTCGAGTGAATGTCCCCGGTCAGCACGATGGGATTTGACGGCCGGCGGGTCGCGAAGAACTGCAGGAGGCGCTGACGTTCGGCTTCGTAGCCTGGCCACTGGTCCATGGAATACCGTGGGTCGCCCTCCGCGGCCTGGTTCATCCGCGCCATCATGATCTGCTGCGGCAGGATGTTCCACCGGCTGCGTGACTGGTCCAGCCCGTTGTGGAGCCAGCGTTCCTGCTCTTTGCCCAACAGCGTGGCGTTGGGATCAAAGGTTGCCTCGCACGGCGCCTTGGTGCCGTCATTACAGGGCTGGTCCGTGCGGTACTGACGGGTATCGAGGACAAAACACGACGCGAGGTCCCCGTACGCAAAGTCGCGATACAGCGGCATGTGTGGTCCCTTCGGCACCGAGGTGCGGCGCAGGGGCATGTGTTCGTAATACGCCTGATAGGCCGCCGCGCGCCGGAGCAGGAACTCTTCGCGTGGCATGCCCGCTTCCTGGATGTCATTGGCGTAGTTGTTGTCCACCTCGTGGTCGTCCCAGGTGAGCACCCACGGGAACGCGGCATGCGCCGCCATCAGTCGTGGGTCCGACCGATACTGCGCGATGCGATTGCGGTAGTGGTCGATCGTCAAGATCTCCGGACCGACGTGTTTGCGCAGCTGGTTGTCGCGTCCCGGCCCTTCGTAGATGTAGTCGCCGAGGAAAAACACCAGGTCGAGGTCCTCACGCACCATGTGTGAGTAGGCCGTGTAGAGCCCGGTTTCATAGTGCTGGCAGGACGCAAAGGCGAAGCGCATGCGGTCCACACTCGCTCCCGCCGCAGGCAGTGTGCGTGTTCGACCGACGGGACTGACATCGCCGGCCACACGGAAGCGGTACCAGAACCATCGATCAGACGGCAGGCCGTCCACCTCCACGTGCACGGAATGTCCCCACTCAGGCACGGCCATCGTCCTGCCCCGGCGCACGATGCGACGAAAGTGCTCGTCGGCAGCCAGTTCCCAGATGACCTCGACCGGCGCCATCGGCATGCCTCCACCGTTCAGGGGATCGGGGGCGAGCCGTGTCCACAACACCATGCCGTCCGGCGACGGATCACCCGATGCCACGCCGAGGGCAAAGGGGTCGGTGTCGAACCTCAGTGAGGACGCCGAGAGGGCGCGGCCCCCGATGAGGGGCAGCCCACACAGGGCGAAGGAGCCGAGGAGAACAGACCGGCGATCAATGGCGGTGTCGAGCCAGGTGCGCATGCCGGACATCCTACGCCCGCTGCGGCTCGGAAATGTGAACGGCGTGTGACGTCAGGGCGACGTCACGGTCAGGATTCAGAGCGTGCTTCGGCCGCGTGCCATTCGAGCAGCAGATCCTGCGCGTTGATGCCCGGTGCGTCGGATTCGTCGGGGGCCACGTACAGGCCGTCCGAGGTGAGGACCCGGCTGCGCGCGGTATCGCGGAAATACGCCGACAGGACCACGTCGTGCAGATGGGACACCATCGCCGGGTTGACCACCGGGCACAGGACCTCGACCCGCCGATCCAGGTTGCGTTCCATGATGTCGGCGCTCCCGATGTAAATCTGCGGGGTGCCGCCATTGGCGAACCAGAAGATCCGCGAGTGTTCGAGGAACCGTCCGACGATCGATCGCACCGTGATGTGGTCGCTGACGCCGGGGACACCCGGGCGCAGGACACAGACCCCCCGCACAATCAGGTCCACCTGCACACCGGCCTGGGAGGCGCGATACAGCAGCCGCACAATTTCGGCATCGGTAATCGCGTTGACCTTGATGATGATGCGCGCGGCCCTGCCCTCGGTGGCGGCGGCAATCTCGCGTTCGATCAGTTGTGTCAGCCCCGTCCGGATGCTGACCGGTGCGACCAGCAGTTCGCGGAACTGATTCTGGTTGGAATAACCGGTCAGGTAGTTGAACAGGTCCGATGCGTCTTCGACGATCGCGTCGCGCGAGGTGAAGAGGCCGAGGTCGGTGTAGAGGCGGGCCGTGCCGGCGTTGTAGTTGCCCGTGCCCAGGTGGGCATATCGCCGGATGCCTTCGGCCTCCTTGCGAATCAGCAGACAGACCTTGCAGTGGGTCTTCAGATTCAGCAGCCCGTACACCACATGGATGCCGGCCGCTTCGAGCCGTTGGGCCCACTGGATGTTGTTGCGTTCGTCGAACCGTGCCTTCAGTTCCACCAGCACCGCGACTTGTTTCCCCGCGTCGGCCGCCTCCAACAGGAGATCAACCAATGGCGAGTTCGCGCCGATGCGATACAGCGTCATCTTGATGCCGATGACGAGTGGATCGTCCACGGCCGCGCGCAGGAACGATTCGACGGCACCAAACGACTGGAACGGGTGATGCACCAGCCGATCGTGCTGACGCAATTCGTCGAAGATGGTTTCGGGATCGGCCGCCGCCCAGATCGGCGCCGGTTGAAATGGGGGGTACTTCAGCTCCGGCCGGTGCAGCTTCGTCAGCTGCATCCAGTCGCTGAAGCCCAGGCGCTCCCGCGTGCGGAGCACGTTTTCATCCTCGATTTCGAAGTTCTCGATCAGAATGTCGAGCACGCGCTTCGAGACGCCCGCTTCCACGGCCAGCAGTGACAACGCGCCATGGCGGCGCTGGCGCAGGCCCTGGTCGATTGATTCCAGAAGGTCGTCGGCCTCGTCTTCCTGGATCACCAGGTCGGCATCACGAATCACCCTGAACAGGTAGGCGTTCTTGACTGTTGTGCCCGGAAACAACTGCGCGAGGTTGGCGCGCACGACGTCTTCAAGAAACACGAAGGTGGCGCCGCGGCCCGCGAGTCGTTCGGGGACCTGGATAAACCGCGGCAGGACGTCCGGCAACTTCACGCGTGCAAACTTGGTGCGGCCGCCATGTTTGACGACCACGGCGAGATTGAGGCTGAGGTTCGAGATGTAGGGAAACGGGTGGCCCGGATCGAAGGCGAGCGGCGTCAACACCGGCCGGATCTCGCGGGTGAAATACCCTTCGAAATATTTTGTGATGTCCGGGGTGAACTCAGCCGGCTCCAGAAACTGGATGTGATTGTCCGCCAGCAGCGGCCGCAATTCCTGCGTCCAGCATTTCGCCTGCTTCGACAACATCTCCGCCGCTTGTTTGCGCACCTGCGAGACCTGTTCGCCGGTGGTCATGCCGTCGGTGGAGACGTCCTCGGTGTTGGTCCGCTGCTTGCGCAGCAGGGACGCCACACGAATCATGAAAAATTCGTCGAGATTGGAGCCGACGATCGCCAGGAACTTGACGCGTTCCAGCAGCGGATGTGTGGTGTCCTGCGCCTGCGCCAGCACACGGCGATTAAACTCGAGCCAACTGAGCTCGCGATTCAGATACAACGACGGGTCGGTCAGGACCGGGGCTGCCGCCGGCGCGGGCGGTGCCACTTCGGGTGTGCGACTCATAGGGACAACCATTGTACCCGGCGGATGTAACATGAGCCCGGTGTCTGGCGTGCGCCGCGTGGCGCTCATTGTCCTCCTGTGTGTGGGGCCTCGGCTCCTGGGCTGGTGGCTGCTGGGGTCGCCCGGAGGGGAGGCCTACCACTGGCAACTCAGCGACAGCCTCCTGCAGCACGGGGCCCTGTTGTACGACGGCGCCCCCACCGCCGCGTTTGAGCCGCTGTTTCCCATCCTGATTGCGCACGTGCGCCTCGTCGTCGACTCGATCGCGGCCGTGGTGGTGGTCCAGATCGCCCTGTCGTGTGTGGGGGCGATTCTGATTGACCGCCTGGCCACGCGTCTCAGCGGGTCGCCGCGCGCCGGTCTGGTGGCCGCGGCCCTGTTCGCGCTCTATCCGTATTTTGTCCGTCAGTCGGTCGGCATGCTCGAGTTGCCGCTGTTCCTGACGTTGATGCTGGCGGCCTGGGTGACGTGGACCGACGATCGACCAGCGGTCGCGGTGGCGATGTTGACGTTGGCCACGTTGACCCGAGCCTTTGTCGCGCCGCTGATCCTGGTGGCACTGGTGCTGACCGCGCTCCGCAGTCCGCGTGCGGCCGTGCGTCCCGCCGTGGTCGCGCTCCTCCTGCTGGCGCCCTGGATGGCGCACAACTATTCGGTCGCCGGTCGCCCCTGGCCGTCGCGGCATGAACAGCTGCTGTTTGCCTCAAACAATCCGTACACGATCAAAGTTGTTCCGAGGCACGACATGGATTTGTTTCTGTATGCCGCCGAAGGGGTGCTGGCGTCGGCGCAAGACCTGCCCGAGCCTGTCCCGAACGTCGATCGTGAATACGCTCGCGCCGCCGCGAAGTGGTGGCGCGCGCACCCGGTGGAGGCGGTGTGGGTCAAGGTGCGCAGTGCCGCCTACCTGTTCGTGCCTCGCATGATTCCGTATGAGCCCGCCGACGACGGCAGTGAGTTGGTGTTTGAGGATGACGGCAGCCTGCGCACGTCCATGTCGCGCACCAGGCCACCGTTGCTGGAGTGGACTCATGGGCTGGCCGCGGCTGTGGTGCTGGTGGCAGGCCTGATCGGCTGGTGGGGGCGCCGCCACGCCTGGCGAACCGACCTTCTGCTGTTGGCCACCCTGGTCCTGGTGACGGCGACGGCGGGGGTGTATTTCCCGACGACCCGACTCCGGGCGACCATCGACCCGATTTTGATGGTTTATGCAGCGTGTGCTGTGGCTCGCTATAACATCACACGGTGATGCGTCGTCGGCAGTTGTCGCCCCCTCAGTTGCTGGCGACAGGTATGGCTGGTGTGATTCTCGTCGGCACCCTGTTGCTGGCCCTGCCCGTCTCGGGCGCCGGCAGCACGGCAGTCGGATGGTCCGCCGCCTTTTTTACCGCCACCTCTGCCGTGTGTGTGACGGGTCTCGTCGTGGTGGATACGCCGACCGCGTTTTCGGGATTTGGCCAGGCGGTCATTCTTCTGCTCATTCAAATCGGCGGATTGGGATACATGACGCTGTCGACGTTCATCGCGATGGTGATCGGACGACGGGTCTCGATGAACGAACAGGTGTCACTGAAGGAGTCGTTGAATCTGGATTCCAGACGTGACGTCGCCCGATTTGCGCTGACGGTCGTGAAGGTGACGCTCGCGTTTGAGGTGATTGGCGCGGCGATTCTGTGGCTGCGCTGGTGGCCGCACTACGGCGCAGGGGACGCGGCGTGGTTGGGGCTGTTTCATTCGGTGTCGGCGTTTAACAACGCCGGTTTCAGCCTGTTCTCCAACAGCCTGATGGACTGGCGTGGGGACGTGACCGTCAACCTCACGGTCATGACGCTCATCATCGCCGGCGGGATCGGGTACCTCGTGCTCACCGAGATCGGGAAGTATCGTGAGCGCCGCTCGTTGTCGGTGCATACACGATTTGTGTTGATCCTGTCGGCGGCGTTGATTGTGCTTGGCGCGGCGGGTCTGTATCTGGTGGAGCGGGGCAATGCAGGCACACTGGGCGGCATTCCCCGGCTGGAGGCCATGCTGGCCGCCATGTTTCAGTCAGTCACGGCCCGCACCGCCGGATTCAACACGATTGACATGAGCGCGCTCACGGCACCGGCGTACCTGTTCTTCCTGGTGCTGATGTTCATCGGCGGTGCGCCGGGTGGAACGGCCGGCGGCGTCAAGGTGACCACGTTTGGTGTGACCGTCATGGCGTTGTGGGCGACCATTCGTGGATGGTCCGAGCCACACGTCCTCAAGCGTCGTATCCCGGGGGACGTGGTCGCCCGCGCGTTTTTTATCAGCTTGATCGCGTTCCTCTCGCTGAATCTTGTGGCGGGCGCACTGCTCGTGATGGAGGGCACCGATCTGCTGCGGACGCTGTTTGAGTCCGCGTCGGCATTTGGCACCGTGGGCCTGTCGACAGGTGTGCCCGGCACGCCGCTGAGTCTGAGCGCATCATTCTCGGAGCCGGGTCGATTCCTGATTTGTCTGTTGATGTTCATGGGCCGCATCGGCCCCCTCACGCTGGCCTTCGCGTTGGCCGCCCGAGCGGCGGCGCCACGTGTGCGGTATCCCGAAGGACGCGTGTTGATCGGATAGAACCTTATGGTGAAGCGGAAATTTGCGGTCATCGGTCTCGGGCGGTTCGGCGCCGCCATGGCGACCACGTTGATCAGTCTTGGGCAGGACGTGCTCGGGATCGACACGGACCAGGAGCGCGTCCAGGACCTCTCGGACGTGGTGCCGAACCTCCTGATCCTCAACGCCAGCGATCCCAAGGCGCTGCAGGAGGCGGGCGTCGGCGAGGTCGATGTGGCCGTCATTTCCATCGGCACCAACATCGAGGCCTCGCTCCTGATCGTCATGGCCGTCAAGGAGATGGGGATCAAGTCGATCGTGGCCAAGTCCACGACCGAGGTGCACGGCCGCATCCTCGAGCGGCTCGGTGTGGATCGGGTGATCTATCCGGAGCGCGAGGCTGCCACCCGTATGGCGCACAGCCTTGTGGTGCCGAACGTGATCGACTACATCAGCCTGTCCAATGACTTCAGCATCATCGAAATTCCCGCGCCCGAGATGTTTGTCGGCAAGTCCCTGCGTGCGATCGATCTTCGCGCGAAGCATGGCCTCACACTGATCGCGATCAAACGTGTGGTGGACGGCAGGAACACGACGAGGGTGAGCCCACCCGCCGACGAGGTGATTCAGGCCGGCGACACGCTGGCGCTCGTCGGGAGCAACAAGTCGCTCCTGACGCTTGAGCGCATGGTGATTCCGTAGGGCAGGCAGTCATGAATCTCCTTTTGTTTTTCGCGGGACTGATCCTGCTGGTGGGCGGCGCCAACGTGCTGGTGCGTGGCGCGTCGAAGCTGGCGTTGTCGTTCGGCATCAGCCCCCTGGTGGTCGGGCTGACCATCGTCGCCTTCGGCACCAGTGCGCCGGAGATGGCCGTCAGTGTCAGTGCGGTGCTTGACGGCACAACCGACATCGCCATCGGCAACGTGGTGGGCAGCAACATCTTCAACGTGTTGTTCACCCTCGGCATCAGCGCGCTGATCGCTCCCCTGGTGGTGAACATCCAGTTGATCCGCCAGGAGGTGCCGATCATGCTGGGCGCCAGTCTGTTGCTGCTGGTGTTTACCTTCGACGGCACCCTCTCGTTCATGGACGGCGTGTTGCTGTTCGGGCTGCTCGTGTCCTACACCGTGTTCCTGGTGATCCAGTCGCGCCGCGAGACCCAGGCTGCCAAGGAGGAATTCGCCGACGAGATTCACCCCGCCGAGCCCGGCGCCTGGGACAGCCACTGGACGGCACAATTGGGCCTGATCGCCATCGGCCTGACGGCCCTGGTCCTGGGATCGGACTATCTCGTGCAGGCCTCGGTGAACGTGGCGAAGTCTCTGGGCGTGAGTGACCTCGTCATCGGACTGACGATCGTCGCCGCGGGCACCAGCATGCCCGAGGTGGCGACCAGCATCGCCGCGGCGATCAAAGGTGAACGCGACATCGCGGTGGGCAACGTGGTCGGCAGCAACACGTTCAACATTCTGGGCTGTCTGGGCCTGTCCGGTCTGGTGTCGGGCGACCTCGGTCTGGCGGTGGCGCCGTCAGTGCTGGCCTTCGACATCTGGGTGATGCTGGCGGTGGCGCTGGCGTGCCTGCCCGTGTTCATGACCGGCCGCGAGATCGCCCGCTGGGAAGGCGGCGTGTTCCTTGGTTACTTCGTGGCATACGTCGGGTATCTGATCCTGGCCACGCAGCAGCACGACGCATTGCCCGCCTTCTCGGGCGTCATGTTGGGGTTTGTGGTGCCGTTGACGGTGATCACGCTGGTGGTGATGATGATTCGCCACCCGACCGCCTCCGGCACCACTTGACCCGATGGGCGTGTTCGCCCTGAACCGTCCGTTCCCTACCGCCCCCGATAGTCGATGTCCGCAGGCGGCGGCGCACCACCGGGACCTTTCAGGTAGTGCGTCATCCACTGCATCAGACGCAGGCTGTAGTCGAGGCGCGAGGCCGCGCGGGCGTTGCCGTGCCCCTCACCCGGATACCAGACGAGCCGCACGGTCTTGCCGTGCAGTTTCATGTGCCGGTACAGCTCGAGTGACTGCGTCGGGTTCACACGTGGGTCGGCGGTGCCGTGCAGGATCAACGTCGGCGTCTTCGACTTCGCCACGTGTGTCACCGGGCTGCGGTCGAGCATGAACTGCCAGTCGTCCCACGGGCGCTTCAACGCGTGCACGTGGAACTCCTCGTTCGCGATGTCGGTCGTGCCGACCTTCGACACGTTGTTGCTGATGCCGACAAACATGACCGACGCGGCAAATCGCTCGGAGTAATAGGTCGCGCCCCACGCACTGGCGTAGCCGCCATACGAACCGCCCGTGATGCCCACCTTCGCGCGATCCACCAGGCCGATGTTGATCAGGTGATCCACCGCATCCACCAGGTCGTCAAATTCCTTGCCCGCTGGTTCGCCCTGACCCAGCTTCGAGAAGGCGACCCCTTTGCCCGTGCTGCCACGGTAGTTTGGGTAGAACACGGCAAACCCCTGCGCGGCACCCATCTGGCCCGCGTTCGAATAACTCGTGACCCACCCATTCGCATCACGCGCTTCCGGTCCGCCGTGCACGGTGAGAATCAGGGGGTACCGCTGTCCCGGCTTTTCGTCGAGCGGTCGCACGAGAATGCCCTCAAGTGCGACGCCATCGCGCGCCTTGAACGACACCACCTCCTGCTTTGCCATCTTCATCGTCGCCAGCCACGGATTGTTGTCGGTCAGGCGCTTCGGTGCGCCGGCGGCGTCGAGGATGTAGACCTCAGACGGATGCGCCGGGGTGTTGGCGAGGAGCGCCACGGTCCCGTTGGATGCGCGATCGATGGCCACGATGACCGGCCCACCGGTGGGCATCAGCGTGCGCGGGGCCGTGCCGTCTCTGCGAATTTCGCCGAGCGCGGATGTCACACCTTCATCGGCCATGTACAGGATCGTGTTCGCGTCTTTCCAGGAAAACGCCCGCACGTGCGCGTTGTAGGAAGGCATCAGGTCCCGCAGCGCGCCACCCGTGGCCGGCGCAACCATGAGTCGGCCTTCGGACGGGTCGTTGATGTCGGCAGCTGAGACCATGGCGAGCGTCGTGCCGTCCGGACTCCACGCGACCTGACCGATCTTGCCCGGGTTGTTGAACTTGGTCACGGGTTCGCCAAGGGACGGGTCGATCACATGGACTTTTTTCTCCATGAGGTCGTCGTCCACCAGCGCGGTCGGTGCGTACAACACGGCGAGGCGTGTGCCTGCCGGGTTCCAGGTGATCGAGGTGGCGTGGCCCTGGACGTTCACGACTTTGGCAGTGCCGGCCGCACGACCGTCAAACGGCGCCACCCACAACCGCTGGAACAGCAGGCCTTCTTCGAACACGTCCTGCGAGAAACCACGACGGACCAGGTCCGCACGTTCGGCTGGTGCCGCGTCACGCGCGACAAAGGCCACCTGCTTGCCGTCAGGGCTGAACTCGTACGACACAAGGTCGGTCGTGTGCGCGAGCACCTTCCGCGCCTCACCGCCGTCACGCGGGACGATGTAGAGCGAACGCGTTGCATCACCCGTGCGTCTCGCGAGGAACGCCAGTCCCTTTCCATCCGGCGTCCAGCGGACACCTGCGACGTTCACCGCGCCGGTGACATACGGCCGCGACTGTCCGTCGGTCCGGACCACATGCAACTCCGTCCACGACGGGCCGTCGTCATCCTGAAACGGGATGCGGGGTACCGCCAGGACGTAGGCCACCTCAGTGCCGTCCGGCGAGATCGCGACCTGGGCGACCGTGCGAATTTTTGCGACGTGATGGGGGGTGAAAACTTCCTGCGCAAATGAGCCGGCGGCGAAGACCGCAACAAGGATGAGGGCGAGCAGGGGAGAGGCAACTCGAGGGACGCGATTCATGACCACACTCCTTCCGCAAGTATGCCACCCGAGGGCTTCACGCTGTCAGTTGGAAGTCTCCGACGACATACTTCTGCCCATTGACCAGGAGCCCGACCGAGTGCCGCCCCGGATAGTGTTTTCGTGTCGTCAACTCGGCAAGTTTGATGACGATGCGGATGGGTGCCGAGGCGCCGCGCGCCAGGGTGAGGCGCTTCAATTTGAAGACCTTCGGACTCGTGCGGCCATCGGCTTTGACGTAGTGGACGACGTAGTCGATGAGGAGGTCCTGGGGTTCACGCGCCGTGCTCACCAGTGAAAGTGTGCACTCGACGCGTCCGCCCTTCTTGACGCGTTTTGGCGTAATTCGCACGTCGTCGAGTCTGATCTTCGGCTTGGCGCCCGCCCCCATCAGCTCAAGCGCTCCGGGATGACCGGCTTTTACGAGCGAGCGCAGGGCGTGCGACACGATCCATTTGCGATTGGGCGCAGGGTCTTCGGCCAGCCAGCGGCGACAGAGGGCGACGACGACGTCCGGGTGATCCTTGGCGATGTCGTTCAGGTTGTTGGCGACCGAGCGGCGGACGTACAGCTCGGAATCGTCCTTCAGTCGCTCAAGGAGCGCGAGCACCGGCGTCGGGTCCTGCTGGAAGTGACGCAGGCGCGGCGCCCAGGGGAGCCGCGGTCGCGACCCTTCCGAGACCAGCCGCCGCACGTGCGGGCTGGGATCCACGCTCCACTCGACGAGACGCGCGTACGTGGCCTCGGGATGTGCGTTGAGAAATGCGCGAATGCTGAACTCGGCCGTGAACCGCTGCGTGATCTCGTATTGCAGTCGCATCGAGGCCTCGAAGTGTCGCCACTGCAACCCGTCAGACGCCGTCAGTATCGTGTGCGGCATGAATTTGAACGGCGCCATGCTGGATGCGTCGGCGGCAGATGTGTGTGCACCCAGCGATCGTTCAAGAATGTCCGCGACCTGATCAAAGTCCGCCGGCAGGTGTCGCCGCATCGCCGCAGCGATATGCGCAGCGCGCCCCGTCAGCGACAAGGGCGCCAGGCCGTCCAGGCACTCCTTCGTAAACGCGCGCGTATCAAACGCCGGGTGGGCGCTCTTCAGATCACGCGCGATGTCGGCAATGACCGAGGCGTCGTAAAAGTCCCTGAGCTCGTAAGACACCTAGTCCTGATCTTTGTCGCCTGTGCCGATCTGCGGAATCGATGACCCCGGCGACGACTTCAGCAGCCCCGTGCCGAGGTAGACACGCAGTTTGTCGCGCGTGTCGGCGATGTCCAGGTTCCTCATCGTCAGCTGCCCGATGCGATCCTGCGGCGTGAACTCGCCCGCGCCGCTCTCCATCGTCAACCGCTCGGGTTTGTAGGTGAGGTTGGGGCTGTCGGTGTTGACGAGCGAGTAGTCGTTGCCGCGGCGGAGCTCGACGGTGACCTCGCCCGTGACGGCGCGTGCGACCCAGCGCTGCGCGGTTTCGCGAAGCATCAGCGACTGTGAGTCGAACCACCGGCCCTGATAGAGGAGCCGACCGAGCTTGCGACCGTTCTCCCGGTACTGCTCGATGGTGTCCTCGTTGTGAATGCCGGTCACGAGGCGTTCGTACGCGATGAACAGCAACGCCATGCCCGGCGCCTCATAGATGCCACGGCTCTTCGCCTCGATGATGCGGTTCTCGATCTGGTCCGACATGCCGAGCCCGTGGCGGCCACCAATCGCATTGGCTTCCATCATCATCGCGACAGGATCCGCGAACGACACGCCGTTGATGGCCACGGGGTGGCCTTCCTCGAACCGCACGGTCACACGTTCGGCCTTGACCGCCACCGATTCTTTCCAGAACGCGACCCCCATGATGGGATCGACGATCTGGATCCCGGTCGACAGCAGTTCCAGGTCTTTCGCTTCGTGGGTCGCGCCGAGCATGTTCGAGTCGGTCGAGTACGCCTTCTCGGTCGACATCTTGTAGCCGAAGCCATGCGCCTGCATGTACTCCGACATTTCTTTACGCCCTCCCAGTTCGTCGATGAACTGCTGGTCGAGCCACGGCTTGTAGATGCGGAGGTTCGGGTTGGTCAGCAGGCCGTAACGATAAAACCGCTCGATGTCGTTGCCCTTGTAGGTGCTGCCGTCACCCCAGATGTTGACGTTGTCTTCCTTCATCGCCGAAACGAGCAACGTGCCCGTGACCGCGCGACCCAGCGGCGTGGTGTTGAAGTAGGGGACGCCTGCGGTGGTGATGTGGAACGCACCGCACTGCAGCGCCGCGATGCCCTCGTTCACGAGCTGGCGACGACAGTCGACCAGTCGCGCCTTTTCGGCACCGTATTCCAACGCCTTTTTCGGGATCGCCTCGTAGTCCTTTTCGTCGGGCTGGCCGAGGTTCGCGGTGTAGGCGAACGGAATGGCGCCTTTGGCGCGCATCCAATGCAGGGCCGCGCTGGTGTCGAGGCCGCCGGAAAACGCGATGCCGACCTGTTCGCCGACGGGAAGAGACTGAAGAATGGTGTTCATATGCGGGCTCACAACCCCCCGATCATATTCCGATCCGCCCATCCCCCATCCTCCATCCTCCATTCCATGTCCGCCTTCGCCCATGGCTCCGGTGTTAGGCTTGCCCCATGGTCGAGCCTCATCAGGGTGAACGTGCGCTGGCGGAGTACATCCGGACCGGTTCAGAACGTCGTCCGGACCAGGCGTTTGGCGAGTACTACACGGGCAAGAGTGCGTCGTGCGCACTCGGGGCGGCGTATGAGGCGATGTATCGCCTGCCGAAGGACCCGGGCCACGCGCATCCGACGCGCGACCTCGACTGGTTCTTTGATTGCCTCGACCGTGTGAAGGCCTGCCCCCACGAGGGCTGCAAGAAGCGCATCTTCCTCGCCGCGCTGCTGGTGCACCTCAACGACGACCATCGCTGGTCGCGCGAAGAGATTGCGACCTGGCTCGAACACGAAAACGGCCGCGACGGCCGCTGAATTACTTGTCGGGTTTTCGGTGGCGGCGTGAGTTACGCTGACGCCAGAATGCCGACATGACGACCACTGACTTTCCGTTGCTCGACGCCCTGCCGCTTCCGCCGCGCCCCGAGATGGAACGCGCCTACCTGAAGGGCGACGCGTCCTACGATGGCGTCTTCTATCTTGGCGTCAAGACCACCGGCATCTTCTGCCGCCCGTCGTGCACCGCCCGCAAACCCAAACCGGAGAACGTCGAGTTCTACAGCTCGGTCAAGGACGCGATGTTCGCGGGCTACCGCGCGTGCCTGCGATGTCGGCCTCTGGAGGGCGAGGGGGATCACCCCGAATGGGTCCGACGAGTGGTGGCCCGCATCGAATCAGCCCCCAACGACCGTGTGAAGGACGCCGACCTTACCGCGATGGGCCTTGAACCCGCGCGAGTGCGGAGGTACTTCGCCTCCCGATACGGTCTGACCTTCCAGGCCTATTGCCGCGCTCGCCGCCTGGCGTCGGCGCTTGACGTGATTAAACACGGCGGCCAGGTGGATGATGCGGTGTTTGATTCGGGGTACGAGAGCCACAGCGGATTCCGTGAAGCGTTTGCGCGCGTGTTCGGCACCGCGCCGGGCCAGGCCGTCGGGGCAGAGGCCGTGCATCTTGGATGGATGGAGACGCCCGTCGGTCCGATGATCGCCGGTGCGACCGACGCCGGCGTCAATCTCCTGGAGTTCACCGATCGGAGAATGCTCGAAGCGCAACTCGACACCGTGCGCCGGCGGTTCAAGCGGCCGCTGGTGCCGGCGGACCATCCCCACCTCGACACCCTCAAGTCAGAGTTGCAGGGGTACTTCGCGGGGACGCTCCGAGACTTCTCGGTGCCCGTGGTCGCGCCCGGGACGGACTTCGAGGAGCGCGTCTGGGCAGAGCTGCTGAAGATCCCCTACGGCGAGACGCGCTCGTATGAAGATGTTGCCGTCGCACTCGGCAACCGCGCCGCCGTGCGCGCCGTCGGGCGCGCCAACGGTCTCAACCGCATCGCCATCGTTATTCCCTGCCACCGGGTTGTCAACAAGAGCGGCGAACTCGGCGGCTACGGCGGCGGCCTCTGGCGCAAACGTCGGCTGTTGCATCTGGAAAAGAACTCGGATTCACATCGAGTCATGGAGGGCTGAGAGTCTCGTTGTGAATTCCTACGCCGTCGTCACCACCACGGCCGAACACGGCATGTTGCCCTGGCGTGTGTAGCTGTGCGGGCGACTGGCATCGAAATACATTGAGTCGCCTTCGTTCAGCAGGTGGTCCTCGCCCTCGTAGTTGACGACCAGTTTGCCTCGCAGCACATAGAGGACTTCGGCGCCGGGGTGTTCGTGCGGCTCAAACGGGGTTTTGGACGCCGGCTCAAACTCAACGAAGTAGCCGTTCAGCTTCCGTTCTGTGGCCGGATAGTCCAGACATTCAAATGTGTACGCGCTGGACTCGCCGTCAGGTCTTTCCGGCAGGCGCACCCGGTCGGCGCGCCGCACCACGGCCATCACCGGCTTTTCGCGGGCCTCCGTGAAGAAGTGCTCCAAACCGACGCCAAACACCAGGGAGATCCGCAGCAGCGTCGGCAACGTGGGGAACAGCCGGCCGCGCTCCACCTTTGAGAGAAGTGCAGGCGAGAGTCCCGTGTGTTTACCCAACTGGACGAGGCCCATCTTCTTTCTCAATCGGAGCGAGCGAAGTTTGGGGCCGATTTCGTAGCGTTCAAGGCCTTCGGTCAGGGTTGGAGAGAGCACGGATTCACCTCGTTTTCGTGGCGGGCACAATATTGCGCCGAGTTTTCTTGAAGAGCAATCAAATTGCACACCAAGCAATCATTTCGTAGAGTTCAAACGTATTCAACTTAGGATGAAACGGTTGCGACTGACAAGTCGTGGCCACACAAGGCAACTTACACAGCTACTTTTCAGGAGACGACACAACATGAAGGCACGGATTCTCAAGTTCTCGGTGGCCGCGATTGCGGCCGTGGCATTGGTGGCGGGCGCGAGCGTGAAGGCGCAGGCGCCGAAGGACATCGTCGACACCGCGGTGGCGGCAGGTTCGTTCAAGACGCTGGCGGCGGCTCTCCAGGCGGCCGGTCTGGTCGAGACGCTCAAGGGCAAGGGCCCGTTCACGGTGTTTGCACCGACCGACGCGGCGTTCGCGAAGCTGCCGAAGGGCACGGTTGAGGACCTCCTCAAGCCGGAAAACAAGGCCAAGCTGACGGCCATCCTGACCTACCACGTGGTGCCGGGCAACGTGCTCGCGGCGCAGGTGGTGACGATGAATGGCGCGGACGTGAAGACGGTCAACGGCCAGACGGTCAAGATCGGCGTGATGGGTGGCAAGGTCACCGTCAACGGCGCGAACGTGGTGACGACGGACGTCAAGGCGTCCAACGGCGTCATTCACGTCATCGACTCAGTGATCCTCCCCAAGTAAGACATCAGACGACTCGAGGTCCCGGGGTCCCGAGGTTTTCGGGGTCCCGGGGTCTTCGAAGTCCCGGGGTCCACGAGGTTAAGATCAGTCTGTGATTTCCAGACCGCTGATCATCATCCTGGCCCTCGGTGCCGCCGGGTATCGTGTCACCACCGGCGCGTACATCGAAGCCGCCGGCCTCGTGTCCATGGCCCTGGGATTGACCTTCCTGCACATGGCCTCAACACGCCCCGCCCTGAAGAACGCCGCCATCGGTTGTTTTGTGTTCACCGCCGGAGTGATCGGCTACGTCCTCTATCGGAACGCGCAGTAACACCAGCTTCCTGCTGGCCGCGCTGCTGCTGCCCGGTGTTGCAACCGCGCAGCACCAACACCACAGCGGAGCCGCACCACAGGGCTGGTCCTTCCGCGCCGCCGCTCAGGCTTTTCTCACACTCAACATTCAAAATCGCAGGTTCACGGATTTCACGCAGGTGGAATCCACCAATTGGGTGATGGCGTCGGCCACACACGTCGCGCCACGCACGCGCCTGACCTTCAACGTGATGGCGTCGGCGGAGCCTTTTACACTTCGACGCCTCGGTTCGTCGCAGGTGTTCCAGTCGGGGGAGACACTCGACGATCTGCCCCTGCGCGACTATCAACATCCTCACGACCTCGTCATGGCGCTCGACGGTCGTCTCGACTGGTCGGCCACGTCAGCGACGACCCTCTTTCTGTCGGCCGGCATCGTCGGCAGTCCGGCTCTTGGACCCACGGCGTTTATGCACCGCGCGTCCGCAGCGTTCCATCCGACCGCGCCGCTCTCACATCACATGCTCGACTCGACGCACATCACACACGGGGTGGTGACCGCCGGTGCGCAGCGACACGCGTGGGGATTTGAGGTGTCGGCGTTTCAAGGGCGTGAGCCCGACGAAGACCGACTTGATGTCGACCTTGGAGCGCTCGACAGCGCGGCCGCGCGCCTGTCGTGGACCGACGGTCCGTGGCGCGTGCAGGTCTCAAACGGCTGGGTGACCGCACCTGAAGCACTCGAGCCTGGCGATGTCATCAGAACCACCGCGTCGATTGAATTTGCGCGTGCGCCAACTGACGACGCGCGCGGCTGGTCGTGGACCGCGGCCGTCGGGCGCAATCAGCGATCGGATCACACGGAGTGGGGCCTGTTGTTCGAGGGCGGGCTGCATCTCACCCCGGCACTCCGTGTCTACACACGCGCCGAAGCCGTCGATCGTTTCATCCTCGTGGACTTCGAACATGCCGCCACCACCGGGCAGGAACGCCACTTCCGGTCACGAATCGGTGCGTGGTTATTTGGAGCCGACCGCAATGTGTGGCGTTCCGGCGCCGCCTCGGCTGCCATCGGTGCCGACGTCACGGTGCACCGCACCCCCGCCAACCTCCGCAACAGCTACGGCTCGCCCGTGTCGTGGCACGTGTACGTGCGCGTATCGCGCTGAGGGTGTGCATTTCGTAGGGCGCGGGCTTTAGCCACGCCATATCAATCTATGTATTGACATGCGTAGATGTCATGTGTATTCTCTCTCTTGCCCGCACGCAGTGCGGGCCTTTATCGCGAGTGGCGGAGGGAACAGGCCCGACGATGCCACAGCAACCAGGCGGACAAAGCCGCCCAGGTGCTAATTCCTGCCCGAGACCGGGGTAGATAAACGAGGCCCGACCACTTCCTGTGGTCGTGCATCACCACTCGTTCACAGCTGGTCAGGTACGTCGCGTGAAGTTCGCCTGCCTCGTCGTCTTGCATTGTGCAGACCACAGGCGGGGAGGGGGGATGTGTGTCTGCAACGACGGAAGTGTCTCTGAAAGTGGTGAGGGTCGGCCTGCTCGGCTTCGGCGGAGTGGGACAGGCCGTCGCGCGGGTCGCCACCAGTGCCAGCGGACGACTGGGTGACGCGGGTGTGTTGATCAAGTGTGTGGGGGCGCTGGTGCGCGACGACCAGAAGCCGCGAGTTGCACCGCTCATTCCCGTCTGGACCGACGCCGACGACTTTCCCTTCCACGACTGCGACGTCATCGTCGAAGTCCTCGGTGGCGTCGAGCCGGCGCGGACACTCGTCGACCGCGCACTGCGCCTCGGCATTCCCGTCGTCACCGCAAACAAGTCACTCGTCGCAGCCCACGGTCTCGCGCTGCAGTCCACGGCGGAGGCGCACGGGACAACCCTCTACTTCGAAGCGGCGGTGATGGCGGGTGTGCCGTGTGTGAATACCCTCGCACGCCGCCCGCTTGCCTCAGGTGCCGGCGCGTTCACGGGCATCCTCAACGGCACCTCGCACTTCATCCTCACGCGACTGGCTGCGGGCGTGACGTATGACACGGCGCTGGTCGAAGCCGTCGAACGCGGTTACGCCGAACCGTCAAGTGACGCCGACGTCAGTGGGCGGGATGCCGCCGAGAAACTGACAATCCTTCTGCACCTGGCCGGGCACACCGATGTGAACGTCGCCGACCTGCCCACGCGCCGACTCGATGATCTGACGCCCGTCCATGCAGACCTTGCGCGTCGCCTGGCGGGCGTGATCAAACCCGTCGCGATCGCCCGGGTGGATGGCGCCGCGCCTGGCGCATGGGTCGGCCCCGCGTTTGTCCCCCAAACGCACCCGTTCGCCGCGCTCGACGATGTGACCAATGTGCTGAGTGTGGGTGCGGGTCCGCAGGCGGTCACGTTCATCGGACCCGGTGCCGGTCGCGAGGTCACAGCCGCCACGATCATTGACGACCTGGTCGAGGTCTCGAGCGGTCGTCGGCTCACGACACGGCAACCAAACGCAAAGCCGGCCGCCACTGCGGTGCGGGAGATTCCTGCCGGTGCGTGGTTCCTCGCACTCGACCACCTCGCCACCACCACAGGCGACCTCGCCGAGTTCCTCGCCTCCCGGCACATCCCCGCCGTGTTTGTGGTGGAACACGGTGGCCGGTGTGCCGTGATCACAACGCCCGCACCGGTCGCGACCGTGCGCGACGCCGTTGAGGCGCTGACAGCAACAGGCGTCGGGGTGGTCTGGCTCCCCGTGTTGGAGGTGTCGCGTGGCTGAAGTCGCCGTGCTTAAACTCGGAGGCTCCGTCCTCACAGACCTTGCGGCCTATCGCACCGCCGCGCGTTTTCTCAAAGACGAAGTTGTCCGCACCCGCGAACACATCGTCGCCGTCGTCTCAGCCGAAGAAGGGCACACGGATCGCCTCCGCTTCGAGGCGAGCGCGGTTGCGACCGACCCCGATCAGGACGCGCTGGATTTGCTCTGGTCCACCGGCGAGCTTCGATCGGTCGCACTGCTTACGCTCGCGCTACGCGCCGAGGGCGTGTCGGCCGCAGGGTTCAACGTCCACGAGACGGGACTGCGGGTGTCTTCCACACAGGGTCGGCGTCCTGATGCGTCGGACCTCACACTCAACCCGTTGTCCTTGCGTGCGGCGCTCGGATGGTCCGAGGTCGTCGTTGTGCCGGGATTTCTCGCGACGCACAGACAGCAGATCGTCACGCTCGGGCGCGGCGGATCCGACTGGTCTGCCGTCGCACTTGCAACCGCACTTGGTGCCGTCCGCTGCGAACTCATCAAGGACGTGCCCGGCTACTTCACCGCCGACCCGCGTGAAGTCTCCGATGCCGCACTCATCGACCACATCTCCTACACCGACGCGCTTGCCATGGCCGACGACGGATGTCCGCTCGTGCAACGGCAGGCGATCGATCACGCACAACGCGCTCAACTTCCACTCATCATCCGCAACTTCGACAGCGCAGGCACGCGCGTCGCCTAACACCAGGAGCACAGTCATGGAATTCGCAACGAAGACAATTCACGCAGGGCAGCCATCGGAACCACACACCGGCGCAGTGGTCGCGCCGATTTTTCAGACAACGACGTATCAGCAGGAGGGGCCGGGGGAGCACAAGGGGTTTGACTACACACGCACGTCCAATCCCACGCGCAAGCGGCTTGAGACGGTGCTTGCCGAACTCGAGGGTGGCACACACTGCGCGGTGTTCGGGTCTGGCCTGGCGGCGGAAAACGCAATCCTGCAGGCCTATCTGAAGCCGGGCGACACCATCGTTGTCCCGGTGGACGTGTATGGCGGCACGTTCCGACTGCTGCACAAGGTGTTTGAGCCGCTTGGTGCGATCGTCGTGCGGGTGGACTTCAGTGATCTCGACGCGCTGACCGAGGCGGTGGCCGTGAAGCCGAAACTGGTCTGGCTGGAGTCGCCGACCAATCCGCGGCTGCTCGTGTACGACATCGAGGCGGTGGCGCGCATTGCCCATGACGCCGGCGCGCTGGTGGTGGTGGACAACACGTTTGCGACGCCGTACTTTCAGCAGCCGCTGGCGCTGGGCGCCGATCTCGTGATCCAGAGTGTGACGAAATACCTCGCGGGCCACCTCGACGTGATTCAGGGTGCGGTCATCACGAAAGATCAGGCGATCTTCGAGCCGGTGGGATTCCTGCAGAACGCACTCGGTGGCGTGCCGAGTCCGTTTGATTGTTGGCTCACGCTGCGGGGGGTGAAGACACTCGAACTGCGCATGGAGCGTCATGCGCAAAACGCTGCCGCCATCGCTGAGGCGCTGCTGGCGCATCCGCGCGTGAAGCGTGTGTATTACCCCGGACTCGCGTCGCATCCTGGCCACGAGACCGCGAAACGTCAGATGACCGGTTTTGGCGGGATGGTGTCGTTTGAACTCGACGGCACGCTCGAAGAGGCATCCTCGTTTGTCTCGTCGTTGACCTACTTCGCGCTGGGCGAAAGTCTGGGTGGCGTCCGGTCGCTCGTGTGTCTGCCGTGCAAGATGACCCATGCGTCCATTCCGGCTGCGACGCGCGCGGAGCTGGGCCTGTCCGACACCCTGATTCGGCTGTCGCCGGGGGTGGAGCATCCCAGGGATCTGGTCGCGGACGTCGTGCGGGGGCTGGATCGGCTGGTGGAACTTCCGGAGGAAAGTGGTGTCAAAATCTTAGCATGCGGATAACAGCGGTCGCGCTCGGCTTGGCACTGGTGTCGATGGCGTGTGCGTCGGCACCCATCCGCAAGGCGGATCTGGCGCTGGTGTCCACGGCCGATGGCCGGGTGCTTGAAGGGTGTTATTCGTGTCTCACAGAAGCACGGGACACCTATCAGCGCCTGGCGGTCGGCAAAGCGCGACCGTTGCTGATCACGAAGTTGTTTGAGGTGCAGGTCCTGGTCGGTCTCCGCGAAGCGGAGCTGGCCATGGACCCGGCCGAGTCGTTCAAGGCGGCCGAGGCGCTCATTCCCGAATTGCCTCCAACCTATGACGCCGCGGGGTATCTGAAGATCGCGCGGTCCATCCCGCCCGACCACTTCGGCACGACCAGAGCCGAGTTCAGTCAACTCGCGCGGCGTAATCCGACCATCGCGCAATACAACGCACTCAAGACCGGGCTCGAGGCGGGCGAGGGGAGTCCACCCTTTCGTGCGTACCTCTCGGCGAGCCTCGAGTGCCTCCGGGTTTTCACCGGCCGACGAACAACAGAGGTGCCGCGTATTCCCGACGATGCCCCGACCCTGGTGCGGTATCGGATGGCGACGTGTCCGGCGGTGATTGATACGCAGATCGCTGCGGTGGTCGCTGCGGTGCCTGCGTTTGTGGAAGCCGAGTTGTTCAGCGCGCGGCTGGACGTGGTCATGAAGGCCTCGGCCTGGGTCAAGCGGTTGCGCGCGGCGCTCAACGCCGCGAAGGAACGGTTTCCGCGATCCCCGTCGGTGACCTATGGCCTCGGGCACCTCAGTCAGACCAACGGCGACTGCAAGGCGGCCATCCGGCATTACGAGGACACCATTGCGCTCAAGCCGCTGCACGAAGAAGCGGCGCTGCAACGTGTGATCTGTCTCGGCCACATCGGTGAGTTTGTGCCGGCAATCGAAGGCGCCACCCGCATCGTCGAGCGCCGGTATTTCAACTACGCGGACGCCTACTACTGGCGTGCCTGGAATCACTATCAGCGCAAGGACCTGCCGATGGCCCGGGCGGACATCGATGGTGCGCGCGCGATCAGCGTGAACATCAAGGTGCTGATTCTGGGCGGGATGATCAAATACGACCAGAAGCACCTCGATCTCGCCGAGGCAGACCTGAGCGACGCCGTCCGGATGGACTCGGCCAACCAGCAGTGCATTGCACGCTGGTACTACGGGCTGGTGGCCTTCTCGCGAGAGAACTGGCCCGAGGCGGCCAACAGGTTCGCGACGGCGGGGACGTGTTACCGGAACTCGGCCAATCAGGCACGCCGGGAGCTGGAGAACATGAAAAAGGCGGACGTGGACGAGGAGTTCAGGGCCACGCAGATCATCGGATTTGAAGCCGTCATCAAGGAAGACACCGACCAGGAGCAGGCGTCCTACCTCAACACGGCCAATTGCCACGCCATGGCCGGCGAGATCGACAAGGCGAAAGAATGGCTGGCGAAGGTGCCCGCCGATTCGGTGCACGCCCTGATGGCCGAACAGCTGAGGAAGCTGATTGGCGGAAGCATGACAAAATAGCCGGATGTTGACACCCGGCCTGTACGCCAAGTTCGAAACGACCCTCGGCAATTTCACCGTTGAGCTCTTTGAGTCCAAGGTGCCCAAGACCGTCGGCATTTTTGCCGGCCTGATTGACGGCACCCTCGAATGGACCCACCCCGGCACAAAGGAGAAACACACCAAGCCGTATTACGACGGCATCGTGTTTCACCGCGTCATCGACGGTTTCATGATTCAGGGCGGTGACCCGCTCGGCAAGGGCTTCGGCGGCCCCGGCTTCCAGTTCGAGGACGAGTTCCACCCCGAGCTGCGCCACGACCAGGCGGGCATCCTCTCGATGGCCAACGCCGGTCCGAACACCAACGGCAGCCAGTTCTTCATCACGCTCGGCCCGACGCCGCACCTCGACCGCAAACACTCGGTGTTCGGCAAGGTCGTCGAAGGCCTCGACGTGATCAAGATCATCGGCCGCACCCCCGTCGACGGGCAGGACAAGCCGAAGACCCCGGTCGTGATGCAGAAGGTCACCACCGTCCGCGTCGAGTAAGAGCTTTTTTCACAGGGAGGCACAGAGGAACGGAGTTTTTGGGTTTAAAACCACTAAATTCTCCGTGACTCAGTGTCTCCCTGTAAATCCTTCTTCTCGGTTCCTCCGCACTTACGAAACTATTCGTTGACATCTACGAAATTGTTCGTATGATGTCCGCATGTCACAGCTTCTCGCCCGCCCGACCGACGGCGAACTCGCCATTCTTCAGGTGCTCTGGGACCGAGGGCCGTCCACGGTCCGCCAGGTCCACGAGACCCTCTTCGAGGCGCGTGAGACCGGCTACACGACCACGCTGAAGCTCATGCAGATCATGGCGGAGAAGGGGCTTGTCTCGCGCGACGAGTCCGCCCGCACCCACATCTACACCGCAAAACACGGCCGCGACGTCACACAGCAGCGCCTCATCTCCGACCTGATGGACCGCGCGTTTGGAGGCTCTGCCGCCGCGCTGGTCATGCAGGTGCTGGCCTCGAATCCCGCAACAGCAGACGAACTTCGCGACATCGAACAGATGATCGCCGACTTCAAAGGAGCCAGCAGGTCATGATCGAAATGCCCTCAGTTGTTGCCGCTGCCGTTGCGGAGTCCCTGCTGCACTTCCTGTGGCAGGGCACCCTCCTGGGAGTCCTCGCGTTCATCCTGCTTCGTCGTGCGGGTGCCAATGCCGGCGCGAAGTACGCGCTTGGTATCGGCACACTCGCCGCCATGTTGCTCGCGCCCATCGTCACCACGCTGTGGATTCTGAGCAACGCGGATCAAACGACAGTGGCCGGGGCGCCGATCGCCACAGCGACGGTGCCGTCCACATCGCTGCCGGTGGCGTGGGTGCTCGGCATCTGGGCGTGTGGTGTCCTTGTGTGTGGTGTGCGTCTCGCTGGTGGGTGGGTCGTCGCCAAACGTATGACCACCCGCGCGGTGAAGCCCGTCGCGCAGGAGATTCAGCTCATGGCGACCCGCGTGGCCGCGCGACTCTCGGTGACCACACCGTTCCGTGTGCTTGAGTCCACCATTGCCGCGTCGCCGATGATGATCGGATGGCTGAAGCCGGTGGTGTTGCTGCCGACGGCCACACTCGCCGGGCTCTCGCCCTCACAACTTGAAGCGTTGCTCGCGCATGAATTTGCGCACATTCGCCGGCACGACTATCTGGTGAATCTGCTGCAGTCGGCGATTGAGACGCTGCTGTTTTACCACCCCGCCGTGTGGCTCGTGTCGCGGAGTGTCCGTGAGTCGCGCGAACAGTGTTGCGACGACCTCACCATCAGTGTGTGTGATCGCCTTACGTACGTGTCGGCGCTGTCCAGTGTGGCGGCCCTTCGTAGTGCGTCGCCCGCACTGGCGGCCAGCGGAGGTTCGCTGCGATATCGCGTCGAGCGTCTGCTGCGGCCGCAGTCGGCCGCCTCGTTTTCGATGGGTTGGCTCGGCGTGATCCCAGTGGCGCTGGTGATCGCCGCCGCGATGCCGGTCGCGTCCACCTCGCAGATCAGCGCCCCGCCAGCGGTGGTGCAGACGCAGAGTGTCTCGGATCCGGCGTCTGAACCACTCGTGCGCAATGTGGAAGCCCCGACGCCGCCGCCCCGAACGCCAGCTCCAGCCGCGTCGATGTCGCAGCGTGAATCGGCGCCGCCTCCCATGCGCCCCGCACTTCCTGTCGTCCTCGACTTCCTGATGCCGACGACACAGGCGATGGCGATGCCGGAGCCACCACCTCCCCCCACTCCGCAGGCACCGATGCGGCGCGTGGCGGCGGGCGACACCATCACGATCAACTTCTACGGTTTGGTTCGTTCGGACGATGAGATGAGCAGGCGGTACGTCGTCCGTGCCGACGGCACGATTGAAGTGAAACATCTGGGCCTGGTGACGGTGGCTGGTAAAACGATGCGCGAGGTCGCCGAGGCGATCCTTGGCAGCCTTGAGCCGAACTTCTACCCACCGGGCGTCGTTCAGGTGGTGGCGATTCCGGCGGAGCCTGCCAAGGAACCGGAGACTCCCAAGGAGGTCAAGCCCGAGGAGGTAATCGCCAGGGTTCAGGTAATGGGACAAGTGGTGACGCCAGGTGAGAAAGCGTTGCGGGGCAACCAGATGAAGTTGCATCGAGCTCTCGCAGCGGCCAACGGCTTCACGCCATACGCGGGCCAGGACATCGAGATCCGCCGACGTGTGGGCGGGGCGGTCGAGATCATCAAGCTGACCAGGGCGCAGGTGGACGCGGGCGACGATCCGCCACTTCTTGATGGTGACATTGTCATTGTCTCTCGGGGATCGGCCTTCTTCGTCGCTGGCGAAGTGGGTACGCCAGGTCAGAAAATCTGGGCTCCAGGCATGACGGTCGGCAAGGCAATCAGCATGTCCAACGGCTTGACGACGAGGGGTAAACTCAGCCACATTGAACGGCCAATCAAGGACGCTACCGGCAAGGTGATTCGGTACGAGAGAATCAAAAATCTTAAGCCTGAGACCGAGGTGCTGCCGGAAGATACGCTGCACGTCGCGCGCAAGTGGTTCGGGGAATAAGACAGTCTGGGAGGCGGAAGATGGTGCGACTCGCTGGACGGATCGCTCTCGTATTTGTGTTGGTCGGTGTGGGGTGGTCGAGCGCGCACGCGCAGACGGCACCTGCCGCGCAGACGTTTGTCATCATCGGCGAAGTGAAGACCCCGGGCGGGAAGCCGTGGGCTCCCGGCATGACGGTCGGCAAGGCCATAACGTCGGCTGACGGGGTCACGGCGGTGGGGCGGTATCCGACCGTCCGTATCAGACGTCCCATCAGAGGACCCGACGGAGCGGCGCAGCGTTTCATCACGGTCGCCAGAGTCATCGACGACACGCCGGTGCTCCCTGATGACACCGTGCTGGTTGGCCGATTCACCGGCGACCTCGCTGGAACGGTCGACCTTGACGATGTCATGGGGCCGACCGTCACCGTGCAAGGTGAGGTCAACTCACCTGGGCCCATTGTGTGGATTGACGCCATGACGGCGTCAGAGGCCCTCGGCGCCGTGTCCGGCATGACCACCAAGGGCAAACTTGGGCACATCAAACGACCGGTCAAGGACGCCGACGGCAACATCCTGCGCTACGAGCTGATCAAAGATCTGAAGCCAGACACGGTGCTGCTCGAGGGTGACATCCTCGTGATCGCCCGGAAATGGTTCGGGAACTGACCCATCCGAACAGCGGCAACCCCCGTCTAAACTGAGGCATGCGCCTCAGGGAACTCCTCGCTTTCGCCATCGTTGCCACGGCGACGTCGTGGGGTCTTGCGGCCCAGGTCTCTCGTGACAGTGGTGCGGTGCCGCCGCCAGCCAACACGGGCACGGGACTCATCATGGGGACCGTGACGATGGCGGGCAGTGGGCAGGCGGTGGAGGGTGTCCGCGTCACCCTCAACGGCGTGGAGTTGCGCGGCAGTCGGTCGGTCCTGACCAACGACGACGGGCAGTTCGTGTTTTCCGATTTGCCGGCCGGCACCTTCACGGTGCGGGCCGCACTCACCGGCCATATCTCAGGTACCTACGGCCAGAAACAACCGGGCAAGCCGGGCACGTCCATCGTGCTGGCCGCCGGGCAACAACTCAAGAACGCCTCTTTCGAGATCGCCAAGGGCGGTGTGATCTCCGGCTCGGTGTTCGACGAAAAAAGCCGGCCGTCGATCGGCACCCCGGTGCGCGTCATGCGGTGGATGATGCAGTCAGGTGAGCGCCTGTTGACCACTGCCGGCAACGCCACGACCGACGATCGCGGCATCTACCGGATCTACAACCTCTCGCCTGGCGACTATCTGGTGTCGGCGGTCCCTCGCAACACCTCCGCGGAGGTCTTCACAAGCGTTGACATGATGAATCAGGCGCGCATGGCAGAGCTGTCCTCCCTTGGGCTGGCCAGCCCAGGTTCGCAGATCTCCATCTCGGCCACGATCGACGCCAACGGACGTGTCGTCAGCTCGCCAGGCGCCGGCGCGGGTGTGCCCGTGCAGGGATACGCGCCGGTCTTTTATCCAGGCACCACACAGCTCGCCACCGCGCAGACTGTTCGTGTCGGGGTCTCCAGCGAACAGCTCGGCATCGACTTTGGTCTCCAGCGTGTGGCGTTGTCGACCGTCAGTGGGCAGGTGGTGGTGCCCAATGGTCAGAGTCCCACCACGGTTCAGATTCGACTGCTGCAGTCGGAGAGTGGGGCGCTGGGGCTCGGACAACAAACCGCGCGTCCCGCCCAGAACGGATCGTTCGCGTTTCGATCTGTCGTGCCCGGGCAGTACACGATCTTCGCCACCGCCAGTGTTGTGGAACCCCGCGCGCCAGGCCAGGCACCAGCGCCCGTGATGCAGAATCAGCCGCCGGCCTCGCCGCGTCGCATCTGGGCGCAGGCCGATGTGTTTGTGGATGGAGCGGTCCCGCCCATCGTCAGTCTCACGATGCAGGAGGGACTGCCGCTGTCGGGGCACATCACGTTTGATGGCACCGCGCCGCAACCCACCGGCAACCAGCGCGTGCGTGTGATGTTGAATCCGCTGGGTGCCGCGTTGCAGTCGCTCGGGATGGGGAACCTGTCGACCACCGTGGACGCGGGCGGACGGTTCACAATCAACGGCGTCATCCCGGGCCGTTACCGCGTGAGTGCGAGCGGCGCCCAGGGCTGGTCGGTGAAGAGTGTGATCGCCAACGGTGTGGACGTGCTGGACTTTCCGTTCGATATCACCCCGGGCGAGAGCGCGCCGAACGTCACCATCCAGTTTGGCGATCGCAACACCGACCTGAAGGGGGTGTTGACCGATGCGACCGGGACACCGTCGCCGGACTATTCCGTGGTGATCTTTCCCAGCGATCAGCGGTACTGGGTGCCGTTTGCCCGGCGGATGCGATCAACACGTCCCGCGACCGATGGCAGGTTCGCGTTTATTGGTCTGCCGCCTGGCGAATACCAGATCGCCGCCGTCACCGATGTGGAGACCGGCGAATGGCTCGACCCGGAGTTCCTGCGCCAGCTGCTGCCCGCCTCGATCAGCGTGCGACTCGCCGACGGTCAACAGGTGACGCAGGATATCCGCGTGCGGTGAAAGCGGCATCCGTGTGGGGCGTGACCTTCAGGTCCGCCGCTGTGGCATTTTCATCACACCTTCAGCGTCGGGTGGCGATCCTTCCACTCGGTCGCCTGTTCGTAGGCGAGGGCGATGCGGCAGATCGCGGCTTCGTCGTAGAGCCCACCGGTCACCATCAACGTCTGCGGCAGGTTGTTCACGAATCCACACTTGAGCGCGATGGCCGGGTGGCCCGTCAGATTGGTCGCGGCCAGGCCGGCGCCGTTCGACGAGATGAACGCGTCGTATTTGTCCATGAACGCGCCCCACTCACGCATGAGCAGGGTGCGGATGCGCTGCGCGCGGATGTATTCCACGGCCGGCACAAACCGGTTGGCGCGGAACGTTGCGGGCCACGAACTGTTGTTCATCAGATCGGTGCCGCGCGACCGGAGCAGGTCGTCAAAGGCCGCCGCCGACTCCACACTCAACACAAAACTCAGCGCGTTGGCGGGATAGTCCGGCAATTCAACGGGTTCGAGTTTGGCGCCGAGTTTCTGCATCTCGGTCAGCACCTGTTGCATGTTCTTCAGCCGCTCGGCCGCCTGCTGCTGTTGATTCGGATTGGCCGCGCCACCACGACCACCACCTCGTCCCCCCTGGCCGGCCGGCTGCGCCTCGAAGTCGCTGCGGACGTAGCCGATGCGATAGCCGGAGAGTGGTGCCGCGGGGTTCCAGTTAAACGCCGCGTCCGCGACACTTTCGTCGCGACCGTCAGGACCATAGATGGCGTTGAACACCAGCACACAATCCTCGACCGTTCGGCACATCGGACCGACCTTGTCCATCGTCCACGACAACTCCATCGCGCCGTAGCGGCTCACGCGTCCGTAGGTCGGACGCAGGCCAACAACGCCGTTGACGGTGGAGGGCGAGATGATCGAGCCGCGCGTCTCGGTGCCGATCGAGAAGCCGACGCAGCCGGCGGCCGTCGCCGATCCGGGACCCGCAGACGACCCGCTGGCGCCGGCCTGCGGATTCCACGGGTTGCGTGTGCGTCCACCGAACCACTGGTCACCCTGAGCGAGCGCGCCCATGGTGAGTTTGGCGACGAGCACCGCGCCTGCATCGCGCAGGCGTTCCACAACCGTTGAGTCGTAGTCGGGCACCTGATTGATGTACGGTTCGGCGCCCCACGTCGTGGCAATACCCTTGGTGGCAAACAGATCCTTGGCGCCCCAGGGGATGCCATGCAGCGGCCCTTTGTATCTGCCGGCGGCGATCGCCTTGTCGGCCTCGGCCGCCTGCTGCAGCGCGAGGTCCCTGGTGATCGTGACGGCAAAATTCAGCAGCGGCTGATAACGCTCGAGCCGCGCCAGGTACATCTGCGTGAGTTCGGTCGAGGTGACCAGGCGACGCTCGATGAGGGAGGCGAGTCTTGTCACCGGCCAGAACGCGACATCTTCGAGGTTGGCTGGGCGTTTGATCGTCGCCGGTGCGGGCTTTGAGTAACGGACCGCCCGTCCAGGTGTGGCCGGACCCGCCGGCTTTTCACCCGGGAGATACGGCCGGAAGGTGAGCGCCACTTCCGTGTCGTGTGGAATCTCAATCTGACGCAGTTGCTGATAGGTCGAGAGATTGCCGTTGAGGCTGCGCGCGATGGCCTCTTCCTCGGTGGAGTGAAAATCAAGACCCGTGATCGTCTCTGCGCAGTCGACCGTGGCACGAGAGATGGGCCCGACCGGCCCCTGCTGTTGCGCAAAGGCGTTGGTGGCCACGGCACCGGCCACGGCTGCGGGGACGGCTTTCAGAAACGATCGACGGCTCTTGCGGTCACTCATACGCTCTCCCTACTTTTTTTCTTTGAAGTTGGCAGGGATGGCGACATCCGCATCCGCCGCGCTGGAATCAATCGACTGGGTCTCGGTCGCCGTGGTCAACAGGAGCGACCGCTGTTCGGATGCACGACCCGCGCCGAGTCTGCGGGCCAGCGCACCGCCGAGTCCACGCGTCGGCGGGGCCGATGACTGCTTCATCGCCTCGGCGCTCTTGACCGTTTCGATCTTCATCGTGGTCGCCATTGTGGTGCCCTCGAGGGCGCGCGTCTGGGTTTCCATACGCTTGAGCATGTCCTGCAGGCCGGGGTACATCGCGAGTGCGGCGGCCATCTGCTGCGCGGACGCGGCAAAGTCATCGCCGTAGATCGCTTTGATGAACTTCATGTCGAACTGGGCGATCTCGTCGAGCGCGGCGACTCGCGGGGCAACCCACACGTCGTTGGTCATGACCATGCCGCCGCCCTCTTCGAGTGTCTTGCCCTTTTCAAACATCGTCAGCGTGACGATGACCTGTTTGGCCTGGTGACCGGCGATCGACCTGGTCGCACCGGTTTCTTTGACGTCAAGGGTGACGTCCATTTGTTTGCCGGCCTCGGCGGCCTGCTGACGGTCTTCCGCCGGCATGTCCTTCGCCTGTTTTTCGGCGTCCGCCTTCGCCTTCTTCCACTGCTCGCGCAGCTCGGCGAACGTCATCACCCGGTATTCCTTCTTCCGCACGTCCAGGTCGTAGACCTTCTCTTCAGTCAGGTCGACGATCCGGCCGGTCCGGTCGTTGATATCGGCCTTGCGCGATCCCTTGACCGCCACCGTGGCGTTGATGCCGTCGGCGGCAGCGCCGCCACCGGCCAGACCGACCATCCGGCCGAGCATCCCTTCAAACTTGAGTTGTGTGCGCTGGCGGGTTTTGACGTCTGCGTGCACGGACGAAGCGGCAAGGCCGAGGCTGACGAGAATAACGAGGACTGAGGAGAGTCGCGTGTTCTGCATGGTGAACCTCCGGGGAGCGGCTATTCTAATACGCATGAAGCAGACAGCAATGGTGGCCCTCGCGCTCCTCCTCGTTGCTTGTCAGGGAGCACAGACCATGGAACAGACAGGACCCAAGATTGTAATCACCGCCGGCGCGCCACCCATCGGGCCCTACAGCCCGGCCACCGTGGGCGCCGGCTTCGTGTATGTGTCCGGACTTCTCGGCACCGGTGCTGACGGGCAACTCGTTGGCCCGGACGTCGCGTCCCAGACCCGCCGCATCCTTGACCGCATGGGCGAAATTCTGACGGCGGCCAACTCGTCCATGGGGCAGGTGGTGAGCGTGTCCGTGTTCCTGAAAAATCCCGGTGACTTCGCGGCGATGAACGAGGCCTACCGCGGGTACTTCACCGACAAGGCGCCGACCCGCACGACCGTGGCGTCGGACCTGCTGAATGGCGCACTCGTGGAGATTTCCGCCGTTGCCGTGCCCAACGGCGTCGCCAAGGAAACGATGCATCCGGAAGGCTGGGTCAAATCCCCGCGCCCGTACTCCACCATCGTCAAGGCCGGCGGCCTGGTGTTTCTGTCAGGCCTGATTTCCCGCAAGGGCGCCGACGACTCGTTTGCGCCTGGCACCGTGGCGCAGCAGACGCGCACCGTGCTTGAGAACGCGACGACGCTGCTCAAGACCGCAGGGCTGTCAATGGAGAACGTGGTCTCGTCGAAGGTCTTTATTACCAGTGAGACTGCTTTCGCCGAGATGAACGAGGTGTATCGCACCTTCTTCCCGAAGGACCCGCCCGCTCGCGCCACCGCCGTGACGCCGCTCATGACGCCCGACTATCTGGTCGAGATCACGCTTGTCGCCACCACCGGTGATCGCGAGGTGATTGGCCCGGTGGTGTCGCCGAGTCTGCCGCTGTCGCCCGCGATCCGCACGGGTGATCGGTTCTACCTCTCAGGTGTGCTCGGCAACACGGAGGCGAACGTCGGCGACGTGACCGCACAGACCCGCGAAACGCTCACGCGTATCGAGCGCACACTGACCGCGCAGGGACTCAGCTTCGCGAACGTGGTGGATACGACCGTGTATCTGACGGACCTCTCCCACTTCGCGGCCATGAACGCCGTCTACCGTGAGTTTTTCCCGACCGCACCGCCGGCACGCGCAACCGTGGGCACCGGGTTGGTCAGCCGGAACGGACTCGTCGAGCTCGTCATGACGGCCGTGCGCTGATGGACGACGCCATTCGTGTAGGAGTGTCGTCGTGCCTCCTGGGACAAAAGGTCCGGTACGACGGCGGCCACAAGCGCCACGACTTTGTCGCCGACATTCTCGGGGCGCGCGTGGTGTTTGTGCCCGTGTGTCCCGAGGTGGAGCTCGGCCTCGGTACGCCTCGACAGACCCTTCGTCTGATTCGTCGAGATGACGACGTCCGGTTGATCATGGCGAATGGCCACGACTACACGACGGCCATGCGGGCCTTTGCGAAAAAACGCGTCGAGCAACTGAAAGACGAGGACCTGTCGGGGTACGTCCTGAAGAAGGATTCGCCCAGCTGTGGCCTGACGCGCGTCAAGGTCTACGAGGAGACCGGCATCCCAGCCAAGACCGGTCGCGGGGTCTACGCTGATGCGTTGCTCGCCCGGTGGCCACACCTGCCCGTCGAAGAGGAGGGCCGGCTGCAGGACGAGGCCCTCAGGGAGAACTTCCTTGAACGGTTGACGGCGTATCACCGGTTGCAGGCGTTGTTCAGCGGCCGATGGACCATTGGCCAACTCGTCGCTTTCCATACGGCGCACAAACTCGCCGTCCTCGCGCACACCACGGACGGTTATCGTCGCCTCGGACGACTCGTTGCCGACGCCAAGGGCATGGACCGGGCGGAGTTGCGCGAGGCATATACCGCCGAGCTCATGCGGTCGATGACGCTTCTGGCCACCCCGAAAAAACACACCAACGTGTTGATGCACATGCTGGGGTATTTCCGCGGCCAGATTGATGCGGGCGATCGCGACGAACTGCTGAACGCCATCAACGAATATCGCGTGGGGCGGCTGTCGCGACTGGTACCGCTCACACTCATTCGGCATCACGTCCGACGAGGCCAGGTCGCGTATCTGGCGGGGCAGACCTATCTGACCGAGGTGGTGTGGTGACGACGGTGCCGGAGGCGGAGGGCGAACTTCGCCCGATGCTCCGATTGGCGGTCCCGGTGGTGCTGGCCGAAATGGGCTGGTTCGCCATGTCCATCGTCGACACCGTGATGGTCGGGCCGCTGGGTCCGTCGGCGATCGCCGCGGTGGGCACGGGCGGCATCCTGTTCATGACGCTGATGGTGTTCGGGTTCGGCACCTTGCTTGCACTCGACACGTTTGTGTCGCAGAACTTCGGCGCTGGTCGGATCGACGAGTGTCACCGATGGTTGTTTGCCGGGCTGCAGTTGGCCGCTGTACTGGCGGTGGCGTTGATGCTTGTGGCGCAGGTTGGTGTCTGGGGACTGCCACACTTCGGATTCCATCCGGACCTGTTGCCGGAGCTCACCGCGTATACCGAGTTGCTGGTGTGGTCCGCTCCGCCGTTGTTTGCCTACGTCGTCTGTCGGCGGTATCTGCAGGCGATGAATCTGGTGCGACCCATCATGATCGCGCTGGTCGCGGCCAACGTCATGAACGCGTTCGTGAACTGGGTGCTCATTTACGGCAACCTCGGTGCGCAGGCGCTTGGTGTGGTCGGTGCGGCGTGGGCCACGGTGGCCTCGCGTATTGTGCTCGCCGGCAGCTTGTTTGCCGTGATTGTGTATCAGGAACGGCAGCGACCGTCCGGGTTGCACGACGTGCCGTTCGCATGGGACGGGCCGCGCGTCTGGAAACTCTTTCGATTGGGCTGGCCCGCCGCGATCCAGATCACCCTCGAGGTCGGCGTATTTGCCGCCGCGTCCGCATTGGCAGGGCGCATCGCGCCACTTGCAGCGGCGGCCAATCAGGTCGTGCTTAATATCGCCGGCTTCATTTTCATGATTCCGTTTGGTCTGTCGTCTGCGGCCGCGGTGCGGGTCGGGCAAGCGGTCGGTCGGCGTGATGCCGCAGGCATGCGACGAGCCGGATGGACGGCGCTCGGAATCGCATCAACGGTGATGGTGTTTTCTGCCGCGATGTTTTTCACCATCCCGGAAACGCTCATTCGTATCTACTCCTCTGATCCAAGCGTGATTGAGGTCGGGGTCGTGCTGCTGTTCATCTGTTCTGTCTTCCAGCTGTTTGACGGACTGCAGACGGTCACGACCGGTGCCCTGCGCGGGTTGGGCGATACACGCACGCCGATGGTATTGAACCTGATCGGTCACTGGGTCATTGGCCTGCCGATTGGCTACGCGCTGTGTTTTTCCTGGGGATGGGGTGTGGCCGGGTTGTGGACGGGGTTGTCCATCGGGCTCATCCTCATCGGTGCATCACTCCTGCTGGTGTGGTGGCACAAGAGCCGCGCATATAAAATGGCCGCATGACTGAGGACATCCGTTATCCCGTTGGCAAGTGGACCCGTGAATCGACGCTTGATGCAGCCGGCCGCGCGGCCTGTATCGATGCGATCGCCGCAATGCCGGCAGCCCTGACTGCGGCTGTCGCCGGACTGACCGACACACAACTCGACACGCCGTATCGCGAAGGCGGATGGAGTCCTCGTCAGATCGTGCACCACCTCGCCGACAGCCACATGAACGCGTACACACGCTTCAAGCTGGGCCTGACGGAAGACAATCCGACCATCAAACCCTACGATGAAGCCGCCTGGGCCGAGACCGCCGACAACAACACACCCGTCGCGCTCTCCCTCGGCATCGTTGATGGCGTGCACCAGCGCCTGGTCGCGTTGCTCAAAGCGTTTGAACCGTCGCAGTTTGCCCGGACGATTCAGCACCCCGAACGTGGGCCCATGGCGTTGACCGCGCTGCTCGGCCTCTACGCCTGGCACAGCCGGCACCACGTCGCACAAATCACCGCGCAGCGTGCGCGGAACGGATGGTAGTAGATCTGGGATAGTCGTTTCAGAATCGTTTCAGTTTCCACCGTTGGATTCTGGTAACTATCTGGGCAATTGAGACTTATCCCGAGAAAAAATCGTTTCAAAATCGACATGCTCCGGACGTCTGCAGAACTCGACGGCATCAAGGATGGGCGTCGCAACGGCACGGTGTATCGCATTGAGTTTGGCGCGGTGCGTCCCGACGCGCGTATTGCGCTGCGCGTGGACGATGCGCTGACCGCGGAGGATGTGGCCGCAATTTCGGCAAAGCTCGCACGCCTCGATGCGCGGTCCACGACAGGTCCGTGGGCGCAGGTCACGCTGAATGTAATCCGCGACTATCCGGAAGTGCTCGCGGCCACACCACGAACGAATGCACCACTCCCATTCCACGAGGAGTATTCGTTCGTGGTCTCTCTCCACACGCGAGGTCCCGGCAAAGCCGGGTCCGTCCAACCTGGTCGTCATCTCCGTGTCTTCGTGTCTCCCTGTGAATCATCCTGAAATTCAGGAACGTACGCCTGGAGCTGCAGCCACGACCTCAGCGGGTCATCGCGGTATGCTCGGGGCATGCGCCAATTCCGCCTCGGTCTCGTGCTCTGTCTGGTTGCGGCGTGTGTCCGGTCGACGCCGGCAGCGCAGCCTCCGGTGACGTGGCCGGCCCTGTGCGCCTCCTATTACGCGTCGGTCACTGACCCCGATCTGGACGTTGAACAATTTGGCGCGTGGTTGAAGAAGGTCAACGTCACGTGTACGCGTGCATGGTTGCTTGACGCGTGGGCGATTGGCGAGAAGGGCAGCGACGGCGTTTTCCTGCGCGGTCAATATGACGGCGCCATCCCGGTTCATCGATTGTCCGATGGACGCTTTGATCTCTCCGCGTGGAACGATGCGTACTTCGTTCGGCTGCGCCGGTATGTCGAGGTCATGAACACACACGGCATCTGGCCGCACCTGACATTTCTTGACATGTACACCTGGAGCGAGGGCAAGGCACCGCTGCCGTTTGTGCCGGATGCCGACAAAGGGCCGTTCCGTCACAACGTGAATGGCGTGCGATGGGGAGCACCCGATGAGGCGACCATCGCGGCGATGCCGGACGCGTGGATGAAGAAGTTCATGTGTCGCGTGGTGACGACGCTGCAGGGCACCAGTTGGGCCGCTGAGGTTGGCAATGAAATGCCCGACCGCGGTCTCCACACACGGATGGCCGCAGCGCTGCGGGCCTGTGGCTGGACGGGCGACGTCACCGTCAACCATGATGCCACCGCGCCAGGTCAGTACTGGAACATGGAGGTGGGGAAGGCGTTCACGCGCATCGCGTTCCACGGGTTCCTTGATCTGTCGTACCTGGACACGCCGTATCCGGAGGAGGCGTCGGTTGGCCGGCCCACCACCTTTAAGCAGATGTGGGCCAGGGTGGACCCCGCGCGGGTGATCGTGTCGTCAGACGGTGGCGGTGGCGATCCCGAACACCTGCCCGCCCTCAAGGCGGTGGCGTGCGATACCCTCAAACGCGGCGCTACCTACGAACACCAACTCGCGCTCAAACGACGCCGGTTCTTCGGCGACGGGACGCTGAGAATGGCCGATCTGGCGATCGACGAGGCGTTCCTGGTGTCGTTGTCAGCCTGCCACTAAGGGGCGGCCCCTTGCATCTGTGGCTGATTTGATCTACAAATACGAAGTATGAAGGGTGACCACATCGGTGAGTTCGAAGAACTCGTCCTGCTCGCGGTGGCGGCCGTGCCGGAGGCGTACGGCGTGTCGATCAAGGCACGGCTCGATGTGGAACTCACTCGCGACGTGACGATTGGTGCGGTCTATGCCGCCCTCGATCGGCTGGAGGACAAGGCGCTTGTCCGCTCGGCGGAGGTCGCGGGGCCTGCCGAGCGGGGAGGGCGACGACGCCGCGCGTTTGTGATCACGTCCGAGGGCCGCCGGGTCATGCGCGACCTTCGCAGCGTGCGCGAACGACTGTGGCGGGCCGTGCCCAGCCGGAATCGCTGATGAGAAAGCGCGCACAGCCGGGGGAGCCCTCCAGCGCCTGGCGCCTCGTCGTAGGCGCGATCGCGAGAGTGATCGTCGGCCGTCGTCGACGGAACGAAGTCACTGGAGACTTGATCGAGTTGCGTCGGTGTCGGGCGGAGAACGGCCGACGAGATCTCGGGCGCGCCACGGCCCGCGATCTGCTCGGGTTAATGGCGATCGCCCGATGGCGCTCGTGGAGCAAGAGAGGACTGGGCATGGGACAAGACTTCACGTACGCCGTACGATCCTGGAGGGCACGTCCGGCCGCCGCGGCAACCGCAATACTCACGCTCGCGGTCGGCATCGGTGCCGGCGCACTCATCTTCACGGCTGCTCATGCGCTTCTGCTGAGACCGTTGCCTTTCCCAGAACCGGAACAACTGGTCGCCGTGAGCAATGGACCCATTCGCGTCGGGCGCTATCCGATGGTGTCGCCGACCTTCACGCAGTTGCCGGAGATCACCGCGGCTGGCGTGATGCAGGCGGGTGGTGTGAACCTCGACGATGACGGAGCAGGCGTTCGGATGCGTGCGGCTGTGGTGGATGACGGATTCTTCGAGGTGATGGCCGTCCCCGCGGCTGTGGGAACAACTCTGCCTCCGATCGACGGTGTGTCACGCAACGTGGTGATCTCGTGGCGTACGTGGCGAACGCACCTGGGAGGAGATCGCGGAAGTGTTGGTCAGCCCCTGACGATCAATGGCCGGCCGTACACCGTTGTGGGTGTGATGCCCCCGGACTTTGGATTCCCTCTCGACACCGACGTGTGGGTGCCGGCCGGCGTCGACCTCCAGGCGACCGGCACGACGTTCGCCCCTGACCTCGTTGCGCGCCTTGCCCCAGGAATCTCCGTCGAGCGTGCCACCCAGGCGATGCGCCGCTACGTCGTGGCGATGTATGCGGCGGCCGGCCAGCCACCGCCTGACGATGAGAGTCTGCCTGTTGTCCAGCCGCTGGGGCAGAACCTGACGCGATCGGTTCGGCCCACCGTGGTGTTGTTGTCGATCAGTGTCGGTGTGCTGTTGATCGCCGTCTGTGTCAGTCTGGCGAACGTTCTGCTGGCGCGTGTGGCGTCCCGCGAGCAGGAGCTCGGCGTCCGGCGCGCGCTCGGCGCCAGTCGATGGCGGCTGGCGCGGCAACTGCTGGTCGAAGGGCTTGTCCTCGCCTGCGCTGGGGGCGCTGCAGGAATGCTGCTGGCAGTCTGGGGCCTCGGCGCTTTGCCGAGCCTGGTTGGGGACCTCGGCATCGACATGCAGTCGGGATTTGTCGTGCGGCTCAGTCTGGTGGTCACCGGCCTGTCTGGACTCGTGGCCATCATCATGAGTGTGGCGCCCGGGCTTGCCATGTCCTCGCGCGTCTCGGGAATTGTGCGCTCCGGGCGAGGCGGGGGCGGGAGCTGGCAGCCACTACGCCGGGGGTTGATGGTGGCCCAGATGACCCTGGCCGTATTGCTCCTGACTGCGAGCACGGCCGCCGTTCGGGCGCTGATCGACGCCGCACAGATCGATCCAGGATTCGGTAACACGCGAACGGTCGGCGCCGCGATCACACTGCCGATCGAGGCGTATCCCTCCGATCGCGTCGTACCATTTGTGGATCAGGTGCTTGAGCGCCTTCGTAGTACGCCCGGCGTCAACCGCGCTGCGGCGACCGGCATGTTGCCAGGCAGCCGCGAGGTCGGGGCGGGATTTCGTATCAGCGTCCCTGGCGTCGAGAGCAGCGAGCCGGTGCATGCGACCTATCTGTCAGCGTCCACTGACTATTTTTCAACCATGGGAATCGCGGTCCTCTCAGGCCGAGGCATCGTCGCCGACGATCGGACGGGCGCGCCGCGAGTGATGGTGTTGAGCGACTCTGCCGCACGGCGACTATTCGCGAAAGCCTCTGACGCCGTCGGCCAGACCGTGCACTTGTCGTCGCCTCGCGGGCCGCGGCCGTACACCGTCGTGGGCGTTGTCGCTGACGTTCTCTTGTATGGACTCGACGCGAGTCCGCGTCGGCGAACGCAGATGTATGTTGCGTTCGCCCAGGAGCCGCCGTTCGGCACCGTTTCTCTGGTCGTCGACAGCGAGCGACCGGTGGCTGAGGTTGGCGAAGCCATTGCGGCGGCTGTGACTGCCATCGACCGGTCCGTGCCCGTGTATGGCGTCCACCAGGTCGATGCGGTCATCGACCGATATCTTCGCGGACATCGGGCGTCGGGGGTCGTCGTGTCCGCGTTTGCGATCGTCACGCTCGTGGTCGCGGCGATCGGACTCTACGGCCTTGTCAGCCAGACGGTGTCCGCGCGCCTGCCCGAATTGGGGATCCGCCTTGCGCTGGGAGCCGAGGTGTCGGGACTGCGGTGGCACCTGGCGCGGCACGCCACGCTGCTCGCGTTGGCCGGCGCGGTCATCGGCACAGCAGCGTCGGCTGGCGGCATTCGTATGCTCGTGGCGTACGTGCCGGGCCTCGTGGCACCGTCCCTGAGCGTGGTTGTTGCCAACGCGGCTGTGCTCCTGAGCGTTGCCGTCCTTGCGGCGTGGTGGCCAACGGCGCCGATCCGTCGGCTCGATCCGGCGTCGATTCTCAGGAAATGAGTCTCAGCGCGCGTTGCGCTCGATCGCGGTCACACCCTCGGTGATCCATTTCTCCGCAGGCGCGCCCTTGAGGTAGTGATCAAACCACTGCCGGATCCGGCGGTGGTAGTCCACCTGATTCTTCTTCACGCGCAGGCCGTGGTCTTCGCCGTTGTAGACGAGCATGACGACGTTTTTCTTTGCGCGTCGTGCGATGTTGTAGAACTCCACCGACTGGTGCCAGAACACCGTGCCGTCGTTGTCACCCGTCATCAACAACATCGGCGTCGTCATCGTCGAAATCCCGAAGACAGCGGAGTTGCGGATGTAGGCCTGCAGGTCTTCGTACACCGGCACGACCATGCGCTGCTGACCGGTCTCGATGTGATCGGTTTCAGCAATCCCTGACGAAAAGTGATGACTGCCGTAGTTGCTGATCAGATTCGAGATGCCGGCGCCGGAGACCGCCGCCGCAAAAATTTTCGAGTGTGTCGAGAGATACATCGCGTCAAATCCGCCCCACGAGTGGCCCATCACGCCGACCTTGGCGCCATCGACCATGCCCGTGTCCACGACCTTCTTCACTGCGGCAGTGACACAGTCCACCACCGACACACCCGGCCCGCGCGGCGTGAACACGATGTCCGGCTGGAAGTAGAAGTAGCCGTTCTGCGTGAGCGACGTGCCGTTGTAGTAGTCACGTTCTGACGGATTCTGGAATCGGTGCAGACCGTCGGACAACTTCTCGTAGAGGTAGACCACCATCGGGTACTTCTTCCCGGGTTCGAAGTTGGCCGGGTAGTGCAGGATGCCCTGCAACGTCAGTTTCGGCTGACCCTTGCGCTCCACGGTGTATTCCACGAGTTCGGATTTGGTCCACGCAAACTTCGAGACAAATGGGTTGGTCTCGGTCGTGGGTTTTGCGTTGGCAAGATCGGCGCCGGTGATGAACAGATCGGGTGAGTCATCGGCCGCCTGTGCGGTGTAGACAAATACGTCGGCATTCTCCGCCTTGGCCAGGCCCGTCACACTTTTGTCGAGCCATACCAATCGGGAGACCGTCGGTGCGCCGTTGGTGCCGGCGCTGAACTTCGCGTAGCCGGACTTCTTTGTGCGTGTGCCAAACAGCGTGAGGTAGCCGTTCTCCAGATCAACTGGTTCCGGCGGGGCACCAAAGCCGGCCGAATCAACACGTGTATACCGATGGCGCACTTGCTCGGCTGCTCCCGCCGTCACACGAGTGGCCTGCCGTCCGTCGGGTGTGATCCGCCACAGGTCGAACGCATCGTAGATGACAACAGCCGCGTCATCCTTCGTCCAGCCGGCGGTGCCGTACATCGGCTTCTCCGGTGCGGTGCTGTCGGATTCGGTGTCCACAAACGATGTCCGCACCGAACGTGTGATGTTGGTCGTTGCCTTTGTCGCCAGGTCCATCGTCCAGTAGTGCCCGCCCTCGGTGTAGAGCAGGTACTTGCCGGTGGGACTGACCGAGGCCGCACCAGTGACCCTGGTCTTGAGCGGCGTACGCGCGCCCGTGACCATATCGGCGATCACCACGTCCGAAGCGCCGCGGCCAATCGACCGCTCCATCAGGTACGGTGTGAACTCACTGACGAGTGCCTGGGTGGTGCCACGAATCGGGGAGACTGTTTCGTCGAACGACTCGCCCACCGTGATCACGCGATTCGAAGACAAGTGCCACACGGCGGGGAGGTTGCGCCGCTGGTCAGCCGTCGCCCGGATCTTCTGCGCGGGCATGACGATGGCGTCGTTCCAGTGCCAGACGTCCACGTCTGGTTTGTCGTTGGCGGCGGCGCCACGTCCTCCTGCACGACCTCCCGCGCGACCTTCTGCCGGCGGGGTGGGTTTGATCGGCCAGTCGCTCACGCCAAGCATCACCATGGCACCCGCGGAGGTGCGACCATCGAGCCAGGCGGGGCGACGGAAAGTGACGAGTTTTTTGCCGTCGAGGTCCTCGGCGCCGTTGGCCGTGGGATCGATCGTCCGCGCGGTTTCGTTGGTTTGACCAATCGAGAGCCACGCCATCGCGACCTGGGTGGGCCCGTCGTGTTTATCGCTGGTCTTGGAGCGCAGCGCGACAAGGTCGGACGAGTCGTCGCGCCACACCAGCGCGGAGTAGTCGGCGGCGCTCGCATGCAACACACGCAGCCGCAGCGTTGTCGGGTTGTAGAGGTGGATGCCGTTGCCGGCCTGTCCATCAGCGCTGATGACCATGGCCAGCAGTCGGCCCGTGTCCAGCGGTTGCCACGCGTATTCGGTGACGTTGCCGAAGGTGGTGTCGACGCCGGTCGCGAGGTCACGAATGATGAGGGTGGTGCCGATTGGCGCGGCAGGCGGTGCCGGCGCTCCTGCGCCACCCGCACGTCCGGTGGGAGGCGCCGCGCCGGTGGGTGCCGCGGGTGCCTGCCCTGAGCTTGTCGAAGGGTAGCGTTTCATCGCAATCGCCTTGCCCGCGCGATCCAGCGCAAACGATTCGACACCGTCGATGATTGTTTCCGTGTTGGTCGTCAGGTTGTAGATGCCGAGCTTGCGCTGGATCGGCGTGCGCGCCGTGCGCATCCGCTCCTGTTCCTCTTCAGAGAAACCAATCCCGTACACCAGCCACTGCGAATCGGACGAAAAGGCGGCCTGTGATCCAAACGCCACCGTCTTGACCGGCGTTGTCTCACCCACCTTTGTGATGCGCAATTCGTTCGCACCGCCGACCCGGTTGATGCCGTAAGCCAGCCACTTGCCGTCGGGCGACAATCCGCCACGGGCGGCTCCGGCGCCGATCGATTCGAACTGGTCGTAATCAGCCGGCGTGAGTGTGGGTTTGGCCTGCGCAAACGGGTCCGCAGCAAACACCGCTACGAACACACAAAGGGCAACAGCGGAGGTTAGTACACGTCTCATGGACGTGGATTCTACTCTGCGGGGTAGGTCTTGACGACGTAGTCGTCGACGAGCGCCTGGAAGGCCGTGGCGAGTTCGTCGTAGGTGCCACGCAGGGAGGTGGCGTGTTGTCCGTCGATGAACACCGGGCAGTTGGGCGATTCTCCTGTGCCGGGCAATGAAATGCCGATGTTGGCCGCCTTGGACTCACCAGGGCCGTTAACTACACACCCCATCACCGCCACAGTCATCGTCTCGACGCCCGGATGCCGCGTTTTCCACGTCGGCATCATTTCGCGCACATAACCCTGGATACGTTCGGCCAGTTCCTGGAAGGTCGTGGATGTGGTGCGCCCACACCCGGGGCACGCGGTGATCGCCGGCGAGAAGGACCGGAGTCCCAGCGCCTGCAGGATTTCGCACGCCGCATAGACCTCTTCGCGGCGGTCACCACCAGGCCTCGGTGTGAGGGACACACGAATGGTGTCGCCGATGCTTTCGTTCAGCAGTACGCCCAGCGCAGCCGCAGACCACGTGAGGCCCTTGATCCCCATCCCCGCTTCGGTGAGCCCGAGGTGCAGCGGTTGATGGGTCTTTTTCGCAAGGTCGCGATACACAGTGATCAAGTCGCGAGGCCGCGACACCTTGCACGAGATGATGATCTGGTCCGTCCGCAGTCCACACTCAAGCGCGAGTTCGGTTGACTGCAGCGCCGAGAGCACCATGCACTCGTTCACAATGTCCTCGGACGTCTTGCCGAGGTTTTTGTCCGTGTTCTCCTGCATCCGGGCCATGACGAGTTCCTGATTCAGGGACCCGCCGTTGACGCCGATGCGCACGGGTTTCTGGTGATCCACCGCTACCTGACAAATCGTCGAAAACTGTTCATCCCGTCGTCGCCCTGTGCCGACGTTGCCGGGATTGATGCGGTATTTGTCGAGGGCGGCCGCCGCGTCCGGATATCGCGTGAGCAGCTGATGGCCGTTGTAATGGAAGTCGCCGATGAGCGGCGCCGTGCAGCCGCGGTCCAGCATGCGCTGTTTGATCTCGGGCACCGCCGCTGCCGCTTCCGGCGTGTTGACGGTGATGCGCACCATCTCAGAGCCGGCTTCGGCCAATTCAACACACTGCTGGGCCGTGCCCGCCGCATCGGTCGTATCGGTCATCGTCATGCTCTGGACGACGACCGGGGCACCGCCCCCGACCTGTACATTACCCACCCGCACGCCAAACGTCTTGTGAAGCCGAACCGGAACTGCCATGCCTCCTGATCATACCGGACCAAAACGCGGGACCTGCGGTCCTACAAAATGAGGCAATGGGGCAATGAGCCAATGGGGAAGTGCCGATAATGGGAGACATGGAGTACGGAATGAAGACTTTGAGGATTTTGGGGTTGGCGGCGGTGGTGGTTCTGGCTGGGGTGGGCACGGCGTGGGCGCAGGCGGCTGCGACCGAGTCGGACGTCAACCGGCTTGATGTGACCGCGACCGAAATCGCGCGCCTGGCCACCACGCTCAAGACAAGCGACCCGACCCGCGGGGCGGACATCGAAAAGCAGCTCGCGTCGTTGCGCGAAGAAATTGTCTACCTGCGCGTGAAGTTGCGCCGCGACGGTGTGACGCGCGCCGAATATGCCGATCTGCGTGACCGGCTTGAGACGCTGCGTGTACGCGCCGCCGGTGACAAAGTGACCGGGCAGCCCATCGTCCAGGACGACCCCATGGTGGCCGGCACCCGGGTGTGGACCGTTCCGGTCGGCACCGAGCTCGACGTGCGGCTGCAGACCCATCTCAATTCGGCTACAGCCAAACTGGAACAGCGTTTTGAAGCCACCACCGTCGTGGATATGAAGGTGGACGACACCGTCATCCTGCCGGCGGGCACGATTGTTCGCGGGTTTGTGGGTTCTGTGCGAGCGGCGACGCGGACCAGTCGGCAGGGGAGCCTGACGCTCTCATTTGATGAGATCGTGCTCAAGGGCGGCCCGACCCGTATGCGCGCCACGGTGACCAAGGCGCTCGACGGCAAGATGAGTGAAGACGTGAGCCGCATCGGCACCGGCGCCGTGGTTGGGGCCATTCTGGGCGGCCTGCTCGGCGGCGGCAAGGGCCTGCTGGTCGGCGTCCTTGTTGGCGGCGGCGGCACGATCGCGGCGACCGACGGAACCGACGTGGACCTGCCCCCGGGCACCCTGCTGCGCCTGCGTATCGATTCACCCCTCGAGATTCGATAAGCTCTCGGGCGAATGACTCATCAGGAACGGGTGTCACTGACCATCGCGGGCTTCGAGTCCGCGATGGAACGATTTCTTGCACGCGTCGGATCCCTCTCTGAGGCCGACGGCACACGTGTGCCACCCAACGGCGGCTGGTCGGCGGCTGGTGTCGCCTGGCACGTGGCGGTCACCAACGAGGGGTTCACCTCGCTGGTGGACGGCTCCCGGCCGCTGGCGCGTGCGCCCGAGCCTGACTTCGTCGAAACGCCCTTCTCGGAAATCATCGCCCAGGTGCCCGATCGGCTTGAAGCACCGGAGGTGTTCCATCCTCCCGCCGATTTGACGATGGCGCAGGCGCTGGAGCGGCTGCACGCATCACGCACGGCGTTTGTGGAAGCCTACCGCGCCCTGCCCGAGGCCCGCGGTCTCTGGACGGTCAAGTCCATCCTGGGCCTGATCACGGTGTATCAGGTGGGCGAGTGGGCCATTGCCCACGTCGCGCGCCACAACGCACAGGCCAAGAGAACCCTCGGCTGATCGCGCTACAATCTGCGGCATGAGAACCCGCATCCCTGCCGCGACTGCGGCTGCCATCCTTGTTGCCTCGACCGCCGCTGTTTTTGCCCAGGCCCAGCCGGACCAGGCCATGGTCGACCGCGCGCGTGGCATTCACGACCGCGTGATCACGATGGACACCCACGTGGACATCTCCGCGGCGCGGTTCACCGCCAACTGCAACTACACGATGCGGCTGACGACGCAGGTGAATTTGCCGAAGATGAAGGAAGGTGGCCTCGATGCACCGTTCCTCATCGTCTACACCGGTCAGGGTGCGTTGACGCCCGAGGGGTATGACAGCGCCTACAAACAGGCGGTCGAGAAGTTCGAGGCCGTGCATCGTCTCACCAAGGAAATTGCGCCGAACGAGATCGAGCTGGCGCTCACGCCGGCCGATGTGGTGCGGATCAACAAGGCCGGCAAGAAGGTCGCGATCATCGGGATTGAAAACGGGTATCCGATCGGGACCGACCTTGAGCGTGTGAAGGAGTTCTTCGAGCGTGGCGGCCGGTACATGTCGCTGGCGCACAACGGCAACTCGCAGCTCGCCGATTCCAACTCCACGGAGGCCGCCAACGGTGGCATTCATGGCGGGTTGAGCCCGCTGGGCAAGCAGGTGATTGCCGAGATGAACAAGTGGGGCATGATGGTCGACATCTCCCATCCGTCCAAGCAGGCGAACATGCAGGCGATCGCGCTGTCGAAGGCGCCGGTGATCGCGTCGCACTCGTCCGCGCGCGCGATGGCCAATCACTCCCGCAACATGGATGACGAGCTGTTGCTCGCGCTCAAGAAAAACGGCGGCGTGATGCAGACCGTGGCGTTTGCGACGTATGTTAAGGTGGATGACAACGGTCCCGCGCGTCAGGCGGCGGTGCAGGCGCTGGGGCAGGAGTTTGG
>CAYRGW010000010.1:65740-77027 GCA_964423815.1 uncultured Solibacteraceae bacterium | reverse complement strand
CAATCCGGCCCTGGCGGCGGCTCGCGCGCAGACCGACCGCGCCGCAGCCGACGTGGCGACCAGCCGCGGCGGCTGGTTTCCGCGCGTCACGCTGACCGAAGGGGTCCAGCGCGGCGACCAGCCCGTATTTGCGTTTGGTGCCCTCCTGTCGGCCCGGCAGTTCACCGCGACGGACTTCGCGGTGGCGCGCCTCAACAGTCCGGGCGCCACCAACCTGTTCACGACCCGGATCGGCGTCGGGCAACTGATTTTTGACGGCGGCCGGACATCCGCGGCGATCGCCGAGTCCCAGGCTCGCCGTGATGTCGCGCTGGCCGGTGCGGATGAGGCCACGGCCGGCGTCATCGTGGCCGTGACCGCCACCTACGGGCAGCTCCTGCGCATGCAGGCGGCGGTCCGCGCCGTGGATTCGGCGGTCGCCGCGGCGACCGAGGATCTCACCCGCGCGGAACACCGGCGGGATGCCGGCACGGTGACTGATGCGGACGTGTTGGCCGTGGCGGTGCACCTGTCCAGCCTGCAGCAGCGGCGCCTTCAACTGGACGCCGACCGCGCGGCCACGGCCGCGCAGCTCAATCGGTTGATGGGAATGGCGGTTGATGCCCCAATCGCGGTTGTCGACGTGGCGCCCCCCACACGTGTTGAGGGGGAGCTGGCCGCGCTGTTTGCTGAGGCCGAAACCTCCCGGCCGGAGCTGCGTCGCGCTGACGCCCAGGTCCGCATGGCCCACGCCGGCACTCGTCAGGCGTCCTCGATCTGGTGGCCGCAGGTCGCCGCGCAGGCCGGGGTCGAGTGGAACGGCCTGACCGCCGGCGATCGGGCCCGTTCGTGGGTCGTGGGCGCGGAAGCGCGCTGGTCGTTGTCACTCTCGGGCGCCGACCGCGCCCGCATGAAGGCCGCCGCGTCCGCCCGATCCGCGGCAGAACTGATGCGCGACGACCTGCGGGCGTCCGTGCACGCGGAAGTCCTTGCGGCCGTTCGACAACTTGAAACGGCGGTTGCTCGTGTCGGACTCGGCACCGAAACGGTCGCGCAAGCCACCGAACGCGCGCGCGTCGTGCGCAACCGCTACGACGCCGGCCTGGCCTCGATGACTGATGTGCTCGCGGCCTCCAGCGCGCTCCTTGACGCCGAGGCCAGCCGCACGTCCGCCAACGTTGATGTGTTGACCACCACCACTGAATTGCACCGCGCCCTCGGGCGCCTGTCCCGGAAATGACAATGATGATCACCAAGAAGACGTTCTGGATTCCCCTGGTCGCCGTGACCGTTGCCATGACTGCGGCCGCCTGTGGCGGCGCCGAGCCGGACCCGCTGGCGGAGGCCGACGCCGCACAACTGTCGGTGAAGGTTGATGCCGCGGTGATGACCACACTGCCTCAGACATTCGAAGCCGGTGGTGCCCTGGTGGCGCGACAGACGGCGGTCCTGTCCAGTCGCATCCTGGCTCCGGTGCTGCGCGTCAACGTCTCACCCGGCGATCGTGTGCGTCGTGGTCAGGCGTTGATTGAATTTGACGGCGCCGACATCGCCGGACGCGCGGCCGGCGCAACCTCCTCGCTCGCGTCCGCACAGGCCTCCGCCCGCGCGGCCGATTCGGAACGCACGGCCGCAGAATCAGCCGTCACACTCGCCCGCGCCACCCACGACCGGATCGCGCGCCTCCAGAAGGAGCGGTCGGCCACTCCGCAGGAACTTGATCAGGCGGTGGCCGCGTTGCGACAGGCGGAGGCACGATTGGCCGCCATCACCGCGCAGCTCGACGCCGCGCGTCGCGCCGTTGACGCGGCCGACGCCGGGTCGCGTGTGGCCACAATCACGCAGAGCTGGACCACATTGACCGCGCCGTTTGACGGCCTGGTCGTTTCGCGCCAGGTGGATCCGGGCACAACCGTCGGACCGGGACAACCGCTCCTCACGATTGAGGGCGCGTCCGACCTTCAGATGGAAGTGCGCCTCGATGCGTCACGCGCCGCCGGCTTGACAGTGGGTCAGACGGCGGAGGTCCGTGTCGAAACCGGAGGCGTCACCGACTGGGTGCCCGCCCGCATCACCGAAATCGCGCGCGTCGACCCGTCGTCTCACAGCTTCACCGTCACGCTGGACGCACCGGCGGCGGCCGGATGGCGGTCAGGGTATTTCGGTCGCGCGCGTTTTTCAGGAGCGACATCCGAACGGCTCACCGTTGCGGACTCCGCCATCGTCACGCGCGGCCAGCTCACCTTCGTGTATCTCGTGGACGCCGAAGGACGGGCGCGTCTGCGGGTGGTGTCGACCGGAGAATCCCGCGATGGGCGGACCGAAGCGCTCGCCGGCCTGTCCACGGGTGACCGCGTGGTCGTCAATCCGCCCTCCACCCTGGTGGACGGGCAAAAGGTGCGGTCATGAGTCACCCCACTGGCATGGCCGGCCAGCTCGCGGCCGCGTTTATCCGGTCAAAGCTGACGCCGCTCATCATCATCGCCTCGATGCTGCTCGGCGTGTTTGCGGTCATCGCCCTGCCACGCGAGGAGGAGCCGCAGATCATCGTGCCGATGATCGACGTGTTTGTGGATCTGCCCGGTGCGTCACCCACGGAAGTGGAGCAACGTGTCACGCGTCCACTGGAACAGCGGCTCTGGGAAGTGCCGGGGCTGGAATATCTCTATTCCACGTCGAGCCCCGGTCGTTCGATGATCATCGCCAGGTTCCTCGTCGGTGAGGACGAAGAACGCGCACTCGTGCGCCTGCGTCAGAAACTCGACGCAAACGTTCACCTGCTGCCGGCGGGTGCCACCCCTCCGCAGGTGCAGGCTCGCTCGATTGATGACGTGCCGGTGATGGCTTTTACGTTGTGGGGGTCCGGATACGACGCGGCGCAGCTCAGGCAGATTGGCGCACAGTTGCGCGACAGCCTCAAGGAAGTGCCCGACACCTCTGAAGTCACGTTGATTGGTGGCCAGAGCCGCCAGGTGACGGTGGAACTCGATCCGCCGGCACTGGAAGCGCGCGGTCTGGATCCCCTGCGTGTCCAGCAGGCGCTCGCGCGCGCGAATGTCCGCAGCGCGTCTGTGGGCGTTGTCGCCGGCAACAACACCACCATTGTCGAAGCGGGTAGCTGGCCTGGAACGATCGACGCACTTCGTGATCTGGTCGTTGGATCGCCCAGTGGGGCACCCGTGCGGCTTGGTGAGGTGGCGACCGTTACCGACGGCGGCGCGGAACCTTCCCACTTTGTCGCGTTCCATGCCGATGCCTCCACGTCACATCCCGCGATCACGTTGGCGGTGGCGAAGCGCAAGGGCACCAATGCCATCGACCTCACGCAGCGTCTCGACCACAAGGTCGAGTCCCTGCGCGGATATCTGCTCCCTGCGGATCTGAACGTCACCGTCACCCGCGACTACGGAGAGTCGGCCGCGCACAAGTCGAATGAACTGCTGTTCCACATGTTGCTGGCCGTGCTCTCGGTCTCGGCGCTCATGTGGTGGGCACTCGGTCGCAAGGAATCCGTGGTGGTGTTGACCGCGATCCCCGTCACGCTCGCGCTCACACTGTTTGTCTTTTATCTCTACGGCTACACCCTCAACCGCATCACACTCTTCGCGTTGATCTTCTCCATCGGCATTCTGGTGGACGATGCGATTGTGGTGGTGGAGAACATCGTCCGGCACATTCGTATGGCGAAGGCCACGGCCGCCGATGCGCTTGACCGTGTGGTGATTCGGGCCGTGGACGAAGTGGGCAACCCCACGATCCTCGCAACGTTGACGGTGGTGGCGGCGATTCTGCCGATGGCATTTGTGGGCGGCCTGATGGGTCCCTATATGCGACCGATTCCGATCGGTGCCACGGCCGCGATGTTGTTCTCCCTCGTCGTTGCGTTCATCGTCACCCCATGGGCGGCCGTGCGACTGCTGGGTAATGCCGGCGGTCACCACGACGAGCGCGAGGATCGGATGACGCAGCTGTATCGCGTGTTCATGCGTCGCCTCATTGAGGACGGCAAGGCGCGCTGGGCATTCCTTGGCAGTGTCGCGGTGTTGCTCCTGGTGTCGGTCGCCTTTGTGCCCCTCGGCTGGGTCAAGGTGAAGATGTTGCCGTTCGACAACAAGAGCGAGCTGCAGGTCATGGTGCGGATGCCGGATGCCACGCCGCTCGAGGCGACCGCGCGCGTCGCCGCATCGCTGGCGGAGGCGAGTCTGTCCGACCCGGCCGTGATTGGTGCGCAGAGTTATGTGGGAACCGCATCGCCGTACACCTTCAACGGTCTCGTGCGGCACTACTTCCTGCGACAGACGCCCAACCTGGCCGACGTACAGCTGCAGTTGTTGCCGAAGGAGGATCGCTCCGAGCAGAGTCACGCGGTCGCCACCCGACTGCGCGAACGACTGTTGCCGGTGGCTGCCGGCCTGGGCGCGGAGATTCAGGTGGTGGAAGTGCCTCCCGGCCCCCCGGTGTTGCAGACCCTGGTGGCCGAGGTCTATGGACCCGATGGTGCCGCGCGGCAGGCGCTCGCCAAAGACGTCCGTGGGGTGTTTGAACAAACACCCGGCGTGGTGGACGTCGATTGGTATGTGGAGACGGACCGGCCCAAGGTGCAGTTGACCGTGGACCCGGACCGCGCGGCGTCGACAGGCCTGTCTGCTGTGGAGGTCGCATCCGTCGTGCAGATGGCTGCCGGCGGTGCTCCGGCCGGCCTGCTTCGTGATCCGCGCGCACGTGAGGCGGTGCCGGTGATGTTGCGTTTGCCGAAGGCGCAGCGGTCGTCGGTGAATGACCTGGCGTCGATCCGACTGCAAGGTACAAGCCCGGTGTCGGTGGGTGAGTTGACGCGACCCACCACGTCGGTCGAGGAGCCCAGCATCTACCACAAGAACCTGCTGCCGGTGACCTACGTGACCGGCGACGTGGCGGGAGTGGTGGAAAGCCCGGTCTACGCGATCTTCCAGATGAATGAGGCGCTGGCAAACGTGCAGACGCCGGCGGGCACGCCGATCGGGATCTTCAACGCCGTGCAGCCCACCAACAGTTCGGAGTACGCGATGAAGTGGGATGGCGAGTGGCACATCACGATCGAAGTGTTCCGTGATCTCGGCATCGCGTTTGCGGCCGTGCTGGTGCTCATTTACATCCTGGTGGTCGGCTGGTTCCAGTCGTTCAAGACGCCGCTGACGATCATGATGGCGATTCCGTTCTCACTCGTCGGCATCCTGCCGGCGCATGCGGCCGGTGACGCCTTTTTTACGGCGACTTCGATGATTGGTTTTATCGCCGGCGCGGGCATTGTTGTCCGCAACTCGATCATCCTTGTGGACTTCATTGAGTTGCGCGTGAAGGACGGCATGGCGCTGGCCGAAGCCGTGATTGACGCTGGCGCGGTGCGGTTCAGACCGATGGCGCTGACCGCAGCGGCCGTGGTCGTGGGCGCGGCGGTCATTCTCGCCGACCCGATCTTCCAGGGTCTCGCGATTTCCCTGATGGCCGGTGAGGTCGCGTCGTTGTTCCTGTCGCGTATGACCGTGCCGGTTGTGTATTACATGTCCGCGCGACGCCAGCAGGTCGCCGAGGCGCAGTAGGGCCAGCTCAGCAGTAGGGCGCACTGGTTTTGAAATGCGCCGGAGACAAACAATGCCGATTCAGAAAATTCTGGTGCCCGTGGATTTTGGCGCCGCCTCCGCAGCCGCGGTCGCACTCGCCGGGCGTCTGGCCGATGGGTGCAGCGCATCACTGACCCTGTTGCACGCGGAGACCGCCGAGGCGCCGGTGTACTTCACCCGCGAACAAGTCGACGCGCTGGCATCCCAGCGCCGGCAACATCAGGAGCAGGCGCGACGATACCTGTCGACGTTTGGACATCGCCACACGGAGACGCCATTTCTGGCGGAGATCGTGATGCGCACACCCATCGATGCGATCACCGAGGCCGCACAAGAGGCCGACCTCGTGGTGCTGGGCACGCACGGACGCACGGGACCCGCGTTGTGGTGGATGGGCTCGGTAGCCGAACGCATCCTTCGGGATCTGACCACGCCGGTTCTGGTGGTGCACGAACATGACGCCGCTTCGGCCATCACGACGATGGGTGTGTATGCCGCACCGGGGCTGAGCGGCAACAACGCGCTGGCGCTGGCGACGCGGATCGGGGCGGCGGTTGGTGCCGAAGTGCACGACCGACGCCGGGAGCGTCCCGACCCGGACGCGATGTTTGTGGACACCTCAATGGTGGTGATGGCTGAGCCGTGGGTGCATGACCGTGCGTGGCGCACCCGTGTGGGGGAGCCGTTGATTCGCGCCGGCCGGGGGCCGGTGTTGTTTGTGCCCGAACCTCGGGCGTAGGAGCAAAGATGAAGCTTGAAGCGATGTTGCGATTGATTGCCGGGACGTTTGTGATGGCCAGCGTGCTGGCCGGGATGTACGTGGACGCCCGATTTTTCTGGTTCACGTTGTTTGTCGGCGCGAACCTGTTCCAGTCCGGCCTGACCGGCTGGTGCCCGATGATCTCGATCCTGCGCAAAGTGGGCCTGAAATAAAGACGTCGGGTGTTTTTTTCGTTCCAGGCGTAAGCAGAAAAAGACACCCGACGTCTTTTTCAGTAGCATCACAGGATGCCCGTCCCCGACGCCCTTCGATATGCCCGCCAGGTTCTGCTGCCGGAATTTGGCACGGCCGGTCAGCGGCGACTGGGTGACGCGCGGGTCCTGATGGTCGGTGTGGGGGGCCTGGGGTCGCCGGCCGCGTTGTACCTCGCGGCGGCGGGGGTCGGCACGTTGGGGCTGGTCGACTACGACGTCGTGGACGAGACCAATCTGCACCGGCAGATCATTCACGGCACACCCGACATCGGACGGTCGAAGCTGGCATCTGCGGCAGACCGCATCACGGCCATCAACCCGCTGGTGACCCTCGAACTGCACGATGCGGCCTTTGATGCGTCGAACGCGCGCACCCTGGTGGACGCGTACGATGTGGTGGTCGACGGCACCGACAATTTTCCCACGCGGTATCTGGTCAACGACGCATGTGTGATGACCGGCACGCCGAACGTCTACGGCAGCATCTTCCGTTTCGAGGGGCAGGCGTCGGTGTTTGCGACCGGTGATGGTCCGTGTTACCGCTGCCTGCACCCGGAGCCGCCACCCGCCGGGTTGATTCCCAGTTGCGCCGAAGCCGGTGTGCTCGGCGTGTTGCCCGGCATCATCGGCACCATCCAGGCCACCGAGGCCATCAAACTGCTGACCGGCATCGGCGAGCCGTTGGTCGGGCGGTTGCTGCTCTACGACGCGCTGCGGATGAAGTTCCGCGACATCACCCTCGCGCGCGATCCGGAGTGCCCGGTCTGCGGCGACGACCCCACGATTACCACGCTGGTCGCGTACGATCAGGTGTGCGATACCCCCGGTCCGGGGAAGGAGATCCCGATGAAAGATGAAATGACGGTCGACGAACTCAAACAGTGGCGCGACAGCAGCCACCCCCACCTGTTGATTGACGTGCGCGAGCCGTTTGAACACGCCTCGGCGAACATTGCCGGCGCCACGCTGATTCCGATGGGTGAGGTCATGTCGCAACTCGACGCGCTCCCGACCGATCGCACCGTCGTTGTGCAGTGCCAGTCGGGTGCCCGCAGTGCGCGGGTCACGGCCGCCCTTCGCGCCAAAGGTTACGATGCCGTGAATCTGGTCGGCGGCATCCTCGCCTGGAAACGCGCCGGGTACTGACGAAGTCCCGAAGTCCCGGAGTCCCGAGGTCCCGAAGTCCGCGCTGTACTAAATCGGGGACGTTCGCGACGGGGACGAGGCCACATCCCCCTGAAAGGCGATTGGCATTTTGCTTGCAATAGGGTCGTGCGGAGTTGATTCGTATGACTGCTATTCGCCCACTCGCCGCCACCATTGTTCTCTCGTCCATCCTTGCCGTGCCGGTGGTCGCCGCCCGCGACTACACCTACCTCAAGGACATCTTTGAAGGCCGGCGTGTGACCGTGCGCATCGACATGCCCGCCACGTCCGACGGCGTCAACGTGCACGTGGACAGCCGACGCGGGCTGGACCTGAACGAATACCGCAACAACCTGCGCCGCTACGGTGTCGCGATTCGTGAGGGCGAGTCGGCGATGGTCACGTTCGTCAAGGTGAAGAGTGATCTGATTGAGTTCCAGTTGGGTGGCGGCGGGTACGGCACGTTCTTCGACGACACGGACACCTCGGCTGATATCCCGTACATCGGCAAGAGTGACCGCGAGCGGTCACTCGAACGGCGGATCAAGGATGAGACCGACCGCAACCGGCGTCGGCAACTGGAGCGCGAGCTGGACGTCCTGCGCGATCGTCGCGAACGTGAGAACCACTACATCCGGATCGAACGTGAGCGCATCTCGGAATACAAACAGGAGCGCCTGGCGTTCCGTCGGCTTCAGGCCGGGTCCCGTTTCAACATCCGGTATCGCGATCGTGTGCCGTATGACCTGCGCGCAGAGGACGTCATGGACGCCCTGGCGGAGTATGTGGATTTCGACGGGCGGCGTCGGCGATAAGGGTATTCTTGTTGGATGGAAGACGATTTCGCGACGCTGTTTGAGGCGTCCATCCAGACCAAACGTTTTGCCCGCGGCCAGACCATCGAAGGCACCATCGTCGCCATCAGCCCCGAATTTGCCTTTATCGGCGTCGGCGGCAAGGGCGAAGCCACCATGTCGCTCGACGAGCTCAAAGACGACGAGGGCGTTGTTGAGGTGAAGGTGGGGGACCGCATTCAGGCGGTGGTGGTGTCCACGGCCGGCGGCCTCGTGTTGTCTCGCCGGATGGCGCTCGGCGCCGCCAATGCCGGGCAGCTTGAGGATGCGTTCCGAGCCGGTCTGCCCGTTGAGGGCAAGGTCGAAAAGGCCACCAAGGGCGGCCTTGAGGTCCGCATCGCCCGACAGCGCGCGTTTTGTCCGATGTCGCAGATCGACACCATCCGGACCGAAGACGCGACAGTCCATGAAGGCAAGGTCTATTCGTTCCGCATCATGGAGTATCGCGACGGCGGCGAGAAGTTTGTTGTCTCGCGCCGCGCCGTTCTTGAGGCAGAGCAGAAAACCAAGTCCGTCGAGATCCGCAAGTCGATCACGGTCGGCGCGGTGATGACCGGACGTGTCGTGTCCGTGCGCGACTTCGGCGCGTTTGTGGATCTGGGTGCCGGGGTGCAGGGATTACTGCACGTCTCCGAGATGGCCTGGGCGCGTGTGTCGAAGGCCGAGGACGTCGTCAAGCCTGGTGACGAAGTCACCGTCAAGATCCTGCGCGTGGATGACGCCACCGGACAGATCGCGCTGGGACTCAAACAACTCACGGCCGATCCGTGGACGATGATCCAGGACACCTACAGCATCGGCCAGGTCCTGCAGGGAACCATCACCCGCGTGACGGACTTCGGTGCGTTTGTGGAGTTGGAGGCCGGCGTTGAAGCCCTGGCGCACATGTCGACCTTTGCACCCACAGGCCGCGCGGGTGGATGGTCCAAGGCGATCACGCCGGGGCAGGCCGGCGCGTTCGAAATTCTCAGCATTGATCCCGAGAAGAAGCGGATTGGTGTGGCGATCGTTGAGGAAGGGTCCGCAAAAAGCGCGGACGCAGGTGCCGCCGCCGCGAGCCCCGTGGCCGCGTCCCGGTCAGGCATCGTGTCCGGCGCGCGCCTGACGGGCAAGATTGATCGCCACGAGACCTTTGGCGTGTTTGTGTTTCTCGCGCCAGGCAAAACGGGCCTGATGCCGCTGAGTGAAACCGGCGTCGAGCGCGGCGCGGACATCAAGAAGGCGTTTCCGGTTGGCTCCGACGTGGACGTCATTGTGCTCGAAGCCGATCCCCAGGGCCGCCGCATTCGGGTGAGCCACAAGGCGATCGAAACGGCAGCGGAAGCGGCCGAAGTGCGGGAGTACAAGGAACGCGCCGAAGTCGCGCAGTCCGGGTCCTTCGGCGGGTCACTGGCCGACAAACTCCGCGGCGCGTTGTCGACCAAACGCTAAAAGACGTCGGGTGTCTTTTTCCGATCTAAGCAATGCAGAAAAAGACCCCCGACGTCTTTTAGCGCCCGAACGTCACACGCACGCCGCCGGTGATCAAACGCGGCGCGCCGGTGGTCGTGGGGAACGTGCCGACGAAGTAGTCGCGACCGAACAGGTTCTGCACCCCGGCAAACGTCTCGAGGCGTCGTCCCACGGGCCGTGAGACCGACAGTGACACCACCGTGTACCCCGGCAGCCCGGCGTCCGGGATGCCGGGCACTGTGCGGACATTCAGGTCATCATCGAACTGCCGGCTCATCGCCAGCACGTCAACCGACGCCGTGAACCATCGTGCATCGGTGAACGAGACGTGCACGCTTCCGCGGTGACGCGGCACCTGCGGCAACACTTTGCCGACCAGCGCGATGTTGGCGGGGTTCTCCGTGACCCGCGCGCGCTGGTGAATGTACGCCGCTGAAAAACGCCACGCAGCCCCCGCACGGTATTCGGCGCTGGTCTGTATCCCTGAGACACGCGTGGCGCCGAGATTCTGGCGCTGCTGGGTGACGGCGGCACCGGCCGAGCTCAGCGTGACGTTGGAGACGGGATCGGTCATGCGTGTGTCGAACCAGGTGGTCCGCCACGCCAGCGCCCGCACGGGGGTGAGCTGGATCCCAAGTTCTCCTCCGCGCAGACGTTCGGGCCCCAGCTGGTGGTTGGCCAGCGTCAGCACCGTGCCGACGCGAAACTGCCGATACAGTTCGTTCAACGTCGGCGCGCGGAATCCCGCGCCGATGTTGCCCCAGACGCTCACACGATCAGTCACGCGGTAAATGGCTGCCAGGCGAGGGCTGAGCACCGTGTCGCTCCGCGAGGGGAGCGCCGGAGTGTGATTGGCCGTGGGCGCACCCGTCGCGGCGGTGTGTTCACGATTGTGTCCGTCGTAGTTGTTCCAGCCATCCACGCGTACGCCGGTGGTAATGGTCAGTGCCGATGTGGCGGTGAAGATGTGCTGCGCGAACGCGCCAAGGGCCCGCTGTGTGCCTCCCGAGACGCGGCGCAGCGTCACAGAGGTGCCGGTCATCGCATCGAGGGCGTCTTCTTCGCTGTCGCCGTCGACCCAGCGCCAGTCGCCGCCGACGGTGATGGCATGGCGACCCACCGACGTGCGCCATTGGGCCATCCCTGCAAACGACAACGTCGGGACACGTTGGAGGAGTGTCATCCGTCCGATGTTGCGCGGTGGGGTGGTCGCCGGCACCGCGACAAAATTGCTGCGCAATGTCCCTGCGCCCATCGACGCCGACGCCTCCACGTCGCTCC
>CAYRGW010000010.1:0-65730 GCA_964423815.1 uncultured Solibacteraceae bacterium | reverse complement strand
CGCTCCGGTCGCCAACCCGCAGGGTCAACCCCGCGCTTGCTGACGTCCACCGCGTATCGTTTTTTTCGGCGTCATTGGTGAAGGTGCTGTGTTTGCCGTTGTTCCGTTCTTCCCGAAAGTATCCCGCCCGAAGCACGCTGTGCAGTCGATCCGACACGCGCATGTCCAGCCGTGTATTCACCCGGGCGGTGTCGAGGGAGATGTTGTTGTCCACACGTCCCCGCTCAGCGATGCCGGCCGGATTGCGCTCCACGACCGGGGCGTAACCGTCGGTCTGAAACAAACCGCCGTCGATCGTGAGTCCAATACGGCCCCGCACATGGCTCCCCAGGGCTTCGAGATTCCGGCTGTTCAAGCTGCCGTACTGGGCCTTGAGCGTGAACGTGCGGGCCGTGGCAGGCGCGCTCACGATATTCACGACACCTCCAAGCGCGTAGTTGCCGTAGAGACTCGAACTCGCGCCATCAACGACCTCAACACGATCCGCCTGCTCGAGTGGGATGCGGCTCCAGTACACCCAGCCACCGAACGGATCGTTGAAGGGGATGCCGTCGAGAAGCACCAGCGTGCGGCTCACACCGCTGGGACCAATACCCCGCAGCGACACACCTTGCGCGGTTGGATGTGCGGCAAGGCTGCTCGTACGTCGAAACAGACTGAATGAGGGCAGTGTCCGCAGCACATCGTCGGCCAGCACGGCCGGGGATTGTTGAATCTCCCGGCGGGTGAGCACACTCATGCTCGCGGGTACGTCGCCCAGGCGCATATCGGTGCGCGCGGGTGTGACCGTGATGGTTTCGAGCACCCCGGCTGGCACCAGCGCAACGATCAGATTCTGCGACCCTGCCGGGACGCTGCGTCGCCATTCCCCAAACCCATTCGCCCGCACGGCGACGACGACCGACCCCGTCGCGGGCCCAGGGACGCTGAATCGCCCATCAGCACCGGTGACACTTCCCATTGACGTCCCATCAATGCTGACGACGGCCGCGGCGACCGGTGCGCCGGTCATGTCGCGAACCTGGCCGTTGATGGACGCCTGGCCGATGGGGGTCACCTGCAGTACGAACGTGAGAAACAAAGGAAACATTGCGGCTATCAAACCACAGGTGCGCTGCACACCCGCAAGTCCACAAATAAGACCATTCTCATCAAGCACTTAGCGCTGGTCACTGGTTGCGATCATCGCGCCGGCCCGGTAAGATGGACTTGTTCGGTCGGACATAGAAGTCCCGTCCTGAGCACCTCCCGCTCAGCCTGTCCACCGACCACCGCGAGGCTTGTGATGTTGCGCCTTTCAAAAAAGACCGACTACGCGTTGCTGGCCATGCGCCACCTCGCCGCCAACGCCGATCGCGGCGCAGTGTCCGCCCGGGAACTGGCGGAGACCTATGACATTCCGGCGGAGCTTCTGGCCAAAGTGCTCCAGAAGCTGGTCAAGGGCAAACTGCTGGAATCGCAGCAGGGAATCCGCGGGGGGTACGCACTCGTGCGTTCGGCTGCGTCGATGTCGGTGGCCGATGTCATCCAGGCGGTGGATGGCCCGTTGATGGTGACCGCGTGTTCGGACACCGACCACAGCTGCGACCAGTACGCGAAGTGCAACATCCGCGATCCGCTCTGGCGCATCAAGGACCGCATCATCGCCACGCTGGCCGCGACCTCGGTGGCGGAGCTGGCGATGGAGATGGCGCCGCCGATGCCCACCCTCGCGCCCGGCACACAGCCCATGCATATGGTGAAACGATCATGATTGCCGTCACAACAACAGCCGCCACCCAGATTCAGAAGTTGCTCACAAAAAAGGCCGGCGCGACCGGTCTTCGCGTCGGCATCAAGGCCGGCGGCTGCTCGGGCTTTGAGTATGTGTTTGAGTGGGAGTCTGCCCCCACGGACACCGACCTCGTGTTTGACGGACCCGACGGTGTGAAGGTGTGGGTCGACGCCCGCAGCCATCGCCTGCTCGACGGCACGACGCTGGACTACGACACGAGTCTGGTCAGCCGCGGCTTTATTTTTCAGAACCCACACGCCAAACAGACCTGCGGCTGTGGGACGTCGTTTTCGGTGTAAACAGATATGGCTACCCAAGAAGAGACAATCGAACAACTCGCGACGCGTGAGTACAAATACGGCTTCGAGACGATCCTCGAGACGGATACCTTTCCTCCCGGACTCGACGAAGACGTCGTGCGCGCCCTGTCGGCGAAGAAGGAAGAGCCCGAGTGGCTGCTTGAGTTCCGCCTGAAGTCGTTCCGCGCGTGGCAGCAGATGGTCGAGCCGGCCTGGCACAACCTGCACATCGAACCGATCGACTACCAGGCGCTCAGCTATTACTCGGCGCCCAAGGCGAAGCCGCAGCTCTCGAGCATGGACGAAGTGGATCCGGAGGTGCGTCGCACGTTCGAGAAGCTGGGCATTCCCCTCGAAGAGCAGAAACTGCTCGCCAACGTGGCCGTGGACGCCGTCTTTGACAGCGTCTCGGTCGGCACAACCTTCCGGGCGAAACTCGCCGAGATGGGCGTCATCTTCTGCTCGTTCTCCGAGGCGGTGAAGGACTATCCCGAGCTGGTGAAGCAGTACCTCGGCTCGGTGGTGCCGTACACCGACAACTTCTACGCGACCCTCAACTCGGCTGTGTTCAGCGACGGATCATTTGTCTACATTCCCAAGGGCGTCCGTTGCCCGATGGAACTGTCCACCTACTTCCGCATCAACGCGAAGAACACGGGCCAGTTTGAACGCACCCTGATCGTCGCCGACGAGGGGTCGCACGTGAGCTACCTCGAAGGCTGCACGGCGCCGATGCGCGACGAACACCAGTTGCACGCGGCCGTGGTCGAATTGGTCGCGCTCGACAGCGCCGTGATCAAGTACTCGACGATTCAGAACTGGTACCCCGGCGACAAGGACGGCAAGGGGGGCATCTACAACTTCGTGACCAAACGCGGCAAGGCGATGGACAACGCGAAGATTACGTGGACCCAGGTCGAAACCGGATCGGCGATCACCTGGAAATACCCGAGCTGCATCCTGCAGGGTGACAACTCGGTCGGGGAGTTCTACTCGGTGGCGACGACCAATAATCGTCAGCAGGCCGACACCGGCACGAAGATGATCCACCTCGGCAAGAACACCCGCAGCACGATCGTGTCCAAGGGCATTTCCGCCGGTTTTGGACAGAATACGTATCGCGGCGCGGTGAAGATCGGCAAAAACGCGCACGGGGCCCGCAACTACTCGCAGTGTGACTCGTTGCTCATCGGCGACAAGTGCGGCGCACACACGTTCCCGTATCTCGAAATCAAGAACACCACGGCCATGGTCGAACACGAAGCGTCGACGTCGAAGATTGGTGAAGACCAGATCTTCTACTGTCGCCAGCGCGGGATCGCCACCGAGGACGCGGTGAACATGATCGTCAGCGGCTTCTGCAAGGAAGTGTTCCGCGAACTCCCGATGGAGTTTGCCGTGGAAGCCCAGAAACTACTCTCAATCAGCCTGGAAGGAAGCGTCGGTTAGTCATGTTGCTTGAAATCAAAGACCTCCGTGTGAAGGCCGAGGACAAAGACATCCTCAAGGGCCTCAATCTGTCGGTGAACCCCGGTGAAGTGCACGCCATCATGGGCCCCAACGGCTCGGGCAAAAGTACGCTCGCCCGCATCCTCTCGGGCCACCCCGGGTACGAAGCCACCGGCGGCACCGTGACCTATGACGGCAAGGACCTGCTCGACATGGATCCCGAAGAGCGCGCCTGTGAAGGTGTGTTCATGGCGTTCCAGTACCCGGTCGAGATTCCCGGCGTGAACAACCAGTACTTTCTCAAGGCGGCACTCAACGCCGTCCGCAAGTACAAGGGACAGCCGGAACTGGACGCCATTGAGTTCATCCAGCTCGTCAAGGAGAAGGCCAAACTTCTCGAGATGGATCAGACGATGCTCAATCGCGCGGTGAATGAAGGGTTCTCGGGCGGCGAAAAGAAGCGCAACGAGATCTTCCAGATGGCGGTCCTCGAACCGAAGCTCGCCATCCTCGATGAAACCGACTCGGGCCTCGACATCGACGCCCTCCGTGTGGTCGCCAACGGTGTCAACGCCCTCCGCAGCCCCGAGCGCGCCATCATCGTCGTCACGCACTACCAGCGGTTGCTCGATTACATCGTGCCGGACTTTGTCCATGTGCTCAGTGCCGGCAAGATTGTCCGCTCCGGCGGCAAGGAACTCGCGCTGGAACTCGAGGCCAAGGGGTACGGCTGGATCGATGACGCCGTCGGAGCACGAGCCTGACCATGGCCCAGGTTGCAGAACGACACGGTACGCTCGTCGCCGGGTTTGAGGCGTTTCGCGCGGCGCCGGCCTTTGGTCCGGAGTGGCTGCGCACGGCCCGCGCCTCCGCTTTCGGCCGGTTCCTTGAGCGCGGCTTTCCCACGACCCGCGACGAAGAGTGGAAATTCACGAACGTCGCACCGATCGCGCAGATCGAGTGGCGGGCCTCCGCCGCGCGCCTTTCCGTCGTGAACCAGACCCTTCCGGAGGGCGTCACGATCTCGTCCTTGCAGGAGGCGTGGGAGACGCAGCCGGAGCACGAGGGGCCGAGCCTCAAGAGTGACCATCCCTTTGTGTTGCTGAACACCGCCTTTTTTGAAGACGGGATCTTCATTCACATCGCGCCAAAAACCGTGCTCACCGAACCCATTCAGATCGTGTGTGTGGCGGAGCCGGGCGCCCAGCCGACGATGGTGTCGCCGCGGGTGTTTGTGGTGGTCGGCGAACAGGCACAGGTGTCACTCATAGAGACGTACTCGGGTGCCGAGGGGCAGCCGATGCTCGTCAACGCCGTCACTGAAGTGTTGCTGGGGCCCGGTGCGGTGGTTGATCACGTCAAGGTACAGCAGGAAGCGTCGACGACGTTTCATCTGGCCAGCACATTTGTCCACCTGCACCGCGCGAGCACGTTTACGTCACAGGCGATCACGTTTGGCGGCCGCATCGCGCGCAACGACATCTCGGCCACACTGGCGGGTGAAGGCGCGGAGTGCACACTCAACGGTCTGTATGTCGCCGACGGTGAAACGCTGGTGGACACCCACACGACGATCGATCACGCGCAACCGCACTGCCCGAGCCACGAGATCTACAAAGGCATCCTGACCGGCAAGGCCCGCGGGGTCTTTAACGGCAAGATCACTGTTCGTCCGGACGCGCAGAAGACCGACGCCAAACAGACCAACAAGGCGTTGCTCCTGTCGGGTGATGCCTCGATCAACACCAAACCCCAGCTGGAAATCTTCGCCGACGACGTGAAGTGCACGCACGGCGCCACGATCGGCCAGTTGGATGACACGCAGATGTTCTACCTGCGGGCCAGGGGCATCCATCAGACCGACGCGCGCAACATGCTGATTCACGCATTTGCCAGCGACGTGCTGAACGGCATCAAACACGAGGCCCTCCGCGAGCAGCTTGAGGCCGCGCTGGTCGCCAAGCTGCATCTGCCGGCGTGATGACCTTTGACGTGAGCGCCATTCGTGCGCAGTTCCCGGCGCTGCATCAGCAGATACACGGCAAACCGCTGGTGTACCTGGACAATGCCGCGACGACGCAGAAGCCGCAGGTCGTGATTGATGCGCTCCGTCACTACTACGCCCACGACAACGCCAATGTGCATCGCGGGGTGCATGCGCTGAGTGAGCGCGCCACGGCGGCGTTCGAAAAGGCACGCAAGACGGTGCAGCGCTTCGTGAATGCAAAGTCGGAGCGCGAAATCATCTACACGCGGAATGCGACTGAGTCCATCAATCTGGTCGCGCGCGCCTGGGGGGACTGGCAGCTCAAGGCCGGTGATGAAGTGCTCATCACCGCCATGGAACACCACTCAAACATTGTTCCCTGGCAGATGGCCTGTGCGCGCACCGGCGCCGTGTTGCGCGTCGCGCCGATTGACGACGCCGGCGACGTGGTGCTTGATGAGTTCGAGCGGCTCCTGTCGCCCAGGACAAAGATGGTGGCGGTGAGCCACCTCTCGAACGCGCTGGGGACCATCAACCCCGTGGCGCAGATGATCACGATGGCGAGGGCGGTCGGGGCCACCGTGCTGATCGACGGGTCACAGGCGGCGTACCACATGGCCGTGGACGTGCAGGCCCTGGACCCGGACTTTTATGTATTCACGGGGCACAAGGTGTACGGGCCGACGGGGATTGGAGTGCTCTACGGCCGCGAGTCGATCCTGGCCGCCATGCCGCCGTTTCTTGGCGGAGGCGACATGATCAGTTCCGTCACATTCGAGAAGAGTGACTGGAACGAGTTGCCGTACAAGTTCGAGGCCGGTACGCCGAATATTGCCGACGCGATCGCGCTCGGGACGGCCCTGGACTTCATTCAGTCGATCGGCTTTGAGGCGATCGGCGCGCACGAAGCGGCGCTCCTCGACTACGGCACGCGCCAACTGCAGGACGTGCCCGGGCTGCGATTGATCGGCACGGCAAAACGCAAGGCGAGTGTGTTGTCGTTTGTGATGGGCGACGCCCATCCGCACGACATCGGGACTATCGTGGATCGCGAGGGCGTGGCGATTCGCACGGGGCATCACTGCGCACAACCGGTGATGGACCGGTTCTGCATCCCGGCGACGGCGCGTGCGTCACTGGCGATGTACAACACAACAGAGGACATTGATGCGCTCGTGCGCGCGCTGGGGCGTGTGCGCGAGTTGCTGGGGTGACATCATGGGCATGTTTTCGTTTCTCTCCGATCTGACGGGCAAAAAGGCCGAGGCGGCCGAGCAGACAGCCGAGGCTGTCGCGGTCGCGGAGTCTGAGGGCATGGTGGACACACCGACGCCGACACCGCCACCATCCGTGCCTCCACCCGTGGCCACCGACACACCCGACGCGTGGAAGGCCGAGCCGATGGCGCAGGCGCCGCCTGCCGCGGCGCCCGCATCCAGCCAGGACGGCCTGCAGGTCGGTCCGCTCGATCCGGACCAGACCGCCGCGCTGCAAGGCAAGATCGTTGAAGCGATCAAGACCGTGTTTGACCCGGAAATCCCGGTCGACATCTACGAGCTTGGTCTCATCTACGACATCATCGTGGACGCCGACAAAAACGTGCTGGTCAACATGACGTTGACGAGTCCGGCGTGCCCGTCGGCGCAGCAGTTGCCCGTGGAAGTGCGACACAAGGTGCGCTCTCTTCCGGAAGTCACTGATGCCCGCGTCGAGATTGTCTGGGAGCCCGCCTGGACCAAGGACCGCATGTCGGAAGCCGCCAAGCTCACGCTGGGGTTCTTCTGATGCAGGACCTGCACGACCTCTACCAGGAGGTCATCCTCGACCACAACAAACGGCCGCGGAATTTTGGGCCGTTGCCGGACGCGACGCAATCGGCCCGTGGCCACAACCCGCTGTGCGGCGACAAACTGACGTTGTCACTGAAGATGGTGGGCGATCGCATCGAGAACGTGTCCTTCGAAGGATCCGGCTGCGCGATCTCCAAGGCCTCGGCCTCGCTCATGACCGATGCGGTCAAGGGCCGGACGGTCGATGAGGCGACGCACCTGTTTGACCTGTTCCATCAGATGGTCACCACGCCGATCGATCAGCCAATCGACGAAGACGCCGTGGGCAAACTGGCCGTCCTGGGTGGCGTGCGTGAGTTCCCTGCGCGTGTGAAGTGTGCGTCGCTCGCCTGGCACACCCTCAAGGCCGCCCTCAGCAACACGCAGGAACCCGCCAAGACAGAGTAGGGCGTTGGCTTTAGCCGCGCCACCGGGGCGGACCTGAAGGTCACGCCCTACGAAGCCTGTCAATGCCCCCAGGGCGCCGGCGGTGTCGGGACGGTTTTCGTCAAATCAAACTCGACACGAAACAGGCGTCCCAGCCGTGACAGCTCGTACGCAAACATCCGGCCCGGATGCACCTCCATCGCCCAGGTGTTGGTGTTGGACACCGCGCGATTGGTGCGTGTGAACAGATCGATCGAAAACTGATCAACGGGAAACTCCTGACGAGTGGCGGTTCCGGCGGTGGTGCTGTCGCCTCCGTACTGCGTCAACTCGTCTTCGGTGCCGTCCTGATGTCGATGATCATGTTTGAGTCGAATCCGGTCGTCGTGCAGTGTGAGTACCCAGGTGCGCGACCGATCCTCTCCCACGTGAAACGGCACCAGCACACGGCCCGGCTCACACGTGCGCACGTGCATGACCAGGGCCTGGCCCACGAAGGGATCATTGGGCGCCGCAGGATCGTTGGCCGCAATGTGTCCGCCGTACGCGTTGCCACACATCGCGGCAATGGCGGACAGGAATTGGGCGGCCTGGCTCTGAACCGGTGCCGGCGCGGGCGCGTCAGCGCCGCAGGCCGCGCCGATAAGGGCGAGCGCCACAATCAGGGAGGGCAACTTTGTGTGCATGGGCGCATTCTAGGCGACGGCGGTCCCCGCGCAAATCCAATAGAATTAACGGACATGTCGCGCCCGCCCGTGTATCTCGACTATCACTCCACTACCCCGGTTGACCCGAGGGTGCTGGAGGTCATGCTGCCGTATTTCACCGAAACCTTCGGCAATCCGGCCTCGTCGAGCCATGCCTGGGGCTGGAAGGCGCAGGAGGCCGTGGAAGAATCGCGGCGTCGTGTCGCCAGCCTGATCGGAGCGTCGGCGCGTGAGGTGATCTTTACGAGCGGGGCCACCGAGTCCAACAACTGGGCCATCAAAGGGGTGGCGGCGTTGTCGCCCGAGTCCCGTCGTCACATCGTGTGTTCGGCCATCGAGCACAAGTGTGTGCTCGAAGTCTGCAAGTCGCTCGAGAAGTCCGGCTGGTCCGTGACCGTGCTGCCGGTCAATCGTGACGGTCGCATCTCGCTTGAGACCCTGGCGGGTGTGGTGACTGAGTCCACGGCGCTTGTGAGCATCATGTGGGCCAACAACGAGATTGGCGTGGTGCAGCCGATGTCCGAGATCGTCGCCATTGCCCATGCGAAGGGTGCACTGGTGCATACCGACGCCGCGCAGGCGGTCGGGAAGATTCCAGTCAATCTCGCGGAGGTCAAAGTCGATTTGTTGTCGCTGACCGCGCACAAGATGTACGGCCCCAAAGGATGTGGCGCGTTGTTTGTGCGCAAGCGCACCGAACTGGCCCCGCTGATCGTGGGCGGCGGACAGGAGCGGGGCTTCCGCTCGGGGACGCTGAACGTGCCCGGCATCGTGGGGCTGGGTTACGCCTGTCACATCGACAAGCAGGAGATGGCCGTCGAGACACCGCGGCTCGCGCGGCTGCGTGATCGCCTGCTCGAGGGGCTGCGGCGGACCTGCGGCGGTGTGGTGGTGAATGGCTCGATCGAACATCGTCTGCCGCACAACCTGCACATCGCGTTTGAGGGGGTCGACGGTGAGTCCCTCATCATCGGCGTCGGGGACATTGCCGTCTCGTCAGGCTCGGCGTGTGCCTCGGCGTCCGCCACGCCCTCGCATGTGCTCACGGCCCTGCGCGGGGCCGACCCCGTCCCGGGCGCGACCGTCCGGTTTGGTCTCGGACGGTTTACGACCGACGACGACATTGACTACGCGATTGAGAAGTTTGCCGCAGTCGTAAAACGCCTTCGGGCGACTGCGCCCGCATGAGAGGAATCTGCCCCTGATGAGTACGCCATCCGTGTCTGGACGTGGCCGTGAGACGCGGTTGTTGCTGCTGGTGATTGTGGTCGCCGTGGCGGTGCTGCTTGTCCTCGCGCAGTTTCAGTATCCGGCGCCCGATCGCGCGGTGACGTCTCCTCTCGCCGGTCCCATCGAACGGTTGGCGGCGCGAGCCACCTTCGAGGAGCTCGCGCTCATCATGGGTGATATCTCGACACGTGTGCAGCCGGCGATGGCGGTCGTCACACTTGAGCGAATTCCCCCGCCGGCACCGCCCGTGCGTCGCGGTGTGGCGCCCACGCCGCCCACGCCCACCGAGCGCCGGATCGTCGCCGCCCTCCGTATCGACACCAATCTGGCGGTCGCTCATCTGCCGGCGGGATTCAGAGTGGTGCCGACCGACAACATCGACGTGGCCACGGAGGATCCCGACCGTCGGTTGGTGCTGATCCGTGTGCCGGACGCCCCGTTCACCGGTCTGGGACCAGTCGCTCAGGGAATCGGCGGTCCCGGGTATGTGGCCGTGTTTGAGGGCGCACGCGGCGGCCCCGCGGCTCGGCCCCTGTTTATCGGGCGTGTCGACTCCTTTGACGACCCCAGGTGGACGCAGCCGCTTCTGTCGGTCGGCGGCGATCCCCAACTGGGCGCCGGCGCCTTCATCTACACCCTTGATGGGCGGTTGGTGGGCATGACGATGCCGGATGACCCTGGCGTCGCCATCACGCGGGTGCCGGCTCTGCTCGCCGCAGTGGAGGCACTCCGGATTCAATGAGAGATCAGCGACGACGGGAACTGGGTGGTCCTGATCCCATAGACCGCCGACTCGGTGCACCGCCGCCGTCGCCCCTGCGCTGGCTGTTTTCACTCTTGCGTACTCGGTCGGCGCTGGGCCTCGCGCCGTCGCTCACGCCGGCCGTGGTCTTCCTCCCGCTCGGCGTGCTGCTCGGGCCCCACGGTCTCAATCTGATTACCGGCGACGTGCGCACGCTGCTCGATCTCAGCGTGACGCTCGCGTTGACGCTCGCCGGCGTGTTTGTGGGCATCGCGTTTGGCCGCGAGGTGCCGTCCGCTGGACGGCTGCTCCTGGCGGCCAGCCTCGAGAGCCTGGTCACGATCCTGGCGGTGGCCGGGGCCACGTTGTACCTCGTCGTGTCGACCGGTCTGCCTCTGGACGCCTCGGCGGTCATCATCGCGCTGGCGCTGGGGCTCTGTGCGTCGGCGTCATCGGCCACGTCGGCGGACCCGGATGCCGACCCGGCGGCGGCGGTGGCGACCCGGGTGGCCGATCTCGACGACATCCTCCCCATCATCGTCGCCGCCGGGATCTTCACGGTGGCCACCGGCACGGGTGCCGGCCGCTGGTGGATTGCGCTCATACCCGTGGGCGCGGGCATCGTCACCGGGCTGATTGGGTGGCTGCTGTTTGAACGCGCAAAGTCCGTCTCCGAGCGAGGTGTGTATGTGCTCGGCACACTCGCACTTGCGGGCGGTGCCGCCGCGTACATGCGGGTCTCGCCGCTGTCGGTGGGTCTGGTGGCGGGGCTCATGTGGACGATGGTCCCTGGGCGCGCGGACCGCATCGTCCAGGATGACCTGGGCAAGTTGCAGCATCCGCTCGTGGTGCTGTTGCTGGTGACCGCCGGTGCGTTGTGGACACCGTCGGCTGCGGGCGCGTGGCTGCTGGTGCCGTTCCTGTTGTTCCGGCTCGCAGGCAAGGTGGCCGGCGGATGGATCTCCGCGCGGATCGTCGGGGATGTGCGACCGAGTGACATGGCCGCCTATCTGATGTCGCCGGGGGTGATCGGGATCGCGTTTGCGCTCAACTTCAGGCAGATTCTGCCGGCGGCGTCTGGTGAAGCGCTGTTGTGGGCCGTGGCGATCGGCACGGCGGTGTTTGAAGTGTTCGCGGTGGTGGCGTTGCCCCTCTGGCGAAGGGAGCCCCGCTAGATGCGTCGTCTCGCCGCGCTCACGATCACGATGGCGCTGGCGTGGGTCCTGGTGTCCCAGCTGGGCGACGGGACGGCCTCGTCCACGGCCCTCTCGCTCGGCGTGACATTGATTGCCGCGTCGATCGTGGGATGGTTGTTCGAGTCTGCGCACCTGCCCAGGCTCACGGGGTATCTCGTCTTTGGTCTCATCTGTGGACCGTATGTGCTCAACATCATCACGCGGCCGATGGCCCGTGACCTTCAGCTCATCAACGGGCTGGCGATCGCCATCATCGCGTTCACGGCCGGCCTTGAACTGAAGATCTCCCGTCTGCGCCCGCGCATGCGTGCGATCGCCACGCTGGCCGGCGTCACCATCCTGCTGACGTACGTCGTGTTGTTCGCCCTGCTGTTTGTCCTCTGGTCGTGGCTCCCCATTGCGCCCGACGTGAGTGGCTGGCATCGTGTCGCCATCGTGGCCATCATCACCTCGGTGCTCGTCGGATTTTCGCCGACGGTCACGACGGCCGTGATCGCCGAGACACGGGCGCGTGGGTCGCTGGCGGAGCTGACACTCGCCGTGGTCGTGCTGGCCGATCTGGTCCTGATTCTGTTCTTCACGCTGTCGATGGAGGGGACCCGCGCGTTGTTTGCGCAATCGGCGGATACGCCCGCGCTGGTGGCGTCGCTCCTGTGGCAACTGCCGGGGTCGATGGCGTTCGGCGCGATTGTCGGCGCCCTGTTTGCGTTGTATCTGCGCTGGGTCGGTCGTGAAGTGACGTTGGTGCTGGTTGGTGTCTGTGCCCTGATCACCGGCGCGGGACAACTCTGGCACTTTGACGGGCTCATCGCCGCGATCTCAGCCGGGCTGGTGGTCGAAAACCTCGCGGCCACCGAAGGCGACGTGTTGCGCGACGCCATCGAACGGGGATCGACGCCCATCCTGATTTTGTTCTTCACCGCCGCCGGTGCCTCGCTGCAGGTGGACGCGTTGGCGACGATCGGTGTCGCGGCGCTGGTCATCGTGGCCGTGCGCATGGTCCTGTTGTACGCCGGTTCAATGCTTGGATCGCGCATGGTGAGCGGCGAACCGGCCTCGACGCTTCTTCTGTGGCGGGGACTCGTGTCGCAGGCCGGTGTCACGCTTGGCCTCACGGTTCTGGTGTCGGCCGAGTTCCCGGAGTGGGGCGGTCGCTTTGAGACGTTGATGGTCGCGATCATCGCGATGCACGAGCTGATCGGTCCCATCCTCTTCAAGTCGGCGCTTGTCTCTGCGGGTGAGGTGGGCCGGTCTGCCGGTGGTCTGGTGGTGGTGTCCAATCGGGAGCCGTATCTTCACGAATACGCGCCTGACGGATCGATCAAGGTGCGCGCGACGCCCGGAGGCGTCTCGGTGGCACTGGACGCCCTGATGCGCGAGCGAGGAGGCGTCTGGATTGCCCACGGTGCGGGCACGGCCGATCGGGCCGTCAGTGATGAACGTGATTCGGTCAGCGTCCCGCCGGAGTCGCCCTCGTATCGACTTCGTCGCCTGTGGCTCACGCCGGAAGAAGAAGCCGGCTACTACGCTGGATTTGCCAATGGCGCGTTGTGGCCGTTGTGCCATCAGGCGCACGTGCGGCCGGTGTTCAAGGCTGAGGAGTGGGACACCTACCAGGCCGTCAATCGTCGCTTCGCAGAGGCGGCCGCCGCCGAGGCGCCCACCGAGGCGTCCGTGTTCCTGAACGACTATCACCTCGCCCTGGTGGGGCAGCACCTGCGCGAACTGCGTCCTCGGCTCCGGACGGCCATCTTCTGGCACATTCCCTGGCCGGATGCCGATCGCCTGCGCATCTGTCCGTGGCGGGTCGAGATCATTCGCGGGATGTTGGCGAACGATCTGGTGGCCTTCCAGTTGCCGCGCGACCAGCGAAACTTCCTGCAGGCGGTCACCGACGAACTCGGTGCCAGTGTGTCGGGCGAAACCGTGTACTACGGCGACCGACCCGTGCGTGTTGCCGCGATCCCGATTGGTGCCGACTTTGATCGGATCACGACGATTCTGGCCGACGAGGCGTTGCCCGCTCGGATGGATCGTCTGGCTGCGGAGTGGGGACTCGAGGACAAAGTCGTCGGAATCGGCGTGGATCGACTCGACTACACCAAGGGGATCCCCGAGCGCATGTCCGCGATCGGGCGGGCCCTGGACGAACGACCCGAGCTGGCCGCCCGATTTGTCTTTGTGCAGATTGGTGTGCCCTCACGCGAGGAAGTCCAGGGCTACGCCGAGATCTCGCATGAAATTGACCGCCTGATTGCCGACATCAACACCCGCCACGGCCGAGGCCCCGACGATGGGCCGATCCGGTTCCTCAAGCAGTCGTTTGCCATGCCTGATCTGGTGGCGTTGTACCGGCTCGCGGATTTTTGTATCGTGTCCTCACTCCACGACGGGATGAATCTCGTCGCCAAGGAATTTGTGGCGGCGCGCGACGACTTTGACGGCGTGTTGATTCTCAGCGAACTGGCGGGTGCCGCGCAGGAATTGGAAGAGGCCCTCATCATCAATCCGTACGACGAACGTGGCTTCACCGAGGCGGTGCTGCGCGCGGTCGAAATGCCTGAGTGGGAGGTGCGCCGACGTATGCAGGCCCTGCGGAGGCGTGTGGCCGGGCGCGACGTGCTCGCGTGGGCGTCGGACATCCTGCATCAACTCGAACGGGGAAAGGGATCGGGGTTTTTTTCTGACTAGCGGGGTGTATGACACGTCGGATGTGGTCGCCCATCAGGTGCGGCAATGGCTGGGTGGACGCCACCTGCTGCTGGTCACCGACTTTGACGGCACACTCTCCGAACTTGCGCTCACACCCGGCGAGGCCGTCATGTCACCGGAGGTGCGCGACACCCTGCGCGTGGTTGGTGATCATCCCCGCACGACGTTGGCGGTGGTGAGCGGCCGACGGATTGAGGATGTGCGTGCACGCACGGCCGATGTGGCGCCGTTTGTCGGCGGCCTGCACGGACTGGAGATCAGCGGACCCACCGGCGGCTTTTTGCACCCGGCGCTGGCGCGAGTGGAACCGGTGATCGCCGACATTCTGATGCGGGCGCGTGTGGCCCTTGCCTGGTGTCAGGACGTGGTGCTGGAGAACAAGCAGTACGCGCTGACCTGCCATGTGCGCAAGGTCGCGCCCGATGCTGCGGGTCGCGCGCTGGGGCAATTTGTGGAAATCGCGCAGCCCGCGTTGGATGCGGACCTGCTCAGGGTGCTGCCGGGCGCGCAGGCGCTGGAGCTGCTGCCCGCCGTCGAGTGGCACAAGGGCAAGGCTGTGGACTGGATCCGGTCGGTGGTGGACCTCGGGCCCACCTCAGGTGTTGGCATCATCTATCTGGGCGACGATCGAACTGATGAAGATGCGTTTGCGACACTGCAGGGTCGCGGCGTGGCGATTGGTGTCGGCGATCGCCCGCACGACCACCTCATTCAGTTCCGCCTGGCTGGTCCGGCGTCAGTGGGCCGGTTCCTTGATCGGCTGCACGCCGATCTTGCGTAATGTCCGAACAATCCGTCCGCCCGCCCGCCCGTCGGGTGTCACCGTGACCCGCACCACATAGTCGCCCGGCGCGAGTTGGGAAATCGGCAGCACTCCGGTCGCCAGGGCTCTGGTCGGGACGGGGGACGCCTCGACAAGTCCAGGCATGGTCAGCACTGCGGGACCATGGGTGGAGGTTGCGATTTCGAAGACCACACGCGGGGCGGGTGACACGGCGCCGTAGAGTTCGAGCATCGCAAAGGCCGTCGGTTCGGCGCCGAATTCCAGCGCGGGCACAAACCCACCCTCCCGCGACAGTCCGATCATCACCGCGCTGGCGGACACGGGGCCGATCTCCGTGAGCGCGGCGTCAATCCGCTGTTCGGCCGCGCCACCACGACCGGACGACTCGATCGCGGCCGCCCGCAGTCGATACGTGCCTGGCGGAATGGCGAGCGCGGCCACCAGGGGGCGACGCTGAAGCGCTTCCGATGTCATCTCCAGCCCTGCCACGAGTTGCCCACGGTCGTCGAAGACGCCGATCATCGCGCCCGAGAGCGTGGCGGTCGTCTCCGGCGAATCAAGTGTGACCGCCAACCTGATCCGCGCCGGGTCATCGTCGCGAAACGCATGTGCGGTGACCCGCAGCGGCAAATCACTGATGAGTTGTGCCTGTCTGATGAGGTCGCGCGCCGACGCTGGTGCCGCCGGGGCGGGGTCCGGCGATGATGCGGCCGCCGATGTCATCACAAACTGCGGCGGGCGATGGATGGTGACGTGCGGCCGTGAGGTGCTGACGCTGACATTCTGCACGGCGCCGGCCTTGTCGGATGGCTCTCGGGAGACACGCGCCACGTAGTGTCCCGCCGTCTCCGTGAGGATACGTCCGACCGCCGCGCGACCGTCGTTGGTGGACAGGTACAACAGCGATCCGCCCGTCACGCCGGCAATGTGTTCCAGACCGTCGAGGCCGCGACCGCGCTGATCGATGTCGGCATGTACGACATAAAAGCGCGCGCGTGCGCGTGCCGCAGCGTGCCCCAGGTCGGTAAAGTTGGCCGCGCGCAGCTCACACGCCCCGCCGGCCGACGCCTGTCCGAGCGATCGAATTTCGTTTTGTGGCCCTGCCTGATGACTGGAAAACAGCACGACCGTGACCGGGTCTTCGACCGCACTCAGACGCAGCAGCGTCTCGGTGATGCCGCTCAGGGTCGTCAACGTGCGGCACTGGGTGTCTGCCACGGACTCCGAGCGTGAGCTTTGTGCGGTCAACGCCGTCATGGCCTGGAGCACACGACCGTGGTCGGTGGTGAGATCCACGGCAAGGCCGCCGAACGGAACCGTGACCAGCGCGAGCCGGTCCTGCGCGGATAGTCCGGCCACCAGTTGGTGTGCGGCATCGCGGACGGCGAGTGTCCGGCCTGGGCGAATGGTGTCCTCGTCGACGATCAGCACCAGCGACCGGGGTAACGACCGCGCCGTGTTGTCCCCATAGGGCGGATCCACCGCCACCGCGTCCGGCATGCCCCGCACAAATTCGACGCTGACCACTCTCCGGGTGCGGCCACCGAGCCGCACGGTGATGTCGGCCGGCGCCAGTGTCTCGATCGGCGTGCCGTCCGGGCCTGCGGCGGCGAAGTCGATGGCGATCAGGTTCGCGCGGTCGCGGGACGAGAGCACAAATTGTGGGCTTTGGGCGTACGAGGTCGCGGTAAGCACAACCGCGAGCAGGGCGAGTGATAAGGAACGCATGGTGCAAAGCCCGATGAAAAGAACGAAGCCCGGGCGGGGACAGGTCCCCACCCGGGCCAGTATGACTGACGCGTCGTCGATTACCAGCTGATACGGCTGACGAGCTGGATGACGCGTGCGGTGTTGGTGCCGGTCAGGGCGCCCACTTCGAAACCCGCGACCGTGGTGGAGCCCTGGCCGTTGTTGAAGCCGGTCACGGGCACGTAGTTGACCGTGTTGAACGCGTTCAGCATCTCGATGCGGAACTCCGCCGTCACCCGTTTCACGATGGGCAGGAGCTTCATGATGCTGATGTCCACTTCCTTGAAGGCCGGACCGCGGACTGAAAGCTCCCGCGTGCCGCAATCACCGTAGTTCGCAGAAATGGTTTCCAGGCAGTTCGCGCCCATGGCGGGCGCGAAGTATTTGCCGCTCGGGGCGCCAAGGGCACCGTAGCCGGTGGCCGACGTCGGGCTGGTGCTGAACGCCTTGATCGTTTCGTCAATGACGTCCTGCGGCAACATGAACACGCGCTGGTTTTCGTTGATGCGGAGCTTGAACATCTTGCGCAGCTCCTTTTCGTCGAAGCCCACCATGTTGACGTTGCCGAACTCGACCCATGCACCACTCTGCACGCGGACGTTGCCGTGCAACTGCCATCCACCGATGACGCGGTCGAGAATGGAACCCGCATCGGTCATGAAACGTTTGCCGCGCCCGAAGGGCAGTTCCAGCATCCAGTTGAGCTTGAATGCGTGGGTGACCTCGGCGCCGCCGGCGATGCCGGTGCGTTTTGCGGTCTGCCGTGGCACACGGAACGAATAACGCACGGACTGTTCACCCACGCCCCAGACGTAGCTGGCGTTGAACTGCACACCGTTGGCCAGACGCCGGCGCAACTCGAACTGCAGTGAGTTGAAGTTGGTGTAGTCGCCGTATCCGCCCACGTTGGCCCCGCCCAGCTTGTCCGGGTTGGCGCGCAGGAAGTTGGCCGGAAGGCCGGCGGCCAAGGCGTTGGCGCGACGGGTGGCATCGTTGTCGAGCGCATTGCCGAACGTGAACGGGTTCGGGTTGTGCCGCGACAGCGGATTCAGGAACGTCGCGTTCGTGAAGAGCGTCGAAGAGTACCGCGCCGCATCACCCGCGTTGGCCGATGACACGCCGCTGAAGTACGCGAGCATGATCGGCAGGGGCGAGGTGCCCGTGCCGGGACCACGGTAACGGAAGCCCTGGCTCGCCAGTCCGGCCGCCACGTTGGCCTGCAGGTTTGCCTGGGCGAGCTTGAACTCGGCGAGCAGACCGTTCTCGATGATGTTCAGCTCGTTGTAGTTGTAGGTGGTCCACTGCTGGCGGGCACGTGTGCCGACGTAGCGGACTTCACCGGCCATGTTTTTCGTGATCCCGCGCTGCACACCAAGCGTCCAGGTGTCGGCATAGGGCACCTGGAGATTCGGGTCAAACGCGTTGACGCTGTTGGTGACCAGACCGGAGTTTGGGAACGTCGGCGTTTCGTTGAAAGTCGCTGGCGTCATGTTCGCCGAGTCCCGGAACAGGAGCGGGTTGGCCCCGAGGTTGCCGAGCGACTGGTTCTTGGCCACCGCAATGGCCAGACCGGGGTTGGTGGAGAACCGCGCCCGGAGGTCGCCCATCGCCGGGCGCTGGAAGGACCGCGCAAATCCGCCACGAATGGCGAAGTCGCCCGAGGCACCCATCAGGGTTCCCAGGAAACCGTCCAGGCGGTCGGGTGTCCAGTTAAAGCCGATGCTCGGCGCCACGTTGTTCCAGTCCACGTTGTACGCCTTGGTCCCGGCCTTCCACTGCTCGTACACCGTGGGCGAGCCCGGCATCTGGCCCGGCTTGAAGAGGTTGCACGTCTCGGGTGTGGCGTTCGAGAGATCACATCCGGACGCATAACCCGACACACCCCACACGCTGTCGATCGTCGCGGTCGCGTAGGAGTTGTTCAACGCTCGGAACGGCGCCTGCACATCCCAGCGCAGACCGATGTTGACGCTCAGGTTCGACCGCACGCGCCAGCTGTCCTGCGCAAACACCCCGTACTCGTCGAGTCGGGATTCCTCGAGGCCAAGCCCGCTGAACACGTATTTGCCCGTGGAGGCATCCACACGTGCCGTGCCCGCGAGACTGTTCACACGTCCGGTCAGCAGCGCATACATGTTCTGTGCGGCGGTCAACTGCGCCGCCGAGGCTCCGGGGAAGTTCGCCGTGGTGAACATGCCAATCGCGGGGTCCGTCGGCAACATGCCGAAACCCACCGTCGGCACCGTCGCCCGGAACTTGTTCCAGGAGTTGGCGCGGTCAAACGACGCGCCGAAGCTGAAGCTGTGTGATCCCTTCAGCCAGCTCACCGTGTTCTCGATGCGCCAGGTGTCCACGTTGCGCGACTGCGCGTTGGGTGCGGGGCCGGCGTTGGTGATGCCGTTACCGAGGTTGAGGTGGAAGCCGCCCTGGCCGCCGAACGACTGGTTCCAGATCTCCGGGTCAAACTGCTCGTTGAAGAACTCCACGGGCGACCCCTGGAACGCGATGCGCGCTTCGTTGACGACGTTCTGTCCAAACGTGGACCGCAGCGAGTTGCTCGACGAACGACGCTTGGAGGACTGGGACCCGAACACCGGGAAGCCGGGGAACGAGGGATCAAACCCGTTCAGCGTATCGGGGAAGTCACTGAACGAATGCCAGTTCAGGATCGTCGAGAACCGGTGGTTGTTCGTGAAGTTGTAGTCCAGCCGATACGTGGGGAACCAGCGTCGCGACTCGACCGCCACGTTGTAGCTGTACCCTTCGTGCTGCGGATTGGCGTTGGCCACGTAGCTGCCCGTGGTCGTGGTGGCCTGGCGGATGTCCGCCAGCAACTTCGCAATCGTCGGGTCCATCGTCGCCAACTGGCCGTTCGCGGCCGCGAGTGCCATCAGGTCAACTTCCGTCGGGTTGGTCGCGGTGCCGTAGCGGTAGAAGCCGGCGCGCGCCCGCTCGTGAAAAATGGTCCGATTGCGGGTGACTTCCGACGGCTGCAGGAAGTGCTCGACGTTGGTGAAGAAGAATGCCTTGCCGCGGCCGTCATACAGACCGGGAATCACGACCGGGCCGCCGAGGCGGCCGCCACGCTGGTGCTGCAGCAACTTCGGCTTGGCCACACCGTTGCGGTTGTTGAACCACGTGTTCATGTTCAAGTGGAGGTCCTGCCCGAAGATGTTCCAGGTGTCGTCGCGGTAGTAGTGGTAGAGGCTGCCCGTGTAGGCGTTGGTGCCCGAGCGAGTGGTGAAACGAATCTGCACGGCACCCGAGCCACCGCCCGCCGTTTCGCCGGCCGCCGTCGACACGGTGACCTCTTCGATGGCGTCAAGACGCGGCGAGATGATCGTGAAAAAACCGTCAGTGCTGCGCAGGGTGTTGTCCTGGATGTTGACCCCGTCCAGCGTGATGTTGATCGTCGCCTGCGGGAGGCCGTTGATGGCCGATCCGCGGTTGCCGCCGGCCGTCTGAACGCCCGGCAGGAACGTGACGAAGTCGATCACCGACCGCGTGGTCAGCGGCAGACTCTGAATCTGTTTGGTGTTGACCGTCGACGACACCGCCGACGACACCGTCTGCACCAGCGCGGCCGCGCCTTCAACGACGACCGTTTCGGTGACGCCGCCGACTTCCAGTCGCGCGGTGATGGCCGCCGGGACGCCGGCGTTGAGGACGACGCCGTTAAAGACGGCCGTCTTGAATCCTGTCAATGACACGGTCACTGAATAGGTGCCGGGGAGCAACGCGGGAATACTGAACGTGCCCTGCGACGACGAAATCGCTTCCGTCGTGACGCCGGTGCCGCTGTTTTTTGCAACGACCGTGGCGCCAGGAATGGCGCCGCCGGAGGTGTCGAGTACGGTGCCGGTCAGTGTCGCGCTGACACTGCCCTGACCGTAGGCCAGCGTCGTGACCATCAACATGATGGCGACGAGCGAGCCGAGTCGGACGAGTCCTTGCTTCATTACATCTCCCCCTCAGTCTGGATAGTCGAACGGCAAAGTGCCCGTTAGCGAGCAACTTCGTACAGTGTTTACAGGAAGTCGGCACTGTAGGCGGGCCACTCGTCCCAGTCAACCCTTTGTTCGGGCTCTTGATCGAAGTCGGCGCCGCAATTTTTGTGCGCGAGTCGAGTCTATTTGTTTAACAATGTGAACCATATGCTGGGAGAGTTCGAACACCTCGTCTTACTCGCCGTCCTCCGGTTGGGTGACGACGCCTATGGCGCGACCATCCGGCGCGAGATCGAAACACGGGCCGGTCGGGAGCTGTCAATCAGCGCCACCTATGTCACCCTCGAACGCCTGGAAACCAAGGGGTATGTCACGTCGTGGACCGGGGAACCGACGACACAACGTGGTGGCCGCCGCCGGAAACATTTTGCGCTGCGCCCGGCCGGACGCACCGCCCTCGCCCATGCCGTGCGCACGTTCCGTGTGATGGCCGAGGGGCTTGAAGATCAACTCGAGCCGTCATGAGACGTGTGGCCAGCTGGCTTGCGGGGATCCGATGTCCGCGCGCCGAGCGCGAGTTCGTCCTGGGGGATCTCGAAGAGGAATATCAGGCGCGGTGTGCCACCACCGGGCCACGAGCGGCCGGACGCTGGTATTGGCGTGCGGCGATCAGGTCATTTCTCTCCGCGCGGTCTCTCGACCACCGTGACCCCGATCACACGCCAGTCCATCCAGGAGTACACATGCAGGCCATGATTCGTGATGCCATCGTCGCGTTGCGGCGCATTCGGACGCGTCCGGTCGTGTCGGGAGCCGCGATTGTGACATTGGCGCTTGGCATTGGCGCCAACGTCGCGATGTTCAGTGTGGCGTGGCCGGTGCTGGTCGCGCCGCTGCCGTTTCCCCACGAAGATCGCCTGATGCTGGTCTCGCTCACGTATCCGCGCGGTGAGGTGCGCGGCCGCAACAATTTGTCGGTCGGAGACTACAACGACCTGCGCACGGCTGCTGGCTTTACCTCGATGGCCGCGTTCAACAAATACACGCAACAACTCAACTTGACCGGTAGCGGAGAACCCGAGCAGCTCGAGGTCGGATCGGTCACGGCGGAGTTCTTCTCGACACTGGGTGTGCGTCCGCTCGTCGGCCGGCTGCTGCAGAGTCAGGATGCGCAGTCGTCCGGTCGGGTCCTGGTGCTCTCCGAGCGAACGTGGCGACAACGTTTTGGTGCCGACCCTGCCATTGGCGGCACGGTCCTTCGCCTTGATGGCCAGGCCTACGAGGTCATCGGTGTGGCCCCGGCATCGGCGGGGCTGGGCACCGTGGATCCCGAGGCCTGGATGCAGCAGGGGATCGACCCCGCATCCCGCCAACGGGGTTCCTACTATCTCGGGGTCATTGCACGTCTGAAGGCCGATACGTCGACCCGAGCCGCCAACGAGGAGCTGAGCGGCATCATGCAGCGCGCGGCGCTGGAGTTCCCGCAATTCAACCGCACGCTCAGCGCAGAGGCCGAGCCGTTCCGCGACCTGACAACCGCACCGGTCCGGTCCACGATGGTGTTGTTGTTGATGAGCGCAGGGATGGTGCTGGTGGTGGCCCTGGTCAATTTGATCGGCCTTCAGATGGCGCGGTATCTGGAGCGACTGAAGGAACTCTCGGTCCGGCGTGCGCTGGGCGCGTCGGCGTGGCAGGTCGCACGGCAACTGCTGACGGAGAACGTGGTGATCGCATGGCTTGGTGGGCTGGTGGGGGCGGCCGTGGCCGTGGGCACACTGCACATCCTTGAGTCGATCGCCCCCACGTTCGGGTGGCACCATCTGGCGCCCGTGTCCCGCCTGACCGTGATCACCTTCGGCGTGGGATTGACGCTGGTGGCCGGGCTGCTTGTTGGTGCCATACCGGCATGGCGAGCGGGCGCCGCCAGTGGCAATGGCGGCCTTCAGACGCGATCGGTTACGGCAGGCCGATGGGGCACACGCGTGCGCTCCGTTGTCGTAGGGGCGCAGGTCGCCGCCACGGCCGTCTTGCTGATCGTGGCGGCGCTGATCACTCGAAGTCAGGTGGCGGTGCTGGCGGTGGACCCCGGCTTTGATTTTGAGCATGCGGTCGCGGCGGACGTGAACGTGCCACGGGACCGATACGCGACGGTTCCACAATTAACGCAGTTTTTTGATCGCTTGAACGAACGGGTGCGGGCCATCCCCGGCGTGGTGCAGTCCTGTCTGACCAACGAAGTGCCCCTTGATCGCGGCCCCGGCAACATGACGTACGTCGTGGAAGGTGAGACCCGCCTGGTGAGTGCGTTGCCGACCACGATCACCGATGGGTGTCCGGCGTTGCTGCGCGTGCCGCTTGTACGCGGGCGTTGGTTCACCCCCGCAGACACCACGCTGTCGGTCGTGGTCAGCGCCGCGATGGCGACGGCGCTCTGGCCCGATCAGCGGGATCCCATCGGGCAACGCATCCACCTCGGCTTGCCGAGCGGCGTGTTGCTGACGGTGGTGGGTGTGGCGGGCGATCTCCGTGTGGATACGCTGGAAGGTCCGCCAAGCCGGGTCGTGTGGATGCCGTCGTCGATCGGGTACTACCCTCCAAAACGCCTGCTTGTGCGATTCGCCGGCGGCGTCCCGGGTGATCCATCACCCCTGCGCGCGGCGTTGAAGGACGTTGATCCGGACGTGGCGCTGGGGAGTGTCCGATCGCTTGACGATATTGTGGCCAGCGCCACGTCGCCGCGGAGGTTTGCGCTCTTTCTGCTGAGCGCCTTCGCGGTCACCGCCGTCGTCCTGTGTGCGGTCGGGATCTACAGTCTGTTGGCCCACCTGGTGGGGCAGCGGACGCAGGAGATTGGCATCCGTGTCGCTCTTGGCGCGCGGCCAGGAACGGTGGCGCGACTCGTGGTGATGCAGATGATGGTCGCGGTGATCGCCGGCGTGCTCGCGGGTGTCTGGGGCGCGCGAGCGATGTCCGACTCGGTCAGTGGTTTGTTGTTTGGTGTGACCGCGACTGATCCTCGGGTGTATCTGGTGGTCGCGGCCGGAGTGGTGGTCATGGCCGGACTCGCGGCGTGGGTTCCCACGCGACGCGCACTCCGGATTGAACCGGTGATCGCGCTCCGCAGTGAATAAGCGGGCGCTCAGCGGACCTGCAAGAACACGACGTCTGCAATCGTGCGTGCCGCGTGCCCGACCCGGGGGCCGGGGATCATCAGAGAGGGGTCGTTCAGAATGTGAATACGACCGGATTTGGACGCGGGAATGCGAGCCTGTCGCCACACGGCCAGTTCTTCAGCGCGCCGCCCCGCCGGCCAGTTCTGACCGCGCAGCTCGATGACCACCTCGGGTGCCCGGACCAGCAGTTGTTCGCTCGACAGTTGCAGTCCTTCACGCGGCACGTCCGCCATGACGTTGTCCCCGCCCGCCAGGACGAGCAGGTCGTGAAGGAAGCCCACACCACCACTGACAAACAGTCCACGCAGCGAGCCGTCTTCACGCCCAATCACGATGAGTGTTCTGGGCCGGGCCTTGCCCGTCGCACGCGCCTTGATCGCCGCCAGCTCGGTTTCAATCTGTTTCGCAATGGCGTTCGCCTGGTCGGCATGCCCCGTCTGCACGCCAAGCGTGCGGATCGTGGACGTGACATCGGCGAGTCCGCCGTGACGGTAGGAAAACCACGGAATGTTCGCGGTCTTGAGCCGTGTGGTCAGTTCATCCTGTGAGCCGTAGGTGATCACCAGATCCGGCCTGAGGGCCAGAATGCGCTCGAAGTTCGGGTCAAACAATCCGCCGACCTTCTGGCGCGTCTCGACCTCGGCCGGGTAGGTGTCAAAACTCGACACCCCGACGACCTGGTCCCCCGCGCCAATCACAAACAACATCTCGGTCACCGCCGGGATCAGGCTGATGATCCGTTGGGGAACTGCCTGGGTCCCCGCCAGCAAAACGGAACTAAGAACCAGGATCCACAGAACGAACCCTGGACCGTGGACCTTGTTGGACCGTGGACCGCGCGTGGTCATGCCGAGTGCCTCGTACGCGAAATCAGCATGTACAGGAAGAACGGTCCACCAATGAGTGCCGTGATGATGCCGACCGGCAACTCCATCGGAGACAGGACCGTGCGCGCCAGCACGTCACACGCCACAAGGAACGCCGCGCCGCAGCCAAACGATGCCGGCAATACGAGTCGGTGATCCGCACCGACGACCAGACGAACCAGATGCGGCACGATGATGCCGACAAATCCGATGGGGCCGCCGATGGAGACCGCCGCACCGGTCGCGAGTGAACCCGTGAAGAACGCGATACGTTGTGCCCGCACGACGTCCACGCCCCTGGTGGCCGCGGCATCCGCACCGAGTGTGAGCAGATTCAGTGGACGGGCCAGCCAACCAAACCCCAGCAGCGCGACGGCGATGAGCGGGAGGGCTGCGAGAATGGGCTGGTAACCGGCGACGTCGAGATCCCCCATCAGCCAGCGCAACGCCCGGAACGTCTCGGTGAAATCGCTGAGGTACTGGACAAACAGAATCAACGCCGAAAAAAACGAGTTCATCGTCACACCCGCGAGCAGGAGGACGGTGGTGGACAGGCCGGAGTGGCGCGCGGAGGCCAGCGCATACACGACGAGCACCGCCAGGCCGGCGCCGGCGAGGCTGGCGCCGGCGACGCCACCCATCGGCAGTCCGAACGGCAGCACAAACCCGAACGTGATGGCGACCATTGCGCCAAAAGATGCCCCCGCGGAAATGCCCAGCGTGTACGGGGTGGCGAGCGGGTTACGCAGCAACGCCTGGAACACCACGCCGGCGGTGGCGAGTGTGCCACCCACAAGCGCCGCCGCAAGCGCGCGCGGCAGTCTTGCCAGAAAGAAGATCTGCGCGTCGGTGTTGTCGGCAAACGGCAGGCTCATGGAGAACACGGCACCAAACGAGAGCGGGGTGGGGCCGATAAACGGCGCCGCGATCACCGCGAGGACCGCCGCCACCAGACAGAACACCACTGTCGAGATGCCGCGTCGGAGGGGATGGGTCATCGCCAGGCCCCCGGCGGAATGAGCGACGATGCCGTGTCGCGGCTCAGGCCGTAGACCGACGACAGGATGTCCGGGGTGAGCACCTGCGAGGGTGGTCCCGCAGCGACCACACGGCCTTCCGCCAGCAGAATCAGCGTGGAGCAGACCGTCGCAGCGAACCGGAGATCGTGGGTGCTGGTGAGAATGGAGAGCGGCGAATCGGCCGCCTGTCCCTCGTCGTGAAGCCGCGCCACGAGGGCGGCAATTTCCACCTGATACCGTAAATCAAGCGAGGCGGTGGGTTCGTCCAGCAGCAGAAAACGCGGCTCCTTGCGATGAGTGGAGGTGCGCACGTCCAGTTGTGCAAGGGCTGACGCAATGGCGACGCGTTGTTGCTCGCCTCCGCTCAGGGTGGTAAACGCGCGGTTGGCAAGATGTGCGGTGCCGGTGGAGGTGAGGGCATCCATGGCCGCGGCCAGATCGGCCGGGCCTTCGACCTCAAACGCACCCAGATGGGGATACCGCCCCATGAGTGCGACCTCCAGCACCGAGTAGTCAAACGCGAGTTGGGTGTGCTGAGGGACCACCGCAATGCGGCGCGCAACCGTGCGGCGATCGAGTTGGCCGATCGGGCGGCCGTCCATGAGGATCGCACCGCGCGACGGTGTGAGGGCCCCCGCCAGCAGGCGGAGGAGTGTGGTCTTGCCGCACCCATTGGGGCCGAGCACACCGACCATGCCGCCCGCCCGGACGTTCAGCGACACATCCCAGAGGACGCGCTGATCGCCAAAGGCGAACGACAGGTCGATGGCGTTTAACACTTAGAACTTCAGTCGCAGTCCCGCGTGCACTGCACGGCGCCAGGCCGGGTACCCGAGCGGTTCCATGTAGTCCACGTCGGTCAGGTTGTCCACGCGCACAAACGCCGTCGCCTGCGGCATCACGCGCCACGCCACCTGCCCGCGCCACAACGTGTGGCCGTTGGTGGCCGTGATCGCGGGGGACAGCGACGAGAAGTCGCTGTCATTGCGACGACCGATCCACGCGGCACCAAGATCAGCCGAGAGCCGGCCGCGGTCGACCATCACCTGCGCCTGACCGGAGTGACGGGGACGCCGAAGCGCCCACTGCCCCGAGGCCAGCACCTCGCTGAACTCGGACGACGCATCGATGATCTCGGAATTCACGAAGGTGTGACTTGCTGAAAGTCTGACGCCGGTGACCGGTGCCACATCAAGCACCACCTCAAGCCCGCGCGCCTCGGTCCTGCCCACGTTGAAGTACTGCGCCGTGTAGGGCGAAAAATTCACCGTGCGCGTGGAGATTTGATTCGTGAATGCGTTGTTGAACCAGACCACTTCGACCTTCGCCCGGTCGGCGAAGAGTCGCTGCTCGACGCCCACGTCCCAGGTGACTGATTCTTCGGCCTTCAGTTCGGGATTGCCGAGATCAAAGGGTGACAGGCTGAACGACTGCCGAAGTGTGGGCTCCTTGATTCCAGTGCCCGCGTTGGCCTTGAGTTTGGTCGCGCCCCAGAGGGCTCCCCCTGAATGTGCGAGCACCGCCGCAGAAATCCGCGGCACGACCGACGAGCCGAAGCTCGCGTTGTCTTCGAATCGTACGCCGGTGGTGACGGCCAGACGTCCACTGACGTGTTGATGCTGCAGGGTGGCACCGACGTTGTTGCGCGACGGCGTGATGACGCCGCCGTTGAGGAAGTCCTCCAGGGTGCCGCGTTCACCATCCCAATCGAGTGCCAGCGTGACGACCTCGACCCCGGCGAGGGTGCCGCCGTGTGCGAGGCGCACATCCGTCTGGTAACTTGCATGATGGCGACGGAACTGCGACCCGCTGTCATACACAAAGTCGTAAAACTCGAACGGTGACTGGCTGCGGCCGTACGTGGGTGTGTACGGCGCGTCGAGAATCAGGTTGGTCGATCGCTGCTCGGAGATCGCCAGTGCATACGTCGCGCGCTGGGTGAATCGCGCCGTGCGATGTTCCAGGGTGGCGCCACCCACGGCGTGACTCTGGCTGAACGACGCGTCGAGGTCCGGTCGCCCAAACGCGGTCTGGCCTGGCGCGCCGGCGTCGCCGTCTTCGATACGGCCAACCACCCTGAGGCTGAGGTTCGGTGAAAGCGCGGCACCCGCACTCAGGGAGAAGGTGCTCGACTCAAAGCGGTTGTTGGGGTCGCGGTTGTCGGTCACGTACCGCTGACCGTGCACCGAGTAGTCCAGCGTCGACGTGCCACCGGCGACGCGGCCACTCATCTGTTGTGAGCCGTAGTCGCCGCCCGACACCTCCGCTGCGACCGAGGGCCGTGCGCCGAGTTGTCCGCGCGCGGTGACCAACTGCAGCACACCGGCCATGGCATCCGACCCGAACACGGCTGATTGCGCACCGCGCACCAGTTCAATCCGTTCAAAATGCCCGCTGGTCAGTCCGCCAAAATAAAAGGACCCGCCGGGCTCGTTGAGCGGAATCCCATCGAGCAGCACCTTGGTGTAGTTGTTTTCGCCGCCTCGCACAAACAGCGAGGTGATGTTGCCGCGGCCGCCGTTCTGCACGACCGCGACCCCGGGGGCCTGTCGAAGAATGTCGCCGACCAGCGCGTCGCCGCGCCGCGCAATCGCGGCCGCGTCAAACACGGTGACGCTGGCGCCCACCTGACTTGAGGGCGCGGCGCCGCGTGTGGCACTCACCACCACGGTCTCGTTCACCGGCGCGAGGGCCAGCACCAGGCGTGTGTCCGCCGCCGGGGTGGCCGTGGACGTGAGGAAGCCGGGAAGCGCCGCCACCACCGTGCAGGACGGACACGACACCACGAACGTAAATCGCCCGTCACGGTCCGTCAGCGTGGACGCGCGCGTCGCGCCGGCCGCATCAACGAGCCGGACGGGAACCCGGGCGATGGCCGCGCCGGAACTGTCCGACACCACACCCCGGATCGGCTCCTGGGCCAGGGCATTCGCCGGGACAAGAAAAATGAGAAAAAGTGAACAGAAAGAAAACGTGCAGGCAGACAGGCGTGATCGAATCACGGGTGGGCTCCTTTTCCGGCGTGTACGCGCCGGTCTGACGTCGCGGAAGTGCGACGACAGCAAAGGACGAGCCCAGAGACCCTGTATCCTGACTTGCGGATCATTGCCGTGTGTTCGCGTCTTCCCGGCCCGAAGACCAGTGACGGTGGTTCGACTCGGGGTTCGACAAGCTCACCCTTCGCTCACCACAAAATGAACACGCGACTCCCCGCTGACAGTGGCGTCACCGTGTGGGATTTGCACCCACTTCCAATGGCCGCCGGGCAAGCGTCGGTTGTCTCGGTCAATATAGCATGGCAAAATGAGAGGCTTGGACACCGTACGCAGGAGTTCCCTGAGCACCGTTCGTCTTCAGCCGGTTGAACCGGTCGTCGCCGAGTCCGGCCCGATGCACGTCCGGGCCGAGCAGTTTCCGCTCGAATCCTCCGCCCGCCTCCAGATTGTGGACGTGACCGATGACGTCATGACCCGTGTCCGGGCCCTGGGCGTCCGTGAGGGAGTCGCCACCCTGCAGTCGCTCCATACAACCTGCGCGGTCTTCGTCAACGAGAGTCAGGACGCCCTGTGCGTGGACTTTGCGGCGTTCCTGGGCTCGGTCATCGACCCGGACGCGTCCTGGAAACACGACGACCCGGTGCACTCCGACTGCGACCGCGGGAACACCGACTCCCACTTGCGCGCCCTGCTGCTGTCCCCCTGCGTCACCCTGCAGGTCAGCGGTGGCGAACTGGTGCTCGGGCACTGGCAGCGCGTCATGATTGCCGAACTGGATGGTCCGCGGACGCGGACCCTTCGCCTCCAGGTGATGGGCATTGTCTGAGGGCAGGGACACCATGCTCGCGCGCCTGGACGCCCTCGGCCTTGGCGCCATCGTCGCCCGTCTGGACGCCGGGGAACGACTGACGCTTGACGAGGGCGTCGCGCTCTTTGAGTGCCCGGATCTCCATGCGCTCGGATGGCTGGCCAACCGTGAACGCGAAAAACGCCACGGCGGGCACACCTTCTACAACTACAACCTGCGCCTTGAGGCGACCAACGTTTGTGTGGCCACGTGTCTGTTCTGCTCGTTCTCGCGGCTCAAGCCCGGCGACGCGCAGGCCTACACCCTGACGCTCGACCAGGTCTTCGACAAACTTCGCCAGCGCGCACACCAACCGCTCACCGAAGTGCACGTCGTTAACGGGCTGCACCCGGATCTGCCGTTTGAGTACTACACGGACCTCCTGAAGGGGCTGAAGGCGATTCGCCCCGGGATTCACCTCAAGTGTTTTACGGCCGTGGAGATCGCGTTTTTCTCCGACCTCTACAAGATGACCGACGAGGAGGTGTTGCGCCAGTTGATGGCGGCCGGCCTCGACTCGTTGCCCGGCGGCGGCGCCGAGATCTTTGCGGATCGAGTCCGTAAAAAAATCTCCCACGACAAGGCGGACGCCGATCGGTACCTCGACGTGCACCGTATCGCGCATCGCCTCGGCATGCGCTCGAATGTGACGATGCTCTACGGTCACATCGAGACGATGGCGGAGCGTGTGGATCACATGATCCGCGCGCGCGCGTTGCAGGACGAGACCGGCGGCTTCCAGGCGTTTATCCCGCTGGCGTTCCATCCCGACAACAACCAGATGCGCAAGTTGCCCGCGCCCTCGGCGTCCGACACCTTGCGTGTGCACGCGGTGTCACGCCTGATGCTCGACAACATCCCGCACATCAAGGCGTTCTGGATTGCCACCGGTGTGGACGTGGCGCAGATTTCCCTCTGGTATGGTGTGGATGACCTCGACGGCACCGTGCAGGAGGAGAAGATTTACCACATGGCCGGTGCGCGCACGCCGGAGATCCTGACCACGACACGTATCCGGCAACTCATCAAAAACGCTGGGCGCCTCGCCGTTGAGCGCGACACCCTCTACAACGTGGTGACTCCGCCGGACGCTGCCTGATCATGGATGTGCAACTCCTGACGTCCTACGAAAAATCCCAGTTGTCCACGCGGCAGTCGTTGCCGGACGTGTACCTCGGTCTTGACGACGAGGTGATGGCGACGCGTATTGCGGCCGCCCGCGCGACGCTCGGGGATCGTTTGGTAATCCTGGGCCACCACTACCAACGCGATGAAGTGATCCGGTTTGCCGATGTGACCGGGGACTCGCTCAAGCTCGCGCAGTACGCGGCGACCAGACAGTCCGCAGACTACGTGGTGTTTTGTGGCGTGCACTTCATGGCCGAAAGTGCGGACGTGCTTGGCGCGCCCGATCAGCAGGTGATCCTGCCCGACCTGGCGGCCGGGTGTTCCATGGCCGACATGGCCGCGATAGATCAATTGGAGATCTGCTGGGACGAACTTCGCCAGCACGGCGCCACCAGCGTGATCCCGATTACGTACATCAACTCCGCCGCCAGCATTAAAGCCTTCTGTGGTGAACACGACGGCAGCGTCTGCACGTCGAGCAACGCCTCGCAGGTGATGGCGTGGGCCTGGGATCGTGGCGACAAGATCCTGATGTTGCCCGATCAACATCTCGGCCGGAACACCGCGTTCGCCATGGGAGTCCCACTCGATGAAATGGTCGTCTGGGATCCCCATCAGCCCTTCGGCGGCGTGACCCGTGAGGCCCTGCACCGCGCCCGGCTGATCCTCTGGGCGGGGCATTGTTCGGTGCACACCCGCTTCAGCCCCGCGCAGATCGCACAGTTCAGAATGCAACACCCCACCGGCCGGGTAATCGTGCATCCTGAGTGCACGTTCGAGACGGTGCAGGCGGCAGACGAGATGGGGTCCACCGAATACATCATCCGGACCGTGTCCGAGAGTCCCGCAGGCTCGGTCTGGGCCGTGGGCACCGAGGTGCACCTCGTCCATCGTCTGGCGCACCGGCTGGCGGCGACGCACACGGTGGTCACCCTCGATGCGCTTGGATGTTTGTGTTCGACGATGTTCCGCGTGTCGCCGAACCATTTGTTGTGGATTCTCGACAGCCTCGTGAGCGGGGAGGTCCCGAATCAGATTGTTGTGCCCGAGCCCACAAAGCGGTGGGCGCGTGTCGCACTTGATAGAATGCTCGCCACCACCTGACCAAGGAGACTTTGAACATGGCTCACGAACTCGCCCCTCTTCCGTACGCGTTTGACGCGCTCGAACCCCACATCGATGCGCAGACGATGCAGATTCATCACGGCAAACATCACGCCGCGTATGTGAACAACCTGAACGCGGCGCTGGAGAAACACCCCGAGCTGCAGGGCAAAAGTGCCGAGGACCTGATCAAGGACCTGAGCGCGCTCCCCGAGGCGATTCGCACGGCCGTGCGCAACAATGGCGGCGGTCACGTGAACCACACGATGTTCTGGCAACTGATGGGGCCGAAGGGCGGCGGCTCGCCGACCGGCAAGGTGGCCGAGGCCATCAATGGCGCGTTCGGCAGTTTTGACGCGTTCAAGGAACAGATGAACAAGGGCGGCGCCACCCGTTTCGGCAGCGGCTGGGTGTGGCTCGTGGACAACGGCGGCAAACTCGTTGTCGAGAGCACGGCCAACCAGGACAACCCGATGATGGAAGGCAAGCGCCCCATCATGGGCATCGACGTGTGGGAACACGCCTACTACCTCAAGTACCAGAACCGTCGTCCTGACTACCTCGCCGCGTGGTGGAGTGTGGTCAATTGGGACGCGGTCGCCGGACGACTCTGATCTGGCGATGACCAGATGGCTGTTGATATTGGGTGTGCTGACCGGTCTCGTCATGGGGATCGGCGGCTACACCTTTATCTACGCCAAGGGGTCCTCGTACCTCACCAATGATCCGGCGGCGTGTGCGAACTGCCACGTCATGAACGACTACTACGTGAAGTGGCAGCGGTCGAGCCACAGGGCGGTGGCGGTCTGCAACGACTGCCACACGCCCAAAGGGCTGATTCCCAAATACATCACCAAGGCCAATAACGGGTTCTGGCACTCGTTCTATTTCACCACCGGCAATTTCCCGGACAACATTCAGATCACCCCCCGCAACCATCAGGTGGCGGAAGAGGCGTGTCTGAAGTGCCATGAACCGCTGACGCGCACGATGATGCCAGGCCACGACACACAGACCGGCTGTGTGAAATGCCACGGCAAGATAGGACACCCGCAATGAAATCCCGCAAACTCATCTTTCTGACGGCTCTGGTGGCGGCGGTGGCCGCCGCAGGCATGACGGCGTTGCTGGTCAACATCATGGAGCGCAAGCAGGAGGCGCGTGACCCCTTCTTCCGGGTCGTCGAGCTGACCGACGAAATTGATGACCCTGCGGTGTGGGGGAAGAACTTCCCGTTCCAATACGACAGCTACCTGCGGACCGTCGATCAGGTGCGCACGCGGTATGGCGGCAGTGAAGCGATTCAGCGGACCCCGACGCAGGCCGACCCGCGGTCGATCGTGGCGCAGTCACGCCTTGAGGAAGATCCGCGACTCAAGACCATGTGGAACGGCTACGCGTTTGCGGTGGACTTCCGCGAAGAACGTGGCCATGCCTACATGCTTGAAGATCAGACGTTCACCGAACGACAGGAGGTCGTCACGCAGCCTGGCACATGTATGCACTGCCACGCCTCGGTGTACCTGCCGTACAAACGGCTGGGCAAGGGCGATCTCATTGCCGGCTTTGAGGCGATGAACAAGATGCCCTACAAGGAAGCGCGGACGCTCGTCGAGCATCCCGTGACCTGCATCGATTGTCACGATCCGACGAACATGAAGCTGCGCGTGACGCGGCCCGGGTTCCTGGAAGGCATGAAGGCCTACAAGGCGTCGCAGGGCATCGAGAACTACGACGTCAACGCGTCCGCGACCCATCAGGAGATGCGGTCGTTTGTGTGTGGTCAGTGTCACGTCGAGTATTACTTCAAGGGACCGGAAAAACGTCTGACGTACCCCTGGACGAAGGGCCTGAAGGCCGACGAAATTTTGTCCTACTACGAGGAAAACGGATTCAAGGACTGGACCCACGCGGATACCGCCGCGCCGAATCTCAAGGCGCAGCACCCTGAATTCGAAATGTGGAACCAGGGCATCCACGCCAAGTCAGGTGTGACGTGTGCGGATTGCCACATGCCCTACATGCGCCAGGGGGCACTGAAAGTGAGTGACCATCACGTGCGCAGTCCGTTGCTCAACATCAACAACGCATGCCAGGTGTGCCACACCATGCCCGAGGAAGAACTGCGGCAGCGTGTGTTCACCATTCAGGATCGCACCTACACGATGCGCAACGTCGCGATGGACGCGCTGGTGGAGTTGATCGGCGATTTGAAACTGGCGCGGTCCAATGGCGCGTCGGTGAGCGCGGTGACTGCCGCGCAGACGGCCCAGCGCCGCGCGCAGTTCCTGCTCGACTTCATCGAGGCGGAAAATTCGATGGGTTTCCACGCGCCGCAGGAGTCCATGCGCATCCTCGGGCTCTCGATCGAGCACACCCGCAAGGGCCAGCGCGCGTTGTTTCAGCGCTAGTAGAGCGTCACGTCGACCATCGTCCCGGCCTCGAGGGCCTGGACCTCCGCGTCGATGACGACGTAGCCGTCCGCGTGGGCCATTGACGTGATGTCGCCGGACGCCTTGAAGGCCGGCACGGCGTGTCCGTCTTCCAGTCGGACGGTGTAGAACTGCATCCGGCCCGGTGCGGACGTGATGCGGCGAGCCAGTGGAACAGTGACCGTGCGCGCCGCCCATTCTGGAAGGCGGGCGGTCAGTCGCAACAACGGCACCAGCAACACGTGCGCATTCGACAAACACGACGTCGGGTACCCCGACAGTCCGAGCAGGAGCGTGTCCCCGATCCGGCCAAACACCGTTGGTTTGCCCGGTTTGATGGCGATGCCGTGAAAGATGACCTCGCCGTGGGTGCGCAGCATGTCGATCACGAGATCGTGTTCGCCGACCGAGCTGCCGCCAGACGTCACGATGATGTTGCACGTGCGCGCGATCGCCAGTGACTGATCCAGCGCGTCGAGTGAATCGCCTGTCGTGGGAATGATGACGGGGTCACCGCCGTGCCGCCGCACGAGTGCCTCGAGTGTGTACCGATTGACGTTGTAGACCTGGCCTGGTCGCAGGGGTTGTCCCGGGCTCACGACTTCGTCGCCCGTGCACATGATCGCCACGCGTGGACGCGCGAAGACATCGACCGCTGTTCGTCCAATCGCCGTCACGGCACCCAGACGCGCGGGCGTAAACACGGCGCCGGCTTCCAGCAACGACTCCCCCTCGCGGATGTCGCCCCCCCTGGCGCCCACATGTTGCCGCGGCAGCGACGGCCGGCTCACGTGCACGTGTGAGACGTCGCGCGTCGTGTGTTCGACCATGATGACGGCGTCGGCACCCGGCGGGAGTGGCGCGCCGGTCGCGACCTCGATGCAGGTGCCGGACACGACAGCAACGTCGCTGGTCTCCCCGGTGAACACGCGTCCGACGTGGCGAAGCGCCACCGGCGCCTCCGGCGTTGCCCCCGTGGTGTCCGACGCGATGACCGCATACCCGTCCATGGCCGCGCGATCAAACGCCGGCACGTCCTGATCGGCCGTGATGGCGGTGGCCAGCACGCGCCCGTCGGCGTCCTCGATCGGAATCCGCTCGACGCGGTCCATGGGCCGCGCCGCGTCAATCACGAGGCGATAGGCCGCGTCGAAGGGAAGGGTGCCGGCAAATGGACGCATGGAAAAGACGTTATCATCGCCCCATGTCTGTGACAGCCCATCGTGCCGACGCTCCCGTGTCCGTGCCGTGCCTGGTCCTGACCGTCAGTGACACTCGCACCCGCGAGACTGATACCAGTGGCAATGCCATCGCCGACCTGCTCACGGCCGCGGGCCACACGGTGGTCGCCCGTGAACTTGTGCCGGATGATCCCCTCAAGGTCGCCGATGCCATTCGTGCGCATCTGGGCCGCAAGGACGTCCGGGCCGTCATCACCACCGGCGGTACCGGCATCACCCGCCGCGATACCACCTACGAAGCCGTCACCGCTCTCTTCGACAAACAACTCGACGGCTTCGGCGAGTTGTTCCGCATGCTCAGCTTTGAAGAGATAGGCGCCGCCGCCATGCTCAGTCGTGCGTGTGCCGGCGTGGTCTGCGGCGCCATCGTGTTTGTCCTTCCCGGCTCCGAGGGCGCGGTCCGACTCGCCATGCGACGCCTCATCCTTCCCGAACTCGGCCACATCGTCAGAGAAACCGCCCGATGACACGAACGATTCACGGAGTACTGGCCGGCGTGGTGCTGGCTGGTGGCACTGCTGTTGCGACCCAGCGACAGGTCGCACCGCCTCGTCCCGCGCCGGTGGTCGCCGCAGCCCCGCTTCCCGACGCACTGGATCGACAGGCCGAGCGCTGGGTGGAGGAGACCTTCAAGCGCATGACGCTGGACGAGAAGGTCGGGCAGTTGTTCATGACGTCGATTGATTCGATGTACCTCGCCTCGGACACGGATCGGTTTGATGCGCTGGTCGAGAAAATCAAGACACTGAAAGTCGGCGGCATCATTGCGTTCGGCGGATCGGAGCGCGCGCCGTCGGTCCTGCTCAACAACACCTATGGCACCGTGACGCTCGGTCAGCCGTTTGCCGTGGCGTCCACACTGAACCGGTTGCAGGACGCATCGGCCATCCCCCTGCTGAACGCGGCCGATTTTGAGACCGGTGTGGCGATGCGCATCGCCGGCGCGACAGGGTTTCCCAGGGCGATGGCGTTTGGCGCCGTGGCCGACGAGCAGCTCGCGTTTGAAGCGGCCCGGATCACCGCGAAGGAAGGTCGCGCCCTCGGCATCCATCTCAACTTCGCGCCGGTCGCCGACGTGAACAACAACGCGCGCAATCCCGTGATCAACACGCGGGCGTTCGGCGAGGTGCCCACGGCGGTCGGCACGTTGAATGCTGCGTATATCCGCGGGCTCAAGGCCGGCGGCATGTTGTCCACACTTAAACACTTCCCCGGTCACGGCGATACCGACGTCGACTCGCACATCGGGCTTCCGATCATCTCGCACCCGCGTGAGCGCCTCGACGCCGTCGAACTGCCGTCGTTCCGCGCAGGGATTGCGGCCGGCGCAGACGCCATCATGACCGCGCACATCCAACTGCCGGCGCTGGACCCGGGCGAATTCAGTCCGTCCACGTTGAGCCGGCCGATCATCACCGGGTTGCTGCGCGGGGAGATGAAGTTCAACGGCCTCATCGTGACCGATGCGATGACGATGGACGCGGTATCGCGGAGACTGACGCCCGGCGAGGCGGCGGTCCGGGCGGTGCAGGCGGGGAACGACTTGATCCTGCAGTCGCCCGATGACGCGGCAGCGATCGCGTCCGTGAAGGCGGCGGTGACCGCAGGGACGATTGAGTTGGCGCAAGTGGACGCGTCGGTGCGGCGGATCCTTCGGACGAAGGCCCGCCTCGGGCTGCACCGCAACAAACGGGTGTCACTCGATGACCTGCCCGCGCTCGTCGGTGGACGTGAACACGCGAAGATCGCGCGTGATGCCAGTCAGCGTTCGATCACGTTGCTGAAGGATGATCGCAACCAGGTCCCGTTGCGCGCGCCACGAGAGGCGGCCGTGTTGTACCTCTCGGTCCTCGATTACCCATCCGGGTGGCGCATCGCCTCTCCAAGTCGCACGGTCATTCCCGAGTTGCGACAGCGCTGGCCGTCGCTGACCTCGGTTGAATTGTCCGACCGATCCACCCCGTCGGAAATTGATCTCGTCCGCGCAACCGCGATGCGGTACGACGCGATCGTCGTCTCCGTCTTTGTGCGCGCGTCGTCGGGCAGCGGCCGCATGGACCTCGCGCCGCCGGTGTCGCGACTTCTGCAGGACCTGGCGCGGATGACCGCCAACACACCGAGGCCGTTTGTGACGATGTTTTTTGGCAACCCGTATGTGCCGATGTTCCTGCCCGAGTTGCCCGCGGTCCTGCTTACGTACGACTTCTACGATCAGGCCGAGTTGTCCGCCGTCCGCGCGCTGGCCGGCGAGGCGCCCATCACGGGCCGTCTCCCCATAACCCTTCCCGGGCTTTTTGATGTGGGCTTCGGAATCGTCCGCTGATATACTCCGAAGGTTCTCCGCGCCCTTAGCTCAGCTGGATAGAGCGTCTGGCTACGAACCAGGAGGTCGCAGGTTCGAATCCTGCAGGGCGCACCACACACTCTTCGGAGCCGTCGGGCTTTAGCCCGGCTGCTCCGGAATCCTCCCCCCCTTTTGAACCTTGGACCATGGACCCGGTCGAACCATGGACTTGAGAGCGAAAATTAGACGAAAATACAGGCTGTGACCCGTGGTGCGCAGGCGAATCCGGCGGGACGGTTTGAGCGGCTCGAGGTCGAGTTCGACCTGACCAACCTTGGGCCAGACGACGAACGCCCTGATCCAAAAACCGAGTTCTACCGCGACACCACCAAAAGCATCCTCTCGTTTAACGACAGCCCGGACATCCCCATGGAGGTCATGGTCAACCCGTACCGCGGGTGTGAACACGGCTGTATCTACTGTTACGCGCGGCCGTACCACGAATACCTCGGACTGTCTGCCGGTGTGGACTTCGAGAGCCGCATCTTTGTGAAGGAAGACGCGCCGGCGCTCCTCCGCGCGGCGCTGATGGCGAAGTCATGGACGCCGAAGGTCATCGGGCTCAGCGGGGTGACCGATCCGTATCAGCCCGTGGAGCGCCGGCTCAAGATCACGCGGGGATGTCTCGAGGTGCTTGCGGAGTTTCGCAACCCGGTGGCCCTCATCACCAAGAACCATCTCGTCACACGGGACATCGACGTCCTGCTCCCGCTGGTCGAACACCATGCCGTGCAGGTGTTTCTCTCGATCACCACGCTCGACGATGGCTTGGCGCAGGTGATGGAGCCGCGCGCCTCACGCCCCGCGTTGCGACTCGAAGCTGTGCGCAAGTTGCGGGACGCCGGCATTCAGGTGGGTGTCATGGTCGCGCCGATCATTCCTGGACTCACCGACCACGAGGTGCCGGCGATCCTCGAAGCCGCGGCAGCCGCGGGGGCGATGACGGCGGGCCGCAACGTCGTACGACTGCCGCATGGGGTGAAAGATCTGTTTGCGCAGTGGCTGGAGGTGCACGTGCCTCAGCGCAAGGACAAGGTCCTGAACCGGCTGCGCTCCATGCGTGACGGCAAGCTGAACGACTCGACGTTTGGCTCCCGCATGCGCGGCGAAGGGCCGTTTGCCGAGTCCATCCATCAGATGTTTGACCTCCATCGGCGTCGCGTGGGACTCACGCAGCGACTGACGATGTCGGCCGACGCGTTCAGGCGGCCGGGGAGCCAGATGGACCTGTTCGAGTCGCGATCTTGAAACTGGACGGTCCCAATCGTGGCCATGCCCGATGGCCCAAAGCGAACAGTCCAACGAATTTTCTCGAATTTCAGCGACCGGCCGACGGTACCGAACCTGCGACCCCTGCCTTTCCATGACCTGGATGACCGATGCCCGGCAGGCTCTGCGCAACCTGAAAAAGACCCCCGGGTTCACGCTGACGGCGATGTTCACCCTCGCGCTCGGGATTGGCGCCACGGCGGCCATTTTCAGCGTGGTCGAGGCCGTGTTGCTCAGGCCGCTACCGTACCGGGACGTGGACCGGCTGGTGCACGTGGCCCATGACCTCACAGCGAGGAACGTCGAGGACTTTCCGTTTGCGCCTGGAGACTTCCATGATCTGCGCAACCTGACCTCGCCATTTGAGCAGGTCGAAGCCGTCCAGACGTTCCTGCAGACGTTTGCCGGGGACGGCGGCGATCAGCAGACCGAACGCCTGCCCGTGGCGGTGGCCACGACGGGGTTTTTCAGGCTCATGGGCATCGGTGTTGCGCAGGGCCGTGATTTTGTGGACGCCGACGGCGCGCCGTTGGTGGCTGACGCGGTGCCGGGTAACAACCCGCAGATCGCCATTCTCAGTCATGAGTTCTGGCAACGCCGGTTTGGCGGAGACGCCTCCATTGTGGGCACGGTTCAAACGTTGGGGGTCGCCCGATTTGAGGTCGTCGGTGTATTGCAGCCTCACGCGGCCCTGTATTTTCCGCCCAACGTGAACATCGAACGGCATCCCGACATCTGGGTGAGCAATCGCACGGACTTTGCGACCGGCTCGCGCATCAACGTGCAGCTTCGTGTAATCGGTCGTCTCAAGCCGGGTGTGACCCTGCCACAGGCGCAGGCGGAAATTGAACCGTTTGCTGCCGACTTGCGGGAGCGCTTTCCCATCAAGAAGACGGCTGGTTTCCATCTTCGTCTGGCACCCGTCCACCAGGACCTCGTGGCCGACGTCCGGAGCGTGATTCTGACGCTGATGGGCGCTGTGGTGTTTGTGCTCCTCATTGCGTGCGCCAACGTCGCCAATCTGATGCTCGTGCGCACCGCCGGTCGCGAACGGGAACTGGCCGTGCGCACCGCACTGGGCGGATCGCGGATGCAACTCATCCGTCAGTTGCTGATTGAGAGTCTGGTCTTGTCACTGGGCGCCTCGGCGCTCGGCCTCGGCCTTGCGCAGCTCGGCCTCGTCGGGCTTCGGCAGATGGCACCGGACAACGTACCTCGCCTCGACGCCGTGGGTATCGATCCAACCGTGATCGGATTTGGCATTGGTGTCGCTGTGCTCTCCGTGGTGGTGTTCGGACTGCTGCCGGCCATCCGGGCGTCGCGCCCCAATGTCATTGATGTGCTGCGCCGCTCCGGACGCACCGAGAGCCTGGGGCAAGGTCGTCTCCTGCGCGACGTCGTCGTTATCGCTGAGGTCGCGCTGTGTTTTGTCTTGCTCGTGGGATCCGGATTGATGGTGCGGAGTTTCCTGTCGGTGTCCAATGCGAACCCCGGCTTTGATGCGGCGAATCTCTTCACGTTTCAATTGACGAATCAGGGGCAGGCTGCTCCAACCTTTCCGGCGCGATTGGGACTGGTGCGCGACCTGACCGAGCGACTCCGCGCCATTCCCGGTGTCACGGCCGTCAGTGCGACGTCGTTGCTGCCGCTCGGCGGCGCCGAACCACTCACGCGGTACGGCAGGGAAGATGCGCTTACCGACGCCAGCCGTTTTCAGCAGGGCTACCTCGCGTTTGTGCAGCCCGATTATTTCGAGGTGATGGGCACCCCGATTGTGGATGGTCGGGCATTTACCGACGCCGACAACCTGCCGCAGCCTCAGGGTGTGCTGATTGACACCGTGTTGGCGCAGAAGATGTTTCCTGGTGAACGAGCCGTGGGCAAACGGATCTACGTTCGGGCCGTTCGCAACGAACCCGATCCCTACGAGATTTTTGGAGTGGTGGGGCATCAACGACACCTCTCGCCGGCCAGTGACAGTCGTGAAGTGGTGTATTTCCCGGACGCGTTTGGTGGCGGGGCGGCGACGGGCGCGTGGGTACTGCGCACGGCAGGTGATGCGGCGACGATTGAGGCGGCTGTGCGCCGCGAAGTCGCGGCGATCAGTCCTCGCCTCGGCGTGTTCCAGGTGGCAACGATGGCCTCGCTCGTGGAGGAATCCGCGGCCGGCACACGCTTTATCCTTTGGCTGTTTTCGACCTTCGGCGTGGTCGCGATCCTGCTGGCCGCCGTGGGGCTGTACGGAGTGTTATCCACCACGGTGCGACTCCGGACGGCCGAGATTGGCGTGCGGATGGCGTTTGGTGCGCCGACCCGCAGCATCTTCACGTTGATCGTGGGGCACGGCCTGGTGTTGAGTGCGATCGGTGTGGCGATTGGGGTGCCGGCGGCGATTCTCCTGTCGAGGGCGCTGGGCACGGCGCTGGTGAACGTGAGTGCGACCGACCCGCTGACCTACGGCACCATTGCCGCCGGGTTCCTGCTCATCGCAGCCGTGTCGTGCGGGCTGCCGGCGCGACGGGCGTCGCGGCTCAATCCCCTGACGGCCCTCCGGCAGGAATAGACGGCCCTTCGCTTAGTCGGTAAGCTGTGGGCCGAGGTGTCCGTGCCAAAGATCCCGTCTGTCCGCACGTTGTTGTTGCCCGGTCTGGCCCTTGCGGCCGGCTTGTCCCTGCCGACCGTCGCTGCGCAACAGGCGCCGCGGCCGGAGTTTCTCACCACACCTGCGCAACGCGAAGCCATTGAGCTTGCCGCGGTGCGTGGGCTCGACTACATCCCCGGCGAAGTGATCGTGAAATTCAGGCAGGGCACCACCGTGGCCGGGCAGACACGGGCCCTCGACGCGTTACGTTCACGCCCGGTGGCCGATCGCCTGCAGTGGATCGGCGACCGCACCGCGCGGTTGCAGGTGGACGGCGACCTGGACAGCCCCGCGATTGCCATGACGTTGTCGCGACAGCCCGAGATCGAATACGCGCACCCGAACTGGCTGCTCAAGCCGAAGCTTGTGCCCAACGACACGTCGTATGGGGCGCGGCAGTGGAATTTTTCGGCGATCAACATGCCGGGCGCCTGGGACGTCAACGCCGGCGGGGCGGGCATCACCGTGGCGGTGATTGACAGCGGGATGACCAGTGTCACCGCGACCTACGGGTTCAAGACCTGGAGCGGCTCGGCGATCGTGACCGACGAGATGCCGTTTGCCATCAGTCCGGATTTTGATGCGGCTCGGATCGCCACCGGCAGGGACTTCGTGTTCTGGACCGGTCCGGTGCTCGACAGTGACGGCCACGGTACTCATGTGAGCGCAACCGTGGGCCAGTCCACCAACAACAACCTCGGGTATGCCGGCATGGCGTACAACGCCAAGGTGATGCCGCTCAAGGCGTGCCTGAGTTTCTGGGACGTGCAGATTCTGCGGTCAGAGCAGGGTGTGCCGGGATACGCGCCGCTCGACGCGGACTTCTGTCCCACCTCCGCCGTGGTGTCGGCGATTCGGTACGCCGCCGACAACGGCGCCAAGGTGATTAATCTCAGTCTTGGCGGCACCAACCCGTCGCCGTCGTATCTGGATGCGCTCAACTACGCGGTGAGCCGCGGGGTGTTTATCGCCATCGCCGCCGGCAACGAGTTTGAGGATGACAATCCGACGACCTACCCGGCGTCGTATGCGTCGTCGATTCAGGGCGCGATGTCTGTGGGCGCCGTGGGACGGTCGAACTCCCGGGCGCCGTATTCCACCACGGGAAATTTTGTGGAGATCGTGGCGCCTGGCGGCAACGGCCGGGATGGCGGATCCGCGGGGCTCATCTGGCAGGCCGGTATTTTCTTCACCGACTACGACCCCGAGGTGATCATCTTCCCGAGGTTTGATCGGTACTCGGATGTTGGCATCCAGGGCACGTCGATGGCCTCGCCGCATGTCGCCGGTCTGGCGGCGTTGATCATGAGTCAGGGCATCACGTCGCCGGCCGCCGTCGAGGCGATCATCACGCGGACCGCGCTGGATCTGGGCACAAAAGGACGCGACAACGACTTTGGGGCGGGTTTGATTCAGCCGCGCGCGGCGCTGCGTGGGTTCGGGGTGGTGAGGTAATGATGCGGATGCGAGTAGTGCTGGCGGTGTTGGCTCTGGTGATCACGGCCTCGCCGGTGTTTGCCCAGACGACGGGTGAGGGTATTGGAGGCCGGGTGTTTGCCTGGGGCGACTGGCAACAAATGACCGCCAAGGATTCATTTGATGCGGTGACCGGCGCGTCGACGATGTCGGGGGCCGGGGGCGGGGCGGAAGTCCATCGTCTCTGGCGCGGTGTGTTTGTGCGTGGATCGGTCTCGAGCATGAAGGCCGACGGTGAACGTGTGTTTGTGTTTGACGGCACCGTGTTTCCACTGGGGATTCCCCTCGAGATCACGATGACGCCGATTGAAGTTGGGGCCGGGTGGCGATTCTCGCCGGTGGGTGGGCGCCTCGTGCCCTATGCCGGCGCGGGCGCACTGTGGATGAAGTATGAAGAAACGTCCACCGGTGACGTCGGCTCGGAGCGCGTGAGCGAGACCTACACGGGTGCCGTGGTGTTTGGCGGCGTGGACGTGTCGGTCTGGCGTTTTGTGTCGGCCGGAGCCGAGGTGGCCTGGCGCACGGCGAAGGTCAAGGATGCCGGCGGATCCCTCGCGGCGTTTGGTGAGGATAACCTCGGCGGTGTGTCCGTCCGTGTGATGGTGTCGATCGGGCGCTGACGTGCACGACGGGTTCATGCGCGAGGCGCTGACGCTGGCACGCGCCTCCGGCGACGCGGGCGAGGTACCCGTGGGCGCCGTCGTGGTGGTGGACGGGCAGGTGATTGGGCGTGGCCGCAACCAGCCCATCACCTCGCACGATCCCACGGCCCACGCCGAGGTGATGGCGCTGCGTGATGCCGCCGCCCACGTGGGCAACTACCGCCTGCCGGGCGCGACGCTCTACGTCACCCTTGAGCCCTGTTTGATGTGTGTGGGGGCCGTGATGCATGCGCGGGTCGGGACCGTCGTGTATGGCGCGACCGAACCCAAGGCGGGCGCCATGGAGTCCACCCAGCGGGCGCACGAACACCCGGCGCTCAACCATCGCCTGACGGTCGTGTCAGGCGTGCTCGCGGCCGAGTGCCGCGAGCTGCTGCAGTCGTTTTTCTCGGCCAAACGGGGCTAAAAGTTGCCGGGGTCGCCCCCGATGTGCGATCCTAATGGACCGTCCCCCCTCTGCGGAGAGGTACCGAAGTGGTCGTAACGGGGTCGCCTCGAAAGCGTCTTGCCCGCAAGGGCACGTGGGTTCGAATCCCACCCTCTCCGCCAACCTTCGCTAATCGCTCGCTTCGACCTGCGCCAAGCGCACGCTACGCGTGCGGCTCCGGCCGACAAGCCTCTCGCGAGCCCATGCGAAGGTTGCCCGCCGAAGCTGCTCGCGAAGCGAGCGATTAGCGAAGGTGGGCAGACACTACCCAGAAGCTCTGATGCTCGAATGCGTCTCCGCGCCGTCCCATCGATTCCCGATGCGGTCCAATGCTTGCACGCGTGCCGGAGATGCTCCCCAAGCGTTTCGTCTACGTGATCCGCAGCGAAGCCACCGGCCGAACCTACATCGGCCTGACCTCCGATTTCGCGAAGCGTCTTGCCGCGCACAATGCCGGCGGCAATGTCTCCACCGCCAGGTTCCGGCCGTGGTCTCCAGTCACGCTGACCGAGTTCCAGACAGAAGAGAGTGCCGCCCGCTTCGAGCGCTATCTCAAGTCCGGCTCGGGCCGTGTGTTTGTGCGTGCGCACTTCCGGTGAGTGACAATACCGACACGGTGAATGACCATGCGCGTGACTTCAAGTCGCGGTAGCTGCCTTGCGCCTGGTCCAGTATGCACGCGCAGCGTGCGTTTGGCGCAGGTTGAAGCGAGCGCTCAGCGAACCCGGGCGCGTTTGACCTCGCGGTCGATGCGCCGGACAAACGCGTACAGCGCCACGCAGGCCGCCATGAGCAGGGCCGAGACGCCCAGCCCCGGCATTACGACATCGACGTGCCCGGCCAGATACGACTCCAGGGTCGCGGTCAACAGCCACATCTGGACGATCAGCAGAATCACGATCATGGTGAGTGCGGCGTCGAGGGCCGTCAGCCCTTTTCTGGTGGGTCGGGACTCCATGGTCATCCTTCGGCGTGATTGTCCACGCCCACCGCGAGAATCGTGTCGCCATCCCGGCGCAGCAGAATGCGCGGCAAGGGCCGAGGCGGCGGGCCCTGCAGCACCCGGCCGGTATCCACGGCGAAGTACCCCTCATGGCACGGGCACTCCAGGCGTTTGCGCTCAGGCGCATAAAACACGGCGCACGATAGATGTGTGCACTTCTGGCTGTAGGCCACAAATGTGTCCGCGTCCGTGCGCACCAGAATGGCCGTGTCATGTTCGGTCGGGTACCTGAACAACTTCACACCTTGCACCGGGACGTCGGCCACGTCGGCAATCGCGGCCACCGGATACGTGTGTTTGGGCGCCATCCAGGTTTTCGCCAGAATCCACACCTGGCCCACAAACATCCCGACGCTCGTCATCGTCAGGAACTTGGCAAACTGGCGGCGGCTGACGTAGCGCTCCTCGGCGGCGTAGACCGAAAACTCATCGCGCCAGAGTGGGTCGCCCGGCGGTGGAGGGGGTAAGGTCGGCGGGGTCATTGCGGCACTCCTTTGTGCGAAACCCACAGGTGGTCGAGCACATCAAGACTGATCGTGGCGGTGCCGGCCGGCACCATCATGTGCACCTTCGTCCGGACCGTCTGTCGGCCAAAGATGAACTCGTTGACGGGCACCTCCCGGCGTTCACTCTCGATCGTGGACCGGAGCGTAAACGCGAGCGCACCACTCGGGCACACCGTGGCGCACATCGGCTTCTTGCCCACCGACGTGCGGTCGTAACACATGTCGCACTTCATCATCTGCTCGAGTCGCGAGGGCATCTTCGGGATGCCGAAGGGACACGCGACGACACAGTTTGAACAGGCGACACAGCGCGGTTTGAGCGACGACTGCACGACGCCGTCTTCGGTCTGTTTGATGGCATCGGCCGGACAGACCTGCGCGCAGGTCGGATTCTCGCAGTGCATGCACACAAACGGGACCGTGGCCGTGCTCTCCTCCCGATCGAGGAAGTCCACGTGAATCATCGAGTGACCACGATGGGTGTCGCACTCCGCGCACGCATTCACGCACGACATACATCCGATACACCGAGACGGATCCACAAAAAATTCGAGTTCGCTCATGCGGTGGCTTTCTCCAGACGGCACGCAGACACCTTGAACTCGGGAATCTTGCTGCGCGGGTCGAGGGTCCGATGCGTCAGTTGATTGGCACTCTGGCGGTCGGGCCAGTGGTAGGCGATAAACACCGTATCGGGGCGAATGGTCTTGACGACATGTACGGCGAGCGTGATGGCGCGCCGCCGTGTGGTGACCGTGACCTGATCGCCGTCCTGCAGTCCGTGGACCGCCGCCAGCGTCGGATGCATTTCCACACGCGGCGCCGGGCACTGATCAACGAGCGGCCCGATGCGACGGGTCTGTGTGCCGGAGAGGTACTGACTCACCACACGCCCGGTCGTCAGATACACAGGGAAAGAGGCGTCCACCGGGTCCCCGCTCTCGCGGTATTCGGTTGGCAGGATGCGCGCCCGTCCATCCGGAAAGTGGAAATGTCCGCCCTCAAAAAGTCGCGGGGTGCCCGGGTGGTCCTCCGACGGACACGGCCAGAACACGCCCATCTCCTTGTCCAGTCGGTCGTAGGTGATGCCGTAGTAATCGGCAGTGCCCCCACGAGACGCGTGACGCAGTTCCTCGAAGATGTCTTTCGGCTCGGTGTAGGGAAACAGGTCCGCTTTGCCGAGGCGCGCCGCCAGATCGACGTAGATTTTCCAATCCTCCCGCGCCTGCCTGGGTGGGTCGACGGCCTTGCGGATGTGCACGACGCGGCCTTCGGCCGTACACACCACACCTTCGTGTTCCTCCTGCAGGCTGCCGGCCAACACCACGTCGGCAAAGTGCGCAGTTTCGGAGAGGAAGAAGTCCACCACACCGAAGAACTCGAGGCGCTCCAGCGCTTCCTGCGTAAAGGCTGCATCGGGCAACGAGACCAGCGGGTTAAAACAGATCGACAGCAGTGCTTTGATCTCACCGCGGTGAATCGCTTCCATGATCTCGACGGCCGAGTACCCGGCCTGTGGAATTTCATCAGGGGACACACCCCAGACCCCGGCCACATGCGCACGAGCCTCTGGATCGCTGATGGACCTCGCCCCAGGCAACTGGTCGCACTTCTGTCCGTGCTCTCGTCCACCCTGGCCGTTGCCCTGTCCGGTGATCATCACGCACCCGGCACCCTCGCGCCCGAAGTGGCCCGTGGCCAGACACAGGTTCACGAGCGAGAGACAGTTCTCCACACCCTTGCTGTGGTGTTCAACGCCACGCGCGTGCAGCACCATCGCGCGGTCAGCTTCTGCAAACCAATGCGCGGCGGTTTCGATCGACTGCGGCGGCACACCCGTGACTTCGGCGGCCGTCAGCGGATCCCATCGCTGCGAGGACGCCACGGCCTGCTCAAAGCCTGACGTGTGCGCGTCGATGAACGCGCGGTCCTCAAGACCGTCACGAAGAATGACGTGCAGCATGGAGAGATACAGCGCCAGGTCGGTGCCGGGTCGCACGGGCAGATACAGGTCCGCGTTGCGCGTGATCGGCGTCATCCGCGGGTCCGCCACGATCAGCTTGCCGCCGTTGTCGCGGCATCGCCAGATGTAGTCAGTGGTAATCGGCGCACACTCGGCGACATTGGCGCCGGCCACCAGCAGCACCTGCGCCTTCGGAATATCCGCCCAGCTGTTGGGGGCACGATCGATCCCGAGTGCGAGTTTGTAGGCAGTGCCGGCCGACACCATACACAGCCGGCCGTTGTAATCGATGTGGCGGGTGCCCACTGCGAGCCGCGCAAACTTGCCGAGCAGATACGCCTTCTCGGTCGTCAGCGACGCGCCGCCGTAAATCGCCACGGAGTCGGGACCGTGCTCGGCGCGAATCTCCTGAATCCGTCGCGCGGTGAAGGCCATGGCCTCTTCCCACGAGGCCGGACGGAACCCTTCCCCGGGCGCCTTCATCAGCGGCTCAAGCAACCGATCCGGACTGGCACCCTGCAGATACCGCTTCACCCCCTTGGGGCAGAGCTTTCCCTTGTTGAAGGGGAACTCTTCCCACGGCTCAAATCCCACGACCGTGTTGTCGCGCACCTTCAGCTGGATGCCACACTGCTGTCCGCAAAAGCAGCAGTGGGTCTTTACCAGGGTTTCCGACGCGTGATCCCCGCGTGATTCCCACCCGCCCGGCGGGACCGATGCGGTGTGCGGACCGTATTTCTCAATCAGCTCTTGTAACGGCGGGCGCTCAGACACGGGCAGCCTCCTTGATTCTCAGCTGCGCGAAGGCGACGGTGCGCCGCTTGCACGCCGGACATAGATCCTGCCAGTGGGTCAGTGGCGCATTCGAAGAGACCGCCGATGGTGCCGGCATTGAATAGTTGAATCCCACCTGCGGCAGCACCTGCTTGAGGTCGCCCAGGTGCAACGCGGACGTATACCGTTCGCCGCACCGCGCGCAGTGCGCGCCGGGACCTGCCGCGCCGGCATCCTGATACAGCTTCACGCCCAACTGCGCAGGCCGCTGAAAGATGTGGAAGAACTTGCCAAACGGCGCGTACAGCAGGCCCGCAATCACCGTGATGGCGTGTGTGATCGCCAGGAATCCGTAAAAACTCCCGCGCAGATACATGGCCGAGACCGTCAGGGCCAACCCCGTGACCGAGATCGCAAACAACATCAGCAGCGGCACAAAATCCATCGCAAACGTCTGGACCGCAAACGCGCCTCGATCCCGCATGCGTCGCCACAACGACAACGAGATGCCGGCCAGCACCATCACGGCCGCGATATCCAGTCCGTGAAAGAGCAACCACGACGTGACCGTCCGCACCGCAAACGACATCGTCGGGAACCCAAAGACGTAGGTGACGTACGTCATCTGGTCGTTGGGCAACGATTCAAAATGAATCCACCCGAACACCAGGGGAAAGGTGATTGCGACGGCCAGCATGGTGCCCCACGAGAGCAGCAGGTGCATCCACCAGCGCAGGCGTGAGCGCTCACGAATAAAGGTCTGGCCGACGATGTGTGTCGCGGTCAGCGGCACCAGGCGCCGCAGTGCGCCGATGGGACCCAATTGGCGCGCCAGTTCAAACCCGCGACGCCAGTAGACCTCGGTCGGCGGCTTCTGCACCCACACGGTGTAGTGAAAGACCACGCCCCAGGTCGCGACGATGACCGCGAAGGTGTAGACCACCAATGCCGCGTCGAAGTTCTGCAGGTTGCGCGAGCCCACCACAATCGACGCGCACAACGCGAGCGTCCAGATGGTGGCCCAGGTCGCGGCGCGAATCTGGTCGCTTTTGCTTCTGGACAGGGCGGGCAGCGCCAGCCGCCAGGTGCGCTCGCCGCTGGCAAACACGCGGCGGTTGGCCACGCCGAGCACGACGGCCACCAGCGAGAGCAGCGCAAATCCCGGCCACGCCACTCCGAATGCGTCACGGAAGACCCCAAGCAGGAGCGGCGGAAAAAATCCTCCAAGTCCGCCGAGTGCCGCGACCAGTCCGGTGACGGTTCCCGTTTCTTTCGGGAAGTGTTGGGGCACCAGTTTGAAGACGGCGCCGTTGCCCATCCCCATCAACGCGGCGCAGGCAAGGGCGCCGACGGTGAACGGCACCATCTCCGGCCACGCCAGCAACAGCGCGAAGGGGGCAATCCCGCCAAAGACCCAGGACAACACCTGCGCACCGCCCACACGATCCGCGAGCCATCCACCGACAGGCCGCATGGCGGTCGCCAGCACGACAAACCCTGCGGCGCGGAAGCCGGCGTCAGCCGGTGCCAATCCGAATTGATCACGCAGCAGTGTCGGCAGATAGATGGAGAAGGCGACGAACCCGCCAAACGTCAGGAAATAGAACGCGCCCAGCAGCCACGCGACGGGTTCGCGTGTCAGCACCCGAATCATCGGCGCCAGGCCGGACGGACGCACGACGCCGGGAGGATTGCGGGCGAAGACCGCAAAGACCACCGCAAAGACGAGCAACAACACGCTGGTGCTGTAAAACACCGTCGTCCATCCCGCTGCGGCTGCCAGCACCGGGCCGCCAAACACCGCGAAGGACTGTCCCAGATTACCGAGACCGTACACACCGAGGGCTGTGCCCTGCCTTTCCGGAGGCGTCCAGCGGGAGACAAAGGCGGCGCCGACGGCAAAAGACGACCCGGCGATCCCCAGCAGGAATGCGGCGCCGATCAACTGGCGATAACTCGTGGTTTGTGGCACCAGCCACGCCGCCGCAGCACCACACAGCAGGACCGCCGTAAAGGTGATCCGGCCGCCGAAACGGTCGGTCAGCATGCCGACGGGCAGCCGGGCGATCGAGCCCAGCAACACCGGCACGGCCACCAGGAATGCGGTCGCCGACGCGTTCAGGTTGTAGAGCGAGGCAAACTGCGGGGCCAGGCCGCCAATGAGCGCCCAGCCGAGAAACGACACCATCATCGCGCCCGTCGCAAGGACGAGCGCGCGTGTGCCTCCGGCCGCCGATGGGGACGCGGATCCTGAAGTCAAAGGTGTGCTCACACCTTAGCTCACTTCACCATCATCAGCAGCATCCGTGAGCGCACGGGCGCGTCCAGCGCGTGAGGCACGTTGGCAGGCAGTCGAACGATGGAACCTTCCGGCGCACGGCACTCCACGCCACCGATCACCAGGACGAACTCCCCCTCAAGCACGAGCACCATCGCGTCGTACGGCGACGTGTGTTCGGTGAGGCCCTGGCCGGCATCAAACACAAAAAGTGTGATCGTGCCGCCGGGGGCCTTGCTCAGGATCCGGCTGCCGATCCCCCCTTCAACGGGGCTCACAAGCGACGCAACTGACAATACTTCTGCGGTGGGAATCACGATCGGGCCTCCAGACTGACGACGTGCGCGAGTGCGCGTGGGAACAACATGTCCTGTTCGAGACGAATATGTGCCTGCATGTCCTGTTCCAGCTCGGCGAGCGCATAGTAGGCGCCGCGGAAGGTGGGACACGCATCATCGGGTGGGGTGTAGCTGTCGGTGAGCATTCGCATCCGCTGCATCGCCGCGACCGCATCGTCGTGTTCCGCTTCCAGCATCTCGATGGGGTTGTGAAGCCAGTGGCGCACCGTGTCGCTGCCGGGGACGGCTGCGTCGAGATTGATCAGTGCGGGGAACAGTCCGAGATCCTCCTTGGTCATGTGGTGCTCAAGATCAGCACGGAAGGACTCAAACGTGACCTGGAGTGGTGGAAGCACGTCTGCCAGTCGCTCGCCGTGACGCAGCACAAGTTTGGCCAGGAGTGCCGAGATTCGCGGCAACTCCTCTCGGAGGGGCTGATGGTAGTGCTTCTGAATATGCCTGATGACGCTCACGAGTGGCGCGTCCATCGGCAGCACCTGCGTCTGGCGCAGTCGCGCCTGATCGATCTCCTCAAGCAGACGGGCCGCCGGAATCCCATGGTGCGCACAGGCGGCAGCCAGAGGCGTCGCACCGGTGCAGCAGAAGGCCACGCCATGTTTCTGGAGGACGGCGATGGATGCCGGTATCTGACGGACCAGCGTGGCGATGGGCGTCTCGGGGGTGATAACCATGTGCCCACGGTAGCCGGTCTGCGGAGCCGCGTCTTTGCGCTAGCGCAACATTGGGTACAATCACGCACATGGACACTGGGCGCGACGTGCTGCACTCGCGCGTGTTCGATGGGTTGACGGAGGCCGACCGGCGCGCGTGCCTGGCGAACGCAACCCTGGTGAAGGCCCGCAACGGGCAGTGGCTGGCTCGACAGGGCGACCCAGCGACGACGTTTTATCTGATTGCCACGGGCGCCTTAAAAATTGTCCAGAACACCCCCGAGGGCCAGGAGTTGATCGTGCGGTTTGTTGGCGCGGGCGATCCCTTCGGCGGGGTGGTCGTCCTTGAGCACGCGACCTATCCAATCAGCGCGCTGGCCGTCGAGGCCACCACCCTCCATGCGTGGTCAGCAGTCGAACTGCAGGCCCTGGTCACGCAGTTCCCGCGGCTGGCGGCCAACATCATGCGCGAAATGGCTGCGCACATGACCGACGCCTTGACCCGTGTTCGCGAAGTGACGACACAAAAAGTCGGGCGACGCCTGGCCATGACGCTGGTGCGCCTTGCGCGCCAGGGCGGCCGACCCCACGACGAAGGCATCCTGCTCACCCATGTCCTGACCAGGCAGGAACTGGCTGACCTCACGGGGACGACGCTGTACACCGTGAGCCGGACGCTGTCGAAATGGAAAAGCGACGGCATCCTGTCGTCTCACTCTCGCCGCCTGATTATCCGATCCCCGAAACGGCTGTCGGCGTTGGCCGATGGTTCTGTGGACGGATGACCTCGGCGATAATCGCAAACGACCGCAACCGCGCGGCAAAGTCGTACACGTCCGACACCACGATCAGTTCGTCGGCCTTGGTGCGGTCGACGAGTGTCTGGATGCCCGCTCGCACGGTCTCGCCCGAGCCGACGATGTCGCGGCGGAACATCTTGCCGGCTGTCTCCTGCTCGTGCGGCAACAGGTAAGTGTCCAGGTCATCAATCGGCGGTTGCAGCAGCTGGCGCGGCGTTCCGCGAAACAGATCGATGAACGACATCCGGTGTGACGTTGCCAGCCGCCGGGCTTCAGCATCACTGTCGGCTGCGACGATGTTGACGCCCACCATCACGTAGGGCGTCGAGAGCTGGCGTGACGGCTTGAAGCGCGCGCGATAGACCGCGACCGCCTCATCGAGGTGTTTGGGCGCAAAGTGTGACGCAAAGCTGAACGGCAAACCAAACTCGGCCGCGAGTTGTGCGCCAAAGAGGCTCGATCCCAGAATCCATATCGGAACGTTGGTGCCCGACCCCGGTACAGCTTCAATGCGCTGGCCCGGGGACAACGGTCCAAGGAAGGCCTGCAGCTCTAGCACGTCCTGCGGAAAATGCTCCGCGTTGGCGGGGTCGCGGCGCAGCGCGCGCAGGGTCACCTGATCGGTGCCGGGCGCGCGACCGAGGCCCAGGTCGATTCGGCCTGGAAAGAGTGTCTCGAGTGTTCCGAATTGTTCGGCGATGACGTACGGCGCGTGGTTCGGCAACATGATGCCGCCCGCGCCGACCCGAATGGTGGTGGTGGCCGCGGCAAGGTGTCCGATGACCACCGCCGTGGCCGCCGTGGTCACCATCGGCATGTTGTGGTGTTCGGCCACCCAGATGCGGTGATATCCCAGTGCCTCCACGTGCCGGGCGACGACCGCCGCCTCGTCAAGCGCCGTGCGCCGCGTCGAATCCTGTCGCACACGTCCAAGTTCCAGTACTGAGAGGGGGACCATCCCTCATCGTACTAGTAGTGCGGTTTCACAGCGAGACTTGGAGGACTGGGAGGTTCTTTTCAACATGGGGGGCCATGGGGATCCATGGGGCGGACTGCGGGGTGAGGGCTGGCCCCAGCCCTGCGTCTCCGTGTCTCCATGTCTCGTTGTGAAAGCTCTTTGTGCCATCCTGAAAGAAAAATCGTGGGTTCTGGGATGATTCGAACGTCAATAGACATGTGCGCGGACACCTGCCGGAAGCCGAGCTGCTCCAGGTCTATCGGGACACCATCCGGCCGCTCTACGCCTTCGTGTCGCGGCGGGTGGGCGGCGACACCGGCCTGGCCGAAGATCTCGTCCAGGAGACGTGGATGCGGGCCCTGGATACCTGGCCGGCCCGAGGGGTGCCCGATGATCCGGTCGCCTGGTTGATTCGGGTCGCCCGGAATACGCTCATCAGCCATTTTCGCAAGCAGCGGCCGGACTCGATCGATCCGGCGCTCCTTGAGATCGAAGATGAGCGGTTTTCTCCAGCCGCTCCCGACTCTGCGGTTGTGGTCGGGTGGGGGCTCGCGCAGCTGCGCCCTGCCCATGCCGAGGTGCTTGAAGCGTTCTACTTCGACGGTCAGTCTGTGAGTGAAATTGCGGCGGCGCGCTCGCTGTCTGAACGTGCGGTCGAAGGCCGCCTGCGGCGCGCTCGCGCCAGACTTAAATCAAAACTCACCCGGATTGTCAGAAAGGGTTGACCATGCCTGCTCCAGAAGAACGTCACGAACCGTCAGTCGAATTTGTCGCCAGACTGGAATCACAGATCGGCAGCGAGGCGCGCCGCCGCAACCGGGACGTCCGTGCGCCACGCTGGGCGACCTGGTCGCTCGCACAGGTCGCGACTGCCGCGGTCGTGCTGATCCTGGTGTCCATGGGTGCGGGAGCGGCGGCGGTCGCCGCGGCGTACGAGGTACAGAGCAACCAGGGGCGGGACCAACTCGCCTCGGCCTACAGGCAGCGCGCCGATCTCGCGCGACAGCGACTTGAACTCGCCACGAGCGAACAGAAGGCCGCTGAGGCCCGCTTCAATGTCGGCATGTCGGACGTCAAGACGGTGCTCGACAAAGGCGTCGCCGTGGTGACCGCGCAGGCAGAAGTCAACATCGTGCAATTGCAGCTTGAGGAGATTCAGCTGTCAGGTCGGGAGCCGCGCGCAGAGTTGTGGGCGCCGAAAGTCTCCGGACGGGACTTCGTTACGGAGCGGCTGCGCATTGAAATGTCGGTGCCCGAAAAGACCCTTGAGGTGGGAAGGAAAGTGGCACTCGATGTGGCCACCCGGGTCGAGATCGGGACCCTCGCACCAATGGACCTTGAGCAGGCGCGCACGCTGGTGCAGGGCGTCGAGTCCTCGCTCAAGGCCCTGCAGAGGAAGCAGGCCATCCGTCAGCAGTTCGTCTCCGGCCGAATTCAGGCCGTTGAAACCGAACTGCTCGCACTCGAAGTCGAGGCCGAACTGCGGACCACCTCGCTTGGACCACAAATCGCCCTGGCCGCCAAAGAGGTTCAGCGCCTCGCGCAACGCGCCGAGGCCGGCGTCTCGTCGCTCGTCGAGGTCGCCGAGGCGAAGCTGCGTCGAATGGAGCTGGAAACGGAATTGAGCAAAGCGGAACTGGATTTGGCGCTGATCCGACGCCGGCTCGCCGAGCACCGTGGGAGATCGCCGAAATGACGTCGGGTGTCTTTTTCCGCTCTCAGCAATGCAGAAAAAGACACCCGACGTCTTAAACAGGGTTTAAGACAAATCCGCCGGATTCACACGCCAGTCGCGCAGGATGGCGATCTCGTCGGCGGCGCTCACGGATTTCTTGAACTTTGCGCCGGACGTGCCCTTGACACGCCGTTCGCAGTCGGCCCATGTGGAGTGCCGCATGGGTTTGCCATCCACCACACTCAGGTACGAGTGCGCCACGATCTTGTCCTTGCGCGGCGCCTTGGAGCGGGGCGGCACAGAGGTGTCGTCGGGCACGTCCAGAATGTCCACGCTGTAGCCGGTCACCGGACCCGTATACAGCGGCACCGGCACCTTGCGCGCGTGTGTGTCCGCGATCACATCCACCCGTTCGTTGCCGGGTGTCCCGACGTGGCCCCGCACGTAGTGCCAGCGGACCGCCGGGGAGACCAGCGCGGACAACGCCTCCCACAACTCCCGGTTCAACACGTCGGCCCCTTCGGCGGTCTTCCACCCGCGTCGCCGCCAGGCCCAGATCCACTCGGAGATGCCCTTGATGACGTACGTGGAGTCCGTATACACGTCCACGGGGCCGGTCGCACCTCGCGCACACTCCAGCGCCTTGATCGCGCCGGTCAACTCCATCCGGTTGTTGGTTGTGTGCGCCTCCGCACCTCCCAACTCCGTCACATGGCCTTCCGGCGTGACAACGATGGCACCCCAGCCGCCGGGGCCGGGATTGCCTTTGGTGGCCCCGTCACTGAACACAATGGTTCGCGGCAGGGGGAGCGTCGCATGCATGCCCAGGATTGTACGGCGAAATCTTCACGCCTTGTATTACAGTCGCGACTATGGCGCCCCTCCTTGTGCAGTTGTGCTGGCTCTTTGTGCTGGCGTTGGTCGTGGCGTGTATCGCGTGGACGGTCACGCACGAGGAAGTGTTCCGTGAGGGCCGCGAGTTCTGCGTGCACAAGAGCCAACACGCGCCCCACATGGTGGTGCGCAAGTTCTTCTACATGTTGACCTGCGAATATTGTTTCAGCCACTACGTCGTGGCGCTGGTCCTGATCGTGACCAGGTATCAATTGCTGATGGACGACTGGCGCGGGTACGCCATTGCGCTGTTTGCCATGACCGCGGTGGCCAACGTGTACCTCAGCCTCTATGGCCGCCTCAGGGTCGACATCAAGTCCGAGCGCGTGGAGATCGCGGTCAAAGAGCAGATGACCCAGGATCCCCCAGCGTGATCCGCACCTGATGTCGCTGACCGTCGAGCACCAGGGGCAAGGCCGACGGATCGCCGGGCACGCCGTCACACACGGCCTCGGCCACGCCGACGGACACCGCGTCCGGGTTGTACACAACGATCTCGTACGTCGTGCCCTCCACCCGCCACGTCATTGAATACTCCGGCCACGATGCGGGAATGCAGGGCATGACGCTGAACGTGGCACCTCGTCGCCGCAGTCCGAGGATCCGCTCCAGGCCCGCGCGATACATCCACGCTGCCGACCCGGTATACCAGGTCCATCCGGCACGACCGGCATGTGGCGCCCGGCTGTAGACGTCGCCGGCCATCACGTACGGTTCGGCCTGGTACCGCAACACGTCCGCCATCGTCCTGGTGTGGTTGATTGGATTGAGAAGGTGGAACAGTTCCATCACCTCGTCGCCACCGCCGAGTTTGGCCAGCGCCATGATCACCCAGGTGGCCGCATGGGAATACTGGCCGCCATTTTCGCGCACACCGGGCGGATACCCCTTGATGTAGCCGGGGTCCTGCGCTGAACGATCAAAGGGCGGGGTCAACAGCAGAATGACGCGTGATCCCCGATCAACCAGCATGGATCGGACGGCGTCCATGGCCTGCTCCGCGCGTCGCTGCGGCACGGCCTCCGACAACACGGCCCAGGTCTGTGCGATGGAATCAATCCGGCACTCGCTGTTGACCGACGATCCCAGCGGCGACCCGTCGTCGTAATAACCGCGGAGATACCAGGCCCCATCCCACGCCTGATCCAGTGCGACCGAAAGTCGCCGCGCGTCCGCCCGATAGGCTCGCGCCCGGGCGTCATCGTGCCGGGCATCACAGACCACTGAGAAGTTGTGCAGGACGGTGGCGAGAAAAAATCCAAGCCACGTACTTTCGCCGCGACCCTCAGGGCCGACCCGGTTCAGACCGTCGTTCCAGTCACAACTGCCGATGAGCGGCAGACCGTGGGCCCCGGACGTCGTGCCCCGCTTAATCGCGCGCACGCAGTGCTCGTAGAGGGATCCGTCCTCAGCCGCGACAGCGGGAGCACCGTACACTTCATGCTGATCCGGCGGCAATGGCGGCGCGTCGAGAAACGTCACCCGCTCGTCGAGGATCGCGAGGTCGCCTGTCACGCGGATGTATTCGGCCGTGACAAAGGGCAGCCATAACATGTCGTCGGAACACCGGGTACGCAGGCCGCGGCCCATGGGTTCGTGCCACCAATGCTGCACGTCGCCTTCGACGAACTGCCGCGAAGCGGCCCGAAGAATGTGCGCCCTGGTGACGTCCGGTCGCGCGTGCAGGAGCGCCATGACGTCCTGCAGCTGGTCGCGGAAACCAAAGGCGCCACCCGGCTGGTAGTACCCGCTTCTGGTCCACACCCGGCAACTCAGGGTCTGATACAACAGCCAGTGATTGATCAGCGTGTCGAACGAGTCGTCCGGGGTCTTGACCTGGACCGTCGTGAGCACGTCCTGCCACGCCGTTTGCCCCTGTGCCAGCGCGCGCCGGGCCGTATCACACGACGTGTGCGCGGCCACGAGTGCCTCCGCGTGTGCCCGATCGCGTCCCTCGCCAAGGACAAACAGCATCTCGCGCTGCTGACCTGGCTCCAGCACCACTTCAACCTGCAATGCGGCGCAGGGGTCAAGGCCGGGCCCGGTGTCGCCCGACAGCCGATGTTCACGAAGGGCGGCCGGATACCGGACGTCTCCGTGTCGTCCCAGGAACGCGCGGCGATCGCCGGTCCATGAGGCGACGGGTGCTGAGCTCGCGGCAAACGCCACCCGGTCCGCGAAGTCCCGATTAAACGGGTTCCTCGCATAGATGGCATTGGCGCGACCATCCGCCTCGGTCACCACGTGCAGGTGTTCACCGTCGCGAGGAGGGCCGAGCACCCACTCGTTGTACGCCAGCACACTGATGCGGCGACGACGGTCGGTGGTGTTGGTCAACGTGAGCAGCGAGAACTTGATGGGATCTTCGGCATGCACAAAGACCTCAAGCTGATGGGTGAGGCCGCAGGCCGCCCGTTCGAACCGGCTGAGTCCGCTTGTGTGTGTGGCGACACAGCGGCCGGAGTCCGCAGTGCGCGGCATCGGTCCCGGGGTCGGTGACCAGGCGTCGCCAGTCTCGTCGTCACGCAGGTAGATCGCTTCAGACGTGGGGTCGGAGATGGGGTCGTTGGCGAACGGCGTCAGCCGATTCTCGCGGCTGTTGCCCGACCATGTCTGCGCGGCGCCGGATGCCGTGATGATGGTGCCGAACTGAGGATTGGCGATGACGTTCGCCCAGGGCATGGGGGTTTCCGCCGCACCATCCAGCACCACGCCGTACGCGCGCCCGCCCTGGGTGAATCCGCCGACGCCATTCTGTCTCCGGAACTCCACAACAGTCGGGACGTTTGTGTCGACGGCTTCGCGGTCCTCGTACGTCGGCACGAGCGGCGCCGAGACGTCCGAAAAGCCGTGGGGACGATCCAGTTGTGCGCGCAGCTCTCCGCGGAGCACCACGGTGGCGACTGCGTCAAACAACACGTGCTCGGCGGCGCTGAGCTGATCCCCGCGCACCAGAAAGGCACCGCCCGTCAGCATCACCGAGAGGCGTTGGTGCACCTCGTCAAAATAGGTGTGCGGGTGTTCGTTGATAATCACGACATCCGCACGCAGCCCCTTCAGTCGCCAGTATTCCTGCGCGCGCAGCACCTGGTGTGCCGTGGTGAGGTCGGCTTCGGTCTCCACATGCACGAGCACGATCGGCAGGTCGCCCGAGATCGCATGTCGCCACAAACCGGACTGCCCCAGGGTGTTGGCGGCGCGCGCCTCCGGGGCCGCCTGCAGTGATCGGTCCGTGCCCAGGGCTCGCGACGCCAGCCGCTCAAACACCACCGCATCGTCGGCCGAGATGTTCAGGTGATAGCGGCTGCTCTCTGTGTGGGCGAGTGCGAGGCCAAACGCGCGGCCACAGGCCTGTGGGTCGTGATATTTCCGCGCCAGGGCCTCGACGGTTTCGCGATCGGTGGCCATGCCGGTGGCGAAGTTCAGCCGGACGGATGTGCCGGGGGCCAATCGGATCCGCTGCCTGAGGCTCAGGATGGGATCGAGGACGATGCCGGTGGTGCCCGACAAGGCGCGCCCGTCGAGGGCTTCGGGATTCCCGGTGGTGTGGCCCCGGCCCACAAATCTGGCGCGGTCAGTCTCCCACTCCAATGGACCCTGCGGCCGACTCTCCATGCTCAACGCATGAAACGCCCACGCCGGCATGTCCCGTGGATCCCGCGGGCGCCGGTGACAGACGAGGGCAGAGGCGTGCGGGTGGTACTCGGTTTCGACGAACAACTTGCCGAACGCCGGATGCGCCAGATCATTGGCGGCCGGGGTGAGCACCACCTCGGCATAACTGGTGATGTCGATTTCCCTCGTGCGAGTGCCGTGATTCCTCACCGTGAGGCGCCGAATCTCGACGTCGTCTTCCGTGGCCACGGCCACGTCGAGACGTGTGGAGATGTCGTGGTCGCGCCGCTGGAAGGTGGCGCGGTCGGTGGAAAACGTCACGTCGTAGGATTCGGGCTCCAGGCGGGTCGGTTGATAGGTCGCGGACCAGACCAGGCCACTGCGCACGTCCCGGAGATAAATGAACTGCCCGTCGGCATCACGTGTGGCGTCGCGTCGCCAGCGGGTAACCGGCAGGCCGCGCCACACACTCGCGCCACCGCCGGCCTGGGTGATCGATGTCACATAGTGGCCGTTGGACAAAAACTGCGTGTGCGGGTACCGCGTATGTGGGGTGCGGAAACGCCGGACGGGTCGGGCCGGCGCCTGCACCGCCTCACGCGCATCATCGGTCGGCCTCGGCATGACGGCGCCACTGTCGCGCGGGATACGTTCCTGCAGCAGCAGCTCCGTCGCCTGCACCCGCGGGTCGGCATGAAACCGATCGACCATGCGGTCCGCCAGCAGGATGTTCGCGAGTGCCACCAGCGTCATGCCCTGGTGGTGCGCCATGTAGGTTGGCACAACGACGCCGGTGTTCGGCGCATTTTCGGCGGTCGTGGCCGGGTCGGTTTCCCTGGGCGTGTAGTCGATCGCGTCCATGAATCCAAACGTGCCTTCGAGGCCGGCCGCGGCCAGGCGCCGGAAGTTGGCGAGGCTGGCGGTGGGGGCCATCCCGACCGCCAGGGCGGTCGAATATGGCGAGACCACCAGTTCGTCGCCCAGGCCACGTTTGAGTCCGAGTCCCGGAATGCCGAAGGCTTTGTACTGGTAGTCGCCGTGACGATCGACGAGGTTGTACGCACTTTCGGAGATGCCCCACGGCACGCCACGCTCGGTGGCGTAGTCGATCTGTTTGCGGATGACCAGATAACACGACTGGTCCAGCAACGTCTCCGGATACGACCGCATGATGAGCAGCGGCATGAGGTATTCAAACAAGGTCGCGCTCCACGACAGGAGCACGGGAGTGCTGCGCACACTTGTGGTGGGGCGACCCAGCCGGAACCAATGGCGTTCGGGGACATCACCTTTGGCGATGGCGAGAAAACTGGCGAGTCGGGCCTCGGAGGCCAGCAGGTCGTAGTGCGCGACGTCGCGGCGACCGGGCGCGTCCCCGTGGGCCAGCCTGAAACCAATCGCAAACAACTGGCGCGCCGGATTAAGCAGGAACCCGAAGTGCATCGCGTTAAAGAACGCAGTCATGCGCCGGGCGAGGTCAGGTGCGAGGTCCTGCAGGCCCACCGACAATGTGATCAACGCGCCCGCGAGGTTGCCGCTGTCCACCGTCGAGATATAGCGCGGGGCCATCGGCTCCAGGGTGGTCGTGTCGTACCAATTCAGGAGATGGCCTTCGAACTTTTCCATCCGGTCGAGTGTGTCCATCGTGGCACCGAGTCGCTCGACGAGTTCGTCGGTGGTGATGAAGCCGAGGTCATGCGCGGACAACGTTGAGAGCATGCCCAGGCCGATGTTGGTCGGCGACGTACGATGCGCAATCGTCTGTGTCAGTCCGATCTGCACGTTGTCGGGCGGCAGATGATTGTCGGCGCTGATGACGAAGGTGTCGAAGTACTTCCACGTGCGGCGCGCGACCTCCAGCAGGTACGCGCGGTCGGCTTCCGTCAAGTTGGCCAGGCGACGGGGCATGGGGCGACTGAGTCCCCAGGCGACGGCCGGTGCCACAAACCACAGCACCAGCACCACCCATGCGGCCGCGATCGCGGACGGGCGGAACGTCAGAATCGTCGCCGCCACCACGAGGCTGACCAGGGGGCTGGCGACCATCTCGCGCAGGAAGCGCATCGGCCCCAGGGCTCCAAATCGTGATGCGCTCGTCGCCGCGGTTTCCCACTCCAACAGGCGTCGCCGGGTCACAAGCAGACGAATCAGGGTGGTGCCGATCGCGTGCAATCGCGCCACGCCGTCATGCACCAGGAAGGTGACCTGCAACGTCACACGCGCGACCGCCAGGTTGTAGTCCTCGGCACGTGTGCGCAGGAATGGCCCCCAGGCCTGTCCGAGCCGTGGACCACGCAGCAACGCCGCCGCACTGGAGAGCATCGGGAACATCAGGGCGCCCAGCACCACCATGGTCCAGGTCCCGGCCCGGCCCGGCAGCACGGTCCATGCCGCAATCAAGGCGGCGACCATGGCGGGCGCCATCAGGCTTCGGCGCAGATTGTCGAAGATTTTCCAGCGCGCCAACACGGGCAGGCCATTGCGGACAAACCCGCTGCGTGACGGAACCCAGGGCAGCAGCCACCCGAGAATCTGCCAGTCACCGCGGACCCAGCGATGTGCGCGTCGCGAGTGCGCGAGGACGTTGGACGGATAGTCGTCGACGACTTCCACGTCGGTGACCAGCGCCGCGCGGGCAAACAACCCCTCAAACAGGTCGTGGGACAGCAGCGCGTTTTCAGGCACCCGTCCCTCAAGTGCCGCCATGAAGGCATCCACGTCGTACAGGCCCTTGCCGGTGAACAGCCCTTCATCGAACAGGTCCTGATACACGTCGGACACCGCGGTGGTGTACGGGTCCACGCCGGTGTGACCGGCATAGGTGCGGGCAAACCACGAACCCGACGCACTGGCCATCGTGACGCTGACCCGCGGCTGCAGGATGCCGTACCCCTCGGTCACGCGTCCGACCTCGGCGTCAAACTTCGGCTGGTTGAGCGGGTGGGCGATGATCCCGATCAGGCGCTTTGCCGCATCACGGGGCAGGTGCGTGTCGGAGTCGAGCGTCAGGCAATACCGCACAGAGGGCAACACGTCGGTGTCGCCGACACACGTGGAAAAGCTGGTGTCGGCCGCTTGTCGCAGAATGCGATTGAACTCTTCGATCTTGCCGCGTTTACGTTCCCACCCCATCCAGGTCTGTTCGCGCTCGTTCCACTGCCGATCACGATGGAACAGGAAGAATCGATTTTCGTGTCCGGTGCCCAGCTTCGCATTGAGCTTGGTGATGCCGCAGCAGGCCCGCTCCAGGATCTCGGCATCCTCCTCGGTGACCTGGGTGGGCGAATCTGCGAAGTCGCTCAGGATGGCAAAGTGGATACACGGATCAAGATTGCCGAGCGCCAGCACCTCCATGTGTTCAATGAGCGCATCCACACCCGGACGACTCGTCAACATGGTGGGCACCACGACCATCGTGCGGGCGGACTCCGGCACACCGGTCGTCGAAAAATCGAGGCGGGGCAGTCGCGTTGGACCCAGGACTCTGGGCACGAGGGCGTGCAGCACCGTGATGACAAAATCGGAGACCGGCCACGCGAGCACCACCGCCACCAGCACCTGCAGCGCGACAGAGGCGCCCACCTCGCGCGCATACACGATCGCAGCTGCGAGCAGGAGCGTGGTGCCGACGGTGATGGCCCCGATATAAAACGGCGTGGCGAATCGGCGGAGCACCCGTCGGCTCCGGGTCTTGAGTCCCGGGTGGGGGGCGAGTGCCGCCTCAAGCGCGGGCCTGCCGCGATCCACAAGATGGAAGCCGACGTGTGCGCGGCGGTCACGCGCGCCAAACGTGGTCGCCGCTTCCCGCGCGGTGTCGATCGCCTTGTGGGCCGCCAGCACCTGGTCCTCTCCGCTGCGGGGCGCCATCGCCTCGACGGCGCGGCGCTGGGCGTCACGACTGAGGAAGTCCATCCGCGGGTAGGCCCCGGACGGATCACGACGCAGGACCTGCTCGACGAGGCTGACGGCCTCGACGTAGTCCTGCCAGTCCATGGTGGTGCACAGCCGCAGACTGGTGATCACGTTGGCCACCGAGACCTGCGCCACACCTTGTCGCTGCATCTCCCCGCGGATGGTCTCGTCCGCATTTGTCTCGCGCGCATCCAGCGCCACGTCGATGGCCTGACGAAGGGAAGGATTGCCGACGCCGTATTCACGAAGGCCGTGCAGCAACTCGACGATGAATGCCGGTGACGCATCCTCGGGCAGGGGACGGACGGTGCCATGCCGATCATGGCTGGCCAGGAACGTATGTGCGGCCTGCCGGGAGGCACGTGCATCCATGAGTTCGTCGGCCAGGCGACGGAGGTTCTCGACCAGCGCCAGCTTGATCATGCTGGGCCACGCCCAGAGTTCGCCGATCGTCAGCGGCGCGATGCGCTGGTAACTGGTCAGGAACTCAATGAGGCCCGGTTCGTCGAGGCGGCTGTCGCTGTGGCGGATGAGTTCGATCGCCATGACCGACACCCGCGCGTGCCCGTGGTGTTCCGGCGCGGCCACAACGGGCAGCGCGCGTGCATAAGTACGCGGGAGATTGCGCCGGATGTCACTGAGTTCGGCGGAGACGAGCGGAAAGTTGTCCAGCAGCCAGTCGGCCGCCGGCACCATGAAGTGACCCGCCCGGCCGTCTTCGGCCAGGGCACGGTACGCCGCACGCAGCACACGGACGTTGTCCTCGAAACGAGGAATCAGGTCCGTGGCACGGCGGCGTGGATTGGGGTCCACCGGCAGCCTGGCGGCGAGCCCAAGGGCCCGCTCGTCCAGACTGTCGATGCTGAGCAGTTCCGCGCGAAGCGGACTACTTCTTGATGGCTTTCCCGACGTTCTCAACGGCCTCGCCCACCTTGCGAGTGGCGGTGCCGATCGTCGCCTGCGTCTTGCCGGCGGTCTCGTCCACCCGGCCCTCGTCGACCAGTGCGGGATCGTTTGTGGCCTTGCCGATCGCCTGCTTGGCTTTGCCCTTCAGTTCATCAACTTTGCCGTCGCGTTCGTTTTTATTCCACATGCCCTGACTGTATCGAGCGAGGGGCGGCGGCTGCTGTGCGTTATTGCATAGCGCAATACGCTCAGGGTTCGGTGAAATGGCACGGTACTTGAATCAGGAAAGTGATTATGGAGAAAACAATGTCATTTCGTCGTGTCATCACGGTGGCGCTTTTTGCCACTGTCCTCGTGCCCGCCGTTGCGGCCGCACAGACCAGCACCTACCCAATGACGTTCGGCGTGAAGGCCGGCGTCAACGCATCCACCCTCTCCACCGAAGACAGCCTGCTCGACACCAGCAACATCTGGGGCGCGGTCGGCGGTCTGTTTGTTGGACGCAACATCACCGACAACGCCGGCATCCAGCTGGAAGCGCTGTTCAGCCAGCGTGGGGCCAAGGACATCAGCACGTCGTCGGAGACCCGGCTGCGCCTGACCTACCTGGACCTGCCGTTGACGGCACGTTTTGGGTCCACCATGTCCAATGATGTGCATTTTCATGCCTTCACCGGTCCGCAGGTGGGAATCAAACTGAGCGCAAAGGCGAAGAACGACTTCCTCGGCGTGGAAGAGGACCTCGACGAAGAGGTCAAGAGCTGGGATTTCGGCTGGACCCTGGGCGCCGGCGTTGAGATGAACAACCTCTCGCTGGACGCACGCTACACTCTGGGCCTCACCAACATCGACGCGTCGCAGTCGTCGGACGGCTCGATCAAGAACCGTACGTTCACGGTGCTCGTCGGGTATCGCTTCCGCTAAGAGGTGTTGTGGCGGGGCTGAAGCCCACGCCCTACGAGCCCACGCCCTACGAGCCCACGCCCTACGAGCCCACGCCCTACGAGAAACGGCCGGCGC
>CAYRGW010000009.1:0-79071 GCA_964423815.1 uncultured Solibacteraceae bacterium | reverse complement strand
CGCGTTCATGTAGACGATGTGTGCGTGCTAGAACTGGATCTTCGCGGCCAGCTGCAGCTTGCGCGGCGGGAAGAACGAACGCGAGAGCCCGAAGGACGTCACGTTCTGGCTGGGCTGCGGGTTGTAGCCCGTCTGATTGTTGGTCACGTTGAACAGGTCCGCGACCAGCTGGAAGTTCGCGCGTCCCGGCAGCCGGAAGTTCTGCGTGTACTTCAAGTCCAGCTGGTAATGCGCCTTCGTCAGGCGTGAACCCGCCGGCTCCGAGTAACGGATCGTGTCACTGGTGCTGGTGCCGACAATCGCGGTCGAATACGCGCGGTAGTTCCAGGCCTCCCACGGGTGCCCGGACTGCGCCACCATGTAGCCGCCGAAGCTCGCGTGCCACGGCAGATTGTACGAACCGTAGGCCTTGAACATGTGCCGACGGTCGCCGCGCAGGTCGCCGTCCTTGTTGTCCCAGACCTGACGACCACCGCTGTCGGCCAGGTTGGACGAACCGATGAAGATGGCCGCGTCGTTGCCGACCGTGGTGTTGTCCTGGTCCGTGTTGCCGAAGTAGTGGCTCCAGGTGTACGAACCCCGCAGGAACATGTTGCCGCTGCGGTATTCGGATTCCACGGTGGCCTCGTAGTACTTCGTGTAGGCACCGTCGAGTTCCGCGATCACGTAGGACGAACCGGACCCGATCTGGGCGAGACGCGCCGAGAGGTCCGGGATGTAGAGTTCACGCGGCACACCGGCGGGCGGGTTGTAGGCCACCCGCGCGTTGTTGTTCGTGTCTTCCCAGAAGTGGGTGCTGTGGCGATACCGGCCATACACACGCGCCGACCAGTTCGTGTTGAGTTCCATGCTCGTGCCGAGCAGGTATTCATCGGTCGTGCGGGGCGTCATGTCCTGCACGAACAACTTGCCCGACGATGAACCGACGGGAACGGCGGCGAAGAGCCGGCCCGACGCATCAAAGTGTGCGTCGATGAACTGACCCACGAGGTTGCGATCCCACGACGCGGCGCGGGGCAACGAGCTGGCCGCCGGGTTGTACCGGGCGAAGCTCGCGTAGACGGTGTCGGCACCGTTGTAGCTGCGGACCACGCTCAGGCGCGGCTGAATCATCTTCTTGAACGGCAGCTCATACATGTTGTAACGGTTGCCCGGCGCGGACACGTAGCCCGAGAGGGTCGAGCTGTCTTCGCGCAGACCCTGACCGAACAACGTGTCGTTGCTGGCGATGACACCGATGTTGAACGTCCAGTTGTTCCACCGGATCATGTCGTTGAACTCGATGCTCTGCGACTCGTAGTCGGACACGATGGCGGGCAGGCCCGCCGTCTGACGCTGAAACCGCGCGGTGTAGAAAATCGGCTGCCCGGCGTTGGACACGCGGCCACCCTGCAGCGTGATGTTGCCCCAGCCGTTGGAGCTGCGCAGCAGCTCCTCGGAGTCGCGATACCACTGGTAACCCACGTGCAGTTCGTGCGTCACGCTGGATCCCAGCGTCACGTTGTAGGCGAACTGGATGTTGTCGCGGAAGAAGTCCTGGTCGTTGATCTGCGACGCGTAGCCGAAGGTCGCGCCACCCACACGCACGCCACTGGCGTTGAGGTAGCCGTATTTGTCGATGAAGGGCTGCAGGAACGAATTAAATGCCGTGTTGCCTGTGATCGGCGACGGCAGGCTGACCTGCCCCTGCGTCTCCAGGCTGGCGATGTTCAGCAGGGACCCGATCGTCGAACTCGGCGTGGCCGGCGAAATGTTGTCGGGACCACCCAGGTTTTCGTTGGCAAACCGGGTGTACTTGAACGTGGCCAGACCCTTGCCGAGAATCCACGATCCTTCAGCCGTCGTGATCCGCTGTTCACTCTCTTCACCGGTGCCCGTCGTGGGCGTCGAGAACGCGCCGAACAGGGTGCTCTTGTCCTCACGGCGTGAGTCGCGGTGGCTGACGTTCAGCAGCACATTGCGGATCGGCGTCAACGTCAGCTTGCCGAAGAACTCGTTGCGGTTCCGGTCGAACTCCGGCAGCGGGCCGTAGGCGTTCGCGCGGTTTTCACGGGACAAATCGGGGCGGTAGTAGGAGCCGTAGAAGGTCACCTTGCCCGGAAGGACCGGACCGCCGATGCTGCCGGTCAGCCACGACTGATCCTGCTTGAACTGGGAGACCGAGGTGCTGACCAGGTCGGCCGTCATCCCGGACGTCTGAATCTGATAGCTCAGTTCGCCCGTGAACCGGTTGGTGCCGGACTTGCTCACCGAGTCGATCGTGAAACCACCCGAGCGGTCGAAGTCGATCGCGCGCGCGCCACCCTTGATCGTGGTGACCTGGGCGATGTCGTGCGACGAGGGCTCGGCCGAGAGGGTGCCGAAGAGGGGCAACGTCACGTTGACGCCGTCGAACTGATAGACGTTGTCCTGACCGCTGCCGCCCGCGCTCGGGCCGCGGACCTGATCGGCCGTGAACTGCACGCCGGGGATCAGGCGAATCAAATCGCGATATTCCTGACCGACGGGCAGGTTCGCAATCTGGCTCGCGGAGATGCCGCTTTTGACGGTGGCGGAGTTGGTGTCCACGTAGGACGCCGTCGCCGTGACGTTCACCGTTTCGGTGACGCCCGAGATGGACATCGTGACGTTGATCATCGTGTCCTGCTGGAGCTGGACCTGCGCGTTGCGCGTCAGCGTCTGCATGCCGGACAAGGTGAAGGTGACGCTGTAGGTGCCGGGAGGCAGCGCCGCCATCCGGAAGTCGCCGTTGCTGCCGGTCACGGCGACACGTGCGGTCGGCAGTGATGGGGACGTGGCTTCAACGGTCACACCCGGAAGGGCGCCACCGCTGCTGTCGACCGCGCGACCGGCGATCGCGCCTGTCTGCTGAGCCATTGCGGCCACCGGTGCGAGCAGCACCGCGACAACCGCGAGAAGTACGAACTTAAGACGCATTGATCCTCCACAGGAGTAAAGACACCGTAAACAAAGGTGCAGAGGATGCTACCCGGTCACGGACAGCCCTGTAAATGGGGCCGACAGGCTATTTCTGGGGATGAGCGCCGACCGCCGCGCCCAGCAGACCGGCCGCGGGATTGAGGATGACCGACACCGGAATGGTCCGGAGCAGGTCGGTCAGCGGGTCCTTGGCGCGGAAGGCGTCCAGAAACGGACCCCGTTCGAGCGCCGGGAGTATCTTCGGGGCGATGCCGCCACCAATATAAAGGCCCGCCGTGGCCACCGACCGCAGGGCCAGGTTGCCCGCCGCCGCGCCATACCCCTCCACAAACATGTCCAGGGCCTCCGCACACTGCTCACAGCGTCCACTCATGGCGGTGGCGCTGATGGCGGCCGGCAGTTCGCCGTTTTCCACCCCGGGGCCGATCGCCGGACAGGTGCCGGTTCCCGCCCGAAAGCCGTGGGTGAACCGGAAGAGGTTCACCAGGCCCGGGCCCGAGATGACGCGGTCGTTGTCCACGCGTCCGTAAATCCCGGTCAGATGTTCGACCAGCGCGAGTTCCCTCGTCGTCCTGGCCGCAAAGTCGGCATGGCCACCCTCGGAGGCCGACGGGATAAATTCGCCGCGCACATTATGGAGAAGCGCCTCGCCCAGACCCGTGCCCGCCGCGATGAGGGCGGCGTTGCCGGTGGGGACCGGCACCCCGGCCTGCAACACGGCCAGCTCTTCGGGTTCAAGGACGGGGACGGCGTGGGCCATCGCCTCAAGGTCATTCAGGAGCCGGATGGGGCAGTCGGGCCACCGTTCGGCAAACACCGAGGCATCGGCCAGCCACGGCACATTGGTCAGCCGTGCGACCAGGCCCGAGACCGGACCCGCCACGCCGAGGCAGAAGCCTCGTAATTGTGATTCCGCGCGCGTGTCGTCGAGGAAGACCTGAATCAATTCCTCGAGGCTGTCAAAGTCCAGCGTTGCGTATTCCCGCACGACCAACGACCGCGGACGTTCCCCCGCCGGTTCAAACAAGCCGAGCAGCGTCTTGGTGCCACCAATATCTCCCGCCAGAAGCATCGGCAGATGATACCTCTGCTACGATCCTCCTGTGGCCGTTCCTGCGACTTTGACCCTTCCGGCCGAGCGGCCGTTTGCGGGACAACACGTGGCCGTCCTCGGCAAGGGCGGGGTGCTCTCGCGCCGCGACATGCGCGCGCTGGTCGAGCGCCTGGGCGGCACGTGCGCCTTCACCCTCTCCGACCACACCACCATCGTCATTCGCACGGGCGACGCGCCGGCGGACGGCTGGCCGACCCATGTGCGCGAGGTGCTGACGGAAGACGCGGTGTGCCGCGCGGCGGGATTGCCCGATCTGGAGATGTTGCGCACGCGGTATTACTCGGCGCGCGACCTGCAGGGCATGTATCCGGGTTTACGCGAGGACCACCTGCGCTATCTGGGCAAGTGGGGCCTGATTCGCCCGGTCGCCGGCCGGTATTCGTTCAACGACCTGCACGTCATCAAGGCGGCCGCGGCCGACCTGGCCCGTGGCGTGCCGCTCAACGGAATCCTGCGCGGTCTCACGGCGGAGCGCACCGGGCAACTCGCGTTTGATTTCCAGCCGTCGCGGATGGACTCGCCGCGCGCGCGTGTCGTGTCGCTGCCGACCGTCAAACAGGACGCGCGTGGCGCGGCCGACCGCGCGGCGCAGATCCAGGCGGCCAACTACACGCTCGCCGCGAAGTACTTCCTCGAAGGCGCCGAACTCGACGATGGCGACGAGCGGAATCTGGATATGGCGGCGGCCTCGTATCGACGGGCGTTGTTGTTTGATCCGCAACTGGTGCCGGCGCTCGTGAACCTCGCCAACATCCACTACGAACGTGATGAACTCGTGGAGGCCGACGCGATCTACGAAAAGGCCATTCGTGTGGATCCTGAATGTTTCGAGGCGTACTTCAACCTCGGCAACATCTTTCACGACCTCGCGCGGTATCCCGAGGCGGTCGTCAACTATCGCGAAGCGCTCGCGATCAACCCGTCGTACCCCGAGGCGCATTTTTATCTCGCCGTGACGCTCGAAAAACTCGGCCGCGCCGCCGAAGCCAAACCCCACTGGCAGCACTATCGCGAACTCGATCCCGACGGGGAGTTTACGGAGTTGGCGAAGGAGTTTTCGGATTAATCGTCACCGTCGTTGTCTGACCTGCGCGCAGTGTGACGCGTTCGGCGGTTTTGGACCAGCGTTCGAGTGAACGCGTGGACATCTCGAAGTCGAAGGTGCTGACACGCGCGACGAAGTAGTCGCCGGCCGGCAGGTTCTCGATGCGGACCGTGTGTTTCGGGCTCACGAAGGTCCACTGGAACTGCGTTGAATACCGCTGAGGCTCCAGCCAGAAGTCGGAGTTTGTCGGAAACACCACCACCCGTGTGGAGCCGGCGGATTCGTAACGCGCCAGTTCGACGGTCGCTTCGAGCGTGGCCAGCGGCGTATCCGTGACGACCACCAGCACGTCAGCGGCGCCGGTTTCTCCCACCGTCAACATGTTGCCGGACGTGTCGGCATCCGCCGAGACGACCCGCTGGACGGTGCGCCACGGCGAGCCCGGTAGGGACACGGACACAAGGTAGCGGCCCGGGGCCAGGCCTTCCACACTGAATCGACCATTCTCGTCGAGGGGCGCCCCGTGGCCGACCGAACCGGAGGTGCCCATGGAGGCAAACAGCCGCGCGGAAATGTCGAGAGGGGACAGACCCACACGCGCTTTCGCCAGTGCGTCCGTCGATGGCCGGCTTGTGCCGCCTGAGAAATCAACCCGTCCGGTGATGGTCAGCCCGTCGCCGAGGGTGACCACAAGATCCTCGACGTCCCGATCAACAACGGTCACTGGCAGGTAGCCGTTCGGGCCCCGCTTCTGCTGCGCGTTTGGGATCACCAGGATGGAGTGCGTTCCTGGTGCGACGCCGGCGAAACGGAAGCGTCCGTCCGGAGAGACCTGTACAGGTCGCATCTCGCTGGCACCGACCGCGCCGGGCAGGTCCCCATCGTGAACGAGCACGATCTGAACGGCCTCCGTCGGCGGTTCTCCCGACTGCACCATCCGTCCGGTGACTGAAAACGGCGTCACCCCATACATCGTGATGTCCATCGCCATTCGATCGTCGCCGACGTCCACCGTCACGATCTGGCTGTCGGACTGTCTCGTCCGACCGGGATAAAAGGTTGGCGGCAACGTCCGCACAGTCTGGTCGATGAGGCGGCTCACGTCGGCCGCGTCGGGCATCGTGGGTCCGAGGAGCCGAAGCAACGGCGGGTCGATCGGGAGCGGCTCGCCCGCGCACGCGCAGAGCACGTAGTCGCCGGGCGGCAAATTTCCGACGTGAAACAAGCCGCGATCGTCGGTGCGCTGGGAGCCGCGGGGCATCATCATCGGCATGAAGTTGACGACCATCCTGCGCGTCATCGAGACCGGCATGCCGACGACCGGGTCGCCCACCTCATCACGTACGGCCCCGCTGACGCTGCCGTTTTTGCCGGCACGGACCGTCACATCCGTAACGCGCGCGTTGTCCGCGAGTGTGACCTCGGCGGAGGATGTGGGCGCATACCCAGGGCTGCTCACGCGAAATTCGTGTGTGGCCGCGCCCAGACCGTCAAATTGGAAACGTCCATCCGTGCCCGTCTGCACACTGCGCCGGGACCGCGTATTTGTCACCATGACGTCAGCCAGTGGCTGGCCGGAGACCGCGTCAACCGCCACGCCCGCCACCACGCCGTTGCCTTCCGGTGGCGGCGTCCGACCGGGAATCGCGGGCATCGCCGCGACAGCGGGGGGCTCCAGCGACAGCGTCGGCACCTGGTGCTCTGTGCCCTGGCCAGCGGTCACCGTGCGCAACTCGCCCTTCCGGCGCACCGGTGTGATCGTGTACTCACCGGGCGGGAGACTGAAAAATCGGTATTCCCCCTGGTGATTTGTGGTCGCGACTTGTGGGGAGGGCAGCGCCGGGCCCGAGATATTCACCTCGGTGCCAGATTCGGGTCGGCCGAGATGATCGGTGACCGTTCCCGTCACCACCGCGCCCGTCGGCAGACTGATCACCACCTCCGCGCCGGTGACATCGGTCGCGGCACTGAGCCAGGGGCGCTTGTTCGCGCCGACGCGATAACGATCTGTGGGCAGTCCCTCAAACCGGAAGGCGCCCTCGATGTCACTCATCGTCACGCGCGTGGTTTTTGTGTCGGGGCCGTGGACGATGACGTACGCCCGGCGCACAGGCTGACCCGTCGCTTCGGCGACGACACGACCGATGATGGTCACTTGGCCCGACGGTGTTTGTGCGTGTATCGTCGCCGCGATGACGACGAAGAGCGCGAGCGCGGCGAGCGACCTATTGCACGCGGACATCCTGCACCTTGCGTTCTCCCACGCCGAGCGTGATTTTGATCGCCGACGGGATCAGCGCCTTGAGAAACGCGGGATCGTACTGTTCGTCCTTCGAGACGTCGGTGACGGCGGCGAGGTAGTACTCACCCGCCGGCAACAGCGCGGGCCCGGGGCCGCCAAGTTGATACCGTCCGTCGCCTGCCGGCAGCGTGGTGACGATGCGGCGGGAGTTGTGGAGCCAGTAGGCGTCGTCGACGGGGAAGGCGAGCATCGTGTAGTCACTGACGCCGGCGCCGTCGGCGTTGGTCACACGACCCGCGATCTCCTGCCATTCGTTGGTGAGCGTCGCGACGATTTCCTTCGGCGGCGTCTCGGCGGCAATGTCGAAGGCGAGGTCGGTGACGTCGATGCCGTCGATGACCACCGACGCGAGTCCCCACGTGACCGAGTCGCCTGACGCTCCAAAAAACGGTGCGCCTGTAAAAACAAATCGGCCCGGCATGAGGTTGGTCACCTGAAATTGACCGGTGGCCGTGGACGGTGAGATCTGGGGGCCTCCGGGGCCGCGGAGGGCTGCCGACAGTGCCGACAGCTGGAACCGATGGCCGGCCAGCGACGGCGATCGTGTGGACGTGGTGGTCACCAGGCGCCCCTGGAGCGTCATCGGCGGTTGCAACACCAACTGGACGCCGGTCACATCAACGCCGTTGGCCTCGACAGTCGCCACCGCGACCAGCGGACGGGCGCCGGCTGCTCTTGCCGTGAGTACATACGTGCCTGGCGGCTGCGGCTGGATGCTGAAGCGGCCATCAGGTCCCGGGCGGACCGTCGCCCCATTCGACATCGGACTCGATCCTGCGGCGGTTGTCATCATCACCGACACCTGTGGCACCGCGGCTCCGTCTGCGGTCGATACCACGCCCTCGATACGTGAGGGCTGCGCGGACTCGAGTCGCACGTCAATGTTCTGCCGGTCTTCTCCAGCGGCGAGCAGGACCCCACCCGCGTCGGCAATGCGCGTGGTGCCCGGATAAAACACGGGGGCCTGCGGTGGGGTCATGCCCGGGGCAGGTGCCGTCGCCATGTCCACCGTGAGCGCAGGGCGGCCGGCCAGCGCCGCATCCACCTCCGCGTCGGTGAGCACGCGCACCCAGGGGGCGATGCGATGCAGTGCCATCACAGAGACGACGTATTCACCGGGAACAAGCCCATGCACCCGATAGTGCCCCCGATCGTCGGTCATCGTGTTTCCGCCCGGCACGCTGACGAAGATCCGTTCGCCGTTTTGCATCTTGCGTTGTTGCACCACCACGGGAGCCGAGGGGACGGGTGTGCCTTTTTCGTCGAACACGGTGCCCGATACGGCGGCGCCCAATGGCAGCCGGATCGTGAGCTCGCGAATCGCAGCGCCATCAGCCACGACCACGGGTGATCCGGGTCGCGCCGGACGCCGGGCTCCCGCGACACCGCCCAGATACGGCAACTTGCTCGCACCGACCGTGTAGCGATCAGCGGGCAGCGCCGTGAAGGAAAATTGACCATCCCGATTGGTGGACGTCACCTTCAACACGCCGGTGCGCGTGCCGATCAACGCGACCGTCGCGTGTCCCAGCGGTGTCCCGGTCGCGTCGGCGACGACCGTGCCGGATAACGAGGCCGTGCCCGTCGGCGCGGGAGCCACGGTTGTGGCTGCGGGCGTCGGCCGTGCGTCCCGCTGTTGTGCCACGGCTGGAGTGGCGCACACCAGCGTTGCGAAAAGGAACGTTCGCATCATCGCCGCACCTCCATCACCACCGTTTCGCCATCCGCGACCTTCGCTCGGACGGCAGTTTTTGCGAGCGCCTCAATCGTCGGCAGCTCCATCCACTCCTGGCCCCCTTCCGCCACGGCGACAAGGAAATATTCTCCCGGCGGCACAGTGGTGGTGTACGTGAGATCGGGGTTCACACGAACAGATTTGTATCGTCTGAACGCGCCGTAGGGTTCCTGCCAGGACCGGCGGTCGGTCGGGAACACGCGCACAAACACCTGATCAGAAATGTCACCCGGTGCCAGTTGCACCCGTCCTTCAATCGTGCCCGGAGGGGCCATCGACATGATGACCTCAACGTTGTTCAGGCCTGCGGCGGTCAGGTCGAGCAGGGTGTCCGTGATGTTCTCGCCGCCCGCCATGATCGCGACCACGTTGCCGACCGGCAGGGAGGGGAACATCACATACCGTCCTGGGACAATCCCACCAATGCGGAACGTGCCGTCCGGCTGCAGTTGACTCGTGTAGTTGCGGACCTGAGCGCCCATCTCCAGCGACATCAATTGCACGCCGGCACGCAGGAGCAGTTGGCTGCTCGGCGGTGTTCCTCTGTCGTCAAAACGAAGACGCCCGTTGACCTCCATGCCCTGATTCAACCCGACGACGAGACCCGTGACGTCATGGTCACCAACGCTGATTTGCTCCGACGCCCAGAGTGGATCGGCGAGAGTGCCGGGACCGCCCCCGCGCGGCGGCGTCGGCACCATCGCGTTGCCGCGCGCACCAATAAAGGCCAGGGCCGCACCGGATGGCCCTCCACCGGTCATGCCGGGCCGGAAGGTGACGCTGAGTTCGTATTGCCCCGGCGGGACATTCGCGAAGTCAAACCGCCCATCCGGATGCACAAGCATGGGCACCATGGTGGTGACGCTCGCCGCCTCGGGGATGTCTCCCACGGCGTTCAGTCGGAGGAAGGACGCGTTGACGGCACCCGGGGCGCCGACAATCCGTCCGGAGACCCGCGCGCCACGGACGGCCGTGGCCTCGATATCGATGTTGACCAACTCGGTGCCGCCGATGACGACCCTGGTCGCGCGCGAGACCAGCGTGGTGTTGGGATGAAACGTCGGAGGGATCGTCCGCAGCGCACCCTCAATCGCCACGGCATCGGCGCCCGCCGTGGCGGCGCGGCCCGCAATGCTCAGCAGATCAAGCGGACGTGCGGCCAGCGTCGTCAACAATGTGCTGTCGAAGGGGAGTGGTTCACGTGTGCAGGCGCAGATCAGAAACTCGCCTGCCTGGATGGCTGACATGCGGTATTCACCGCGATCGTTGGTGCGGCTCCGGCTGGCGGTGACCAGAGTCGCCGGTCTGCCGCCCTGAGTGCTGCGGCGCAGCGCCATTACTTCGACGCCCACGACGGGAGCGCCGGTGTCATCACGTACCGTGCCCGACACCCCGCCCAGTTTGCGTAGCAGCACCTTGATGTCTGTCTTCCGCTCGCCGTCGGTCACCTCAAACGTCTGCGTTGCGGACGCCAGCGTGTAACCAGGCATCTGACCCTGAATCACATACCGACCGGCCACCACGCCCGCAAAATAGAACCGACCCTGCGAGTCGGTGACGGCACCGACCGGACGCACCACAACGCGCGTGCCGGCTGCGGGCGCAGGACCCGCGCTGATGAACGCGATGGTGGCGCCGGCGATGCCCTGGCCGGAGTCCGCGTCCACCACCTGGCCGGCGATGAATCCAGTGCCCGACACCTGGCCGGTTGTGGATACCGACAACGCCACCATCACCACGGCCAGGGCCGCAGCCAAACGACTGTTACTGGGAGTCACGGACCGGAGCATACCGGCGGTTCAGACGGAACGCAACCGGGGACGGTCGGGAGCCTATTCGAAGAGTTTCAGCCCGAACGCCTTGTCGATCGAATCCAGGTAGGACCGCTCAAAATCGTCCGACAACGTAAGGGCATGGCCGGCCAGATCGCGGCGACCGGTGCGGCCTACCCGATGCACGTAGGTATCGAGCGATCGGGGCACTTCGTAGTTCACCACGAGCGCCACGTCATCGATGTCCAGACCACGCGCGGCAACGTCGGTCGCCACGAGCACCTGCACACGTCCGGACCGGAACATCTCGATCGTCTGCGTCCGTTCCTTCTGCGGGCGATCCGCATGCACAGCGGCGGCCTTGAGGCCCGAGCGCTGCAACGTCCGCGCAAGGCGATCGCAGCCGATCTTCGTGTTCACAAACACGATCGACGTGCCGCGCTCACGACGCAGTTCCTTCGCGAGCACTTCGGCCTTGTCCTTCGCGTGCACAAGGCGCGCCTCGTGCGTGATCGTCTGCGCGGGACCACGCACCGATCCCACCTGGATGAACACCGACTTCGGCGCGAGTTCATCCGCAAATCGCATCACCTCTTCGGGCATCGTCGCCGAAAACAGCATCGTCTGCCGTTTTTCAGAGGGTGGCATCATCTCGGCGATCTTCCGGACGTCGGGCCAGAAGCCCATGTCCATCATGCGATCCGCTTCGTCGAGCACGAGCACTTCGATCCGCGAGAAGTCACCGATCTTCTGGCGCATGTGATCAAGCAATCGCCCCGGCGTGGCGACGACGATGTCGACGCCGGCTTTGAGGGCGCGTTCCTGCGGTTCCATGGGCACGCCGCCGTAGACGGCGACGCTGGCCACCGGCGCGTGATACGCAAACCCCTGGATCTCGTCGTCAATCTGCGTCGCGAGTTCACGCGTCGGCGCGAGGATCAGCGCGCGTGTATGCGCGTGGGAGTCCTTGTGGCCGGCCGACATGAGTTTGCCGAGAATCGGGAGCAGATAGGCGGCGGTCTTGCCCGTGCCGGTCTGCGCGCAGCCGATGATGTCGTGGCCCTTGAGGGCGTACGGCAACACGGCGCTCTGAATCGGGGTGGTCAGTTTGAAGCCGCGCTGCTGGAGCGCGTCGAGCACGTGCGGGTCGCTGACCAGGTCAACAAAGGGCAGGGGAGCGGGATCAAAGGGGACCGATTCACGGGTGGTCGAGGCCGCCTGTGGCGTCGCCTGTCCACCCCGACGCGGGGCGCGCGAGGGCGCCGGTGCGGCAGAGGCAGATGGACGGGGACCGCCTCCCCCTCCACTGCGGCGTCGACGCCTGGGTTTGGGAGTGTCTGTGGGTGTAGTCAATGCTGATGGCGCGAAGTGTTAACGAGCGCGGAAGGTGATGATGCCGCGGACCGGGTCGTAGGGAGACACGCCCACGGTGACCCGGTCGCCCGGAACCACCTTGATACGAAAGCGGCGCATCCGGCCGCTCAACTGGGCCAGCACTTCATGGCCCGAATCCACCTGCACGCGATAAAGGCCGCCACTATGGACGGCTACCACGGTGCCTTGGACATCAATCAGATCGTCCTTGCTCAAATTCGCAGTCCTTTCAAGCTCCCTAGTATATCCCCCTCTGGTCCAGGGTTCGACACGGTCCACGGTCCAAGGTTCGTGGCCGGGAGGCTTTTATTTGACTGAGAGGCCGACTGAGAGGACCACGATACGTTTGGAACCCCGGGGGGCGACCAGGGTGGTGCCGCCCGCGTCCTTGGTCAGGTAGAAGCGCATATCGGCGGTGAACCCGGCGTGTTTCCACTTGAACCAGCGGGCGCCGCCGCCCACGTTCAGGGTGGTGCTGCCGGGGCCGTCCCCGGGGCCGTCGCCCAGGTAGGTGTCAAAGGAGAACAGGCCCGAGCCGACCGTGACGTAACTCCAGCCCTGGCCCCGCCCGAAGTTCATGGACACCTGCCAGGTCACCGATTCCAGCGTCCGATTGATCTGCTCGCCGACGGGTTCGCCATCGGCGTCCTTTCGCTGGTAACGACCCCGCCCACGGAGCAGCTCGGCACCCACGCCCAGCTTCCACCGGCCACGGCGGAGGGGATACACGTGCAGTCCCGCGCCGGCCGTCAGGGCCCGTCCCGGCAGGTCGGTGGCGGGCCGTCCGATGGCGGCAGCGGTGATTTCGTCGTTGCCGATCCCGGGCCAGCCGACGCGGACATCGGCCACCACCCACGGCATGGGTTCCACCGTGATCGGCGCGACAGGCCCCTGCGCAGCGGCGACGGTCGGGATCAAAAGGAGGGCAAAGGCTAACGTCGCCAGCTTCATGACAGAAGAGTATCCTGCGCCGCCTGGATGCGGGCGTTGGTGGCGTCCTGAAGGGCCCGCGCACGTTGACGCAGGACCTCCTCGGCATCGTTGCGTTGTTTCTCGAGAAACTGCACGCGGTCGCGCACACGCGCCAACTCGCGCTCCACGTGTGTCGCCGCTTTTTTCGCCTCGGCGTGCGCCGCTGCAGCTTTTTCTTCCGCCGCTGTTGCTGCCTTCAGGACTTTTTCGGCGGCCCTTCGCGTGGCCGCCTGTTCGGCCAGCTCTTTCTTGGCGGAACCGTGGACCCTGGACCTTGTCGGACCCTGGACCACTGGGATGCCCATGGCGAACAGTGCGGAGAACGAGAGGGGCTTGAGGGGTTTGGTGAGCCGTCCAGGCGCGTCATCTGTCGGGAGCGCCTGCAGCGTTTCCGTGATCGCATCGATCGTGGCCGGCGTGACCTTTTCACCGGCGGCTTCAATCAGTCGCCTCGCCGATGACACGGCGATCTTGACAGCAGCGGTGTGTGCCGCTTCCGCCCCGGCGACATCGGCGCTCCGGCCCGAGATGACCTGCACATGCGCCTGTCGCATCGCGGTTGAGGTTTTGATGAGCGCATCAAACGTCGATCGGTCGTGCCAGTAGATCTGGTTCACGCCCCACGCGGGCAACGACGGCTTCTCGAGCGTTTTGATCGCCGCACCTGCGGCCCCACGCGCCTTCGCGAGCACGTTCCGCGCCGCCGTAAACTCGCCCGGCGGCAGTCGGTACAACGTGTTTATCTCGTCGTCGTTCATCGCCCGCTCATTCTAAGATGTGCGCATGGTTTTTCTGAATCTTGTGCGGGTGCAGATCGTGCGCGAACTCGAAGGGTTTGTCCGCGAGGTGGAGGCCTGTCCCGACGAGGCGTCGTTGTGGACGCTGGCGCCGGGGGTGAGCAACTCGGTGGGCACGCTGGCGCTGCATGTGAGCGGGAACCTGCAGGACTTCATCGGCCGAGTTTTGGGTGGGTCCTCGTATGTGCGCAATCGCGAATACGAGTTCAGCCACCGCGGATCGTCACGTGCCGATGTGGTTGCCGAACTTCGACGGGCGAGTGAGGCTGTTACTGACGCCCTCTCGCGCCTCGATCCCGCGCGGCTGGACGAGGACTACCCGATGGCTCCCGGCGGCAACACCGTGACCACAGCGGCCTTTCTCGTGCACCTTGGCGCGCACATTGCCTTCCATCTCGGTCAGGCCGGTTACCTGCGCCGCATCGTGACCGGCTCCAATACCAGCACCAGCCCGCTCCCGATTACCGCGTTGACGATGAAGTAATTTTTCAACATGGGGACCATGGCCCTCCATGTTGAAATCCTTACCGACTCAAAGTCTGATTCTGAACCGTGCCGAGTCTGAGGAATCCAAGCGCGAGCAGTGACACGCCGGCCATCACGATGAACGCCCAGCCGTAGCCGGATGAGGCGACGAGGGCGCCGCCGGCCCAGGCCGACCAGGATTCGCAGCCGTTGGTGGCCGCCATGAACGTGGTGAACTGGGTCGCGCCGAGGCGCGGGTGCGTCAGGTCCATGAAGAACGCGTAGCTGGCGACGGTGAACAGGCCCACCGTGAAATACATCGCGACCAGCATCACGATGAGCAGCGCGGCCGGCGTACCCCCGCGCAGGTCCATCCAGCCGAGTGTGGCCACCGTGGCCACCATCACGAGCAGGAAGACCGTCAGCGCGCGGGTGCGGCCCCAGCGGTCCGACAACCACCCGCCGAGCAACCCGCCAATGAGTGTGGCGGCCACCACATAGACGCTGAAGAACACACCAATCGTGCCGCTGGCCACACCACGGTCCACAAGGAACGGGCCTGCGAGTTGGCCGGTCGCTTCGAAGGCCGCCGCGCCGGTCAGAGCAAACGCCAGGCCGATCCATGTTGAGCGCATGCGGAACACCTGAGCCAGGGCCGCACCCATCGGCGCGGCCGGGGCGTTGGCCAGCACGAGGCGCGCGGGCTCGCGCACCAGCGAGATCAACAGCAGCGGCACACAGATCCAGGCGATCAGGGCGACGATGATCCCGGAGGTGCCGAAGGTGGTCCCGACCAGCAACACCCCGCCGCCGAAGAGACTGCGCCCCACGAGCATGCCCGCCTGCATGGCACCATTGAGCCGCCCGCGTTCCTGCGGCGGCGCGGTGCCGATCACGAGTGCGTCAATGGCCACGTCCTGCGTGGCGGCGGCCACTGCGTGCATGAGCAGCAGGAGTCGCCACGAGTCAAAACTGGCGACCGGGTCCAGCCACACCAGCGGCACCAATGTCGCGGCCATGACCAGTTGCGACACCACAATCCACGCGCGATACCCCCAGCGTGGGCCGCGCAGCAGGTCGAGCACAGGCGCCCAGAGGAACTTCAGCACCCAGGGCAGGACCAACACGGCGGTGAGCGACGTGATCTGCGCGACCGGCACATCCGCCGCGCGCAGGAGTGTGGGCAGCGCCCACCAGATAAAACCGATGGGCGCACCCTCACTGGCGTAGAGGACCGCAAAGACAGCCGTCCGGCCGCGTGGATGGTCGAGCAACGACAGGTGCATGTGTGCCGCCAAGCCTAACAGGTGCGCGTTATACTGCGCCGCATGCGCATCAAATTGATCCTGCTCACGTGGCTCATCACGCTTGTGGCCACTCCCGCGTTTGCGACATGGTCGGTGGTGGCGCTTGATCGCGCGACCGGTTCACTGGTTATTGCCTCGGCCACGTGTGTGACCGGGCAGGGCCTGACGTCGCGGGGCGGGCTGAAGGGGATCCAGGCGGTGGTCGTGCCGGGCAAAGGCATCGCCGCGGCACAAGCCGGGGTGGATGGCACACGCGCCAATCAGATGTTGATCTTCCGCGAGCTCGAGAAGGGCACGGCGCCGGCCGACATCATCGCGCTTCTTAAGGCTGACCCGCGCATCGAAAGCCGACAGTTCGGCATCCTCGATCTGCAGGGACGATACGCGGGTTTTTCCGGGGCCACCAACGGCAAGACCTCGCTCGATGTCCAGGGCCAGGTCGCCGGCACCGGGATCTTCTATTCCATCCAGGGCAACATCCTCACCAACGCGGAGGTCGTGAATGATGCCGTCAAGGCCTTCATCGCCAACACGGGCGTGCTCACCGACCGTGTGATGGCGGCGATGGAAGCGGCAGACAAAAACGGCGGCGACAGCCGATGCTCATGTGCACGTGGTCCCCAGACGGCGGCGACCGCGGTGTGTGAGAGCCGCACGGCGTACGTCGCGTATATTCTTCGCGCCGAGACCGGCGACAAGAACGGCGAGTCCCACAGCGACGGTCAGTACACGATGTTTCTCGATGTCACCGATGAGAACATCCTGCCGAACGAAAATCCCAATCCGGTGAAAACGTTGCGACTTCGATACGATGCCTACATGAAGGCCAGGGGCACGGGAGGATCGCGATGAACGAAGACTGGGTGGTGGTGCGCACATTTACAACACACATCGAGGCGGATCTCGCCAGTACAGCACTGGCCGCCGCCGGCATCGACGCCAGCATCCGGGCCGATGATTGTGGCGGCGTGTATCCCTTCAAAGGTGGCGTCGAGTTGCTCGTCGCGTCAGAGGACGCCGTGATTGCCGGCGAAGTCCTGAGCACGGCCGCGTCGGAAGTGAACGACTGATGGCCCTCGTCACCCTGGACGCCATTCGTGCTGCCGCCACCCGCATCGTCGGCGACGTGCGCAGGACGCCGGTGCTGGATGTCTCCGATCTGGCGGGTCGGTCGCTCCTGCTCAAGTGTGAACATCACCAGCCCGGTGGCGCGTTCAAGATTCGCGGCGCGTCAAACATGTTGGCCGGTCTTTCGCCCGAGGCGCTCGCCAAGGGTGTCGTCACGTATTCCTCCGGCAATCACGGCCAGGCCGTGGCACTGGCCGCGCATCGGCGCGGCGTGAAGGCCGTGATCGTCATGCCGACCACCGCGCCGGCGATCAAAATCGCGGGCGTCAAACGATGGGGCGGCGAGGTGATTCTTGAGGGCACCACCTCCGCCGACCGGCTCAAGCGCGCAAAACATGAGGTCGAGACCCGCGGGCTGACGATGGTGCCGCCGTTTGATCACGAGGCCGTGATCATCGGACAGGGCACCTGCGCGCTCGAGATTCTTGAACAGGTGCCCGACGTCGGCACCGTCGTTGTTCCGGTGGGCGGGGGCGGACTGCTGGCCGGGGTGGCCGCCGCGCTCAAACAGGCGAAGCCCGACGTGACCGTGATCGGCGTCGAGCCCGCAGGCGCGCCCAAGATGTCACGCTCGCTCGCTGCAGGGCACCCCATCACACTCGACAGTGTGTCGAGTATTGCCGATGGTCTGATGCCCGTGCGCCCCGGAGAGATCACGTTCGCTCACGCTCAGGCGTTTGTCGATCACGTCATCACGATTGATGATGCCGCGATCGCGCGTGGCGCGATGTGGTTGTTCTTTGAAGCGAAGCAGGTGGTGGAACCCAGTGGGGCCGCCACCACCGCCGCGATTTTGTGGCCCACAGCGGGCGGGCCACTCGTCTCTCCCAAGGGCCCCGTCGTCGCCATTGTGAGCGGCGGCAACGTGGCGCCGGAGACGATTGTCGCGCTCGCCAACGCGGGAGCGGCTCCAGGGTAGGCCGTCCACGGCATGACCACGATCGCGGCAAATCTTCTGGCCGCCTGGGCCTATGTGGCGCTGGGCTGGCTCGGGTTGCAGGTGATGCCGCTGCATCCGGTCGTCACGGGGATCTGGCCGCCCGCCGGTCTCGCGCTGGTGCTGTTGTTTTTCTGGCAATACCGGCTCGCTCCAGGCGTGTGGCTCGGTGCGGTCATCATCAACACCCTCATGGGGGTGCCGCTGCCGGCCGCCATCGCGATCGCCTTCGGGAACACGGTCAGCCCGGCCATTGGCGCGTGGATACTCTCGCGGGCGGCGATCAGTCCCGGCCTGGGACGGCTGTCCGATGTGGGCGCACTTGTCGCGGCCGCGGTCGGTCCGACTGTCGTCGGCGCGCTCTGGGGCGTGAGTGCGTTGATTGCCGCTGGATCGGCGGCATGGTCCGACGCCGTGCGACTCATTGCCGTGTGGTGGTCGGGGGATGCGCTTGGCGTCCTCATCGTCGCCCCCGTGCTGCTGCTCGCCAAGGCCGGTCGGTTGTGGCCCCCTCGACAACAACGCTGGGAAGCCCCGTCCCTCCTGATCGCGCTGATCGTGTTGACGGTTGCGCTGTTTTCGATTTCGGTGCCGTACGTGTACGCCGTCTCTCCGCTGACGGCCCTGATCGCGCTGCGTATGGGTGCCGCCGGTGCGGTCATGTCCACACTGGTGGTGACCGGGATTGCGGCCGTCAGCACGGCGACGCTGTCGGGACCGTTTGTCAAGTTCTCTGCGGTGCACAACCTTTTTCTCCTTCAGCTGTTTATCGGGCTGATTGCGGTGAAGGGGCTCGTGCTTGCGGCGGCACAGTCCTCCCTGGGAGAGAACCGGGATCGGCTGGCCGAACTATCACGACGTGTACTGAAAGCCCACGAGAACGAACGCCGCCTGATTGCACGCGGCCTGCATGACGATGTGGGGCAGACGCTGACGGCGGTCAAGATGGGACTGGAGGGCGTGCAGGCGCAGATGGGCGCAGATGTGGCCCGGGCTCCGCTGGCGGAGCAGATCAAGACGGTCGACGGTCTGCTGCGGACCGTACGCGACCTGTCGTTTGAACTGCATCCCGCGATTCTCGACGACCTGGGGCTGACGTCGGCCTTGCGGCAGCACGTCGATCGGACCGCGCGTCGCGCCGGATTCCGGGTCTCGCTGCAGGTCGAGATGGGCGACCAGAGGTTGCCCAGCCAGATTGAGGCCGCGTGTTTTCGCCTCGTGCTGGAGGCGATGAACAATATCGTGCGGCATGCCCGCGCGACGGACGTGGCCGTCACCGTCGTTGATGGGCCGGGCGGCGTGCACATCACGGTGTCCGACAATGGCGTCGGGTTCGACCTGCGACGGATCGAGGCAGGCGCGCGAGCGGGGATCGGGCTGTTGGGGTTGCACGAACGTGCCGCGATGGTCGGAGGTGAGGTGCGGGTGGAGTCGGTGCCGGGCACAGGCACCACGGTGTTTGCACGATTCCCGGTTCGAAAGGACACAGGCGCATGACCGGTCACGCCACGCCTATTCGTATCCTGCTGGCCGAAGATCACACGCTGGTGCGGTCGGGCCTGCGCGCGCTGTTGTCGCGGTCGGAGGATTTTGAAGTGGTGGGGGAGGCCGGCAACGGGCGTGACGCGGTAGCCCTGGCCGAGAGCCTGCATCCGGACCTCGTCCTGATGGACATTTCGATGCCGATGTTGAACGGCATCGAGGCCACGGCTCGAATCGTCGCCCGTCTGCCGCACACCCGCGTGATCATCCTCTCGGTCCACAGCAGTGAGGAGTACGTTGCGCAAGCTCTGCAAGCCGGGGCGTCGGGTTACGTGCTCAAGGGCGCCGATATCGCGGAGCTGGAGTTCGGGATTCGATCGGTGGCCGACGGCCACCACTACCTCACGCCCGGTGTGTCCCGGCAGGTGATCGATGAGTATCTGGGCCGTGTGTCGGGCACGACCGTGCGATCACCCGCACTGACTTCACGGCAACGCGAGATTCTGCAGCTCATCGCGGAAGGCCGCACGTCCAAGGAGGTCGCGAGCCTGCTGGACCTGAGCGTCAAGACTGTCGAGGCCCACCGGTCCCAGATCATGCGGCGACTCGGCGTCAGCGATCTGACGGCGCTGGTGCGGTATGCCATGCGGGAAGGCCTGATTTCCTCCGAGGATTGACGGCGGGGGTTTACCCCGGGGGCTTGTAGGGGTATCCCCCGATAGACCCTCTCCGGACTCGCCGGTAGGCTGGTCCCTCCCATGGAGCGTCGTTGCTGAATTTTCACCGGCTCGACTGGCGGCTTCCGTTCGCGGTCGCCGTGCTGCTGCTTCTGATCTCGGGCGCGCTTGTGGCGCTGACCTACGGGGAATCGAGACGCGGAGCGGTCGAGACAGCAGAGCTTCGCCTGCAAACCCTTGTCCGCCAACTCGGATCCAACCTTCAGGAAAACGCCACGGCACTGATGCGGCAGGCCGAGGCCTCGGCCGCCGACGCCGACCTGATCGAGGTGGTGAGTGGCCGTCAGCCTCCCGACGAACTGCGGCAGCGATTTGAGACACGTCTGAAGGACCTGCCTCAAACCTTCGGGGTGCAGGTCTGGACGGCCGCCGGTGCCGCGGTGCTGTCGGTCGCTGCCGAGGGCGCGCCCACCATGCCCGCACCGTGGGACGGCTTCCCCCGCTGGGCCTCGCAGGAGGGTGTAAAGATGAGTCCACCGGTGGCCAGCGACGGCACCGGGATCTACGCCATTGCGGCTCCTGTACGGGTGGACGGCGAGCTGGTTGGATTTTTTGTCACTCGTCGACGTGTCGTGTCCGGGGGCGGTTCGCGGGAATTGCTGGAGCAGCTCATCGGTCCCCGCACCCGGATCCTCGTCGGGCAACCCGGTGGTGTGTGGGTGGACCTGCTGGGCGACGCCATCGAGGCGCCCCTTGGGGTGGAGTCGGATGACCGGGGCGTGTATTGGGTGCGCCACGACAACCAGCCATGGATGGGCGCGCTGCACTCGATCGAGGGCATGCCGTGGTCGCTGCGCGTGGAGTTTCCCGCGTCTGTGGTGTTTGGCCCCTCGTGGTCGCTGCTCAAGAACACGTCGGTGGTGGCGCTGTTGCTGACGGCGCTGGGCACGTTCGGAGGCTGGGTGATCAGTCGGCGCATGTTGGGCCCGCTGCGCGCGTTGACCCGGGCCGCGACCGAGGTCGCCGACGGGACCCTGACGCCCGAAGTGCCGTTTACGAGGCCCGACGAGATCGGGAACCTCGCGGCGGCGTTCAACATCATGGCCCGGCGCGTCACAGACGGACGTCGGCAGCTCGAAGCCCGGGTGCAGGAGCGCACCGACGAATTGACCACTGCCCTTGCGCAGGTGCGCGCACATGCGCGGCAACTGGAAGGATCCAACCGCGAGCTGGAGTCATTCTGTTACACGATCTCGCACGACCTCCGCGCGCCGCTGCGCAGCATCGATGGGTTCAGCGAAGCACTGGAAAGCGAACATGCGCACCAATTGGATCAGCACGCAATGGCGTACCTGCGTCGGGTGCGTCGCGCGGCCAAACGCATGGACCAGTTGATCACGGACCTGCTTGAACTTGCCAAGGTCTCGCGTGTGGAGTTGACCGTCCGGCCCGTCGCCCTGAACGATTTGGCGGAACGCGCCGTGAACGAGTTGAGAGAACGCGAGCCGGGCCGGACCGTTGACGTGGTGATCCATCCCGACTTGAAGGTGGACGGCGATCCCCGACTGTTAACCATGGCGGTGCAGAACCTGGTGGAGAACGCGTGGAAGTTCACGGGCACCCGCCCACAGGCGCGCATCGAGTGTGGTGCGGAGCATACGGGTGGCGCGGTGACATATTTTGTGCGCGATAACGGAGTGGGATTCGACATGGCGCACGCCGGCAAACTGTTCGGCATCTTTCAACGCCTCCACTCGATGGATCAGTTCCCGGGCACCGGTGTGGGCCTCGCCATCGTGCAGCGTGTGATCGAACGGCATGGGGGCCGGATCTGGGCCGACGCCGTCCCGGACGGCGGCGCGACGTTTTATTTCACGCTGGAGGGCAGCCATGGCTGATCCGATTCTGCTCGTGGAGGACAACCCGGATGATCGGGACCTGACGCTGCGTGTGCTCCGCCGGCATCTGCTGGCCAATGAGGTGATCGCCGTGGCCGATGGGGCCGAGGCGCTTGAGTATCTGTTCGCCACCGGCGCCCACGTGGGGCGTGACCCCCTGCAACTGCCCAGACTGGTGTTGCTCGATCTGAAGCTGCCGAAGGTGTCGGGGCTCGAGGTGCTCGCACGCATCCGCGCGGATGAACGGACGCAGCGGCTGCCGGTGGTCATCCTCACCTCGTCAGGCGAGGAACAGGACATCGCCGAAAGTTACGACCTTGGGGCGAACAGTTATGTCCGCAAACCCGTGGTCTTCGGCGAGTTCGCTGAATCGGTGCGGCAATTGGGTCTGTACTGGCTCCTCCTGAACGAAGCGCCAAAAGCAGGGCCGCGATGAGCTCCCCCCTGCGCCTGTTGCTGGTGGAAGACAATCCGGATGATGCCGAACTGGTTCTTGCGGAGCTCCACCGACGGGGTTGCCCGGTCGAGGCGCAGTGTGTGGAGCTGCTGGCCGATGTGCACGCCGCGTTGGCGGGCGGGCCGTGGGATGTGGTGCTGAGCGACTTCGGTCTGCCGGGCCACGACGGGCTCGACGTTCTGCGGGCCGTGCGTGAGCACGATCCGGATCTGCCGTTCCTGTTTGTGTCCGGGTCCATCGGCGAAGAAGTGGCGGTCGCGGCGATGCGTGCCGGGGCACATGACTACGTCCTGAAGGACAACCTCACCCGGCTGGCCCCGGCCGTTCTCCGCGAGGTGAAGGATGCGGCCGATCGCAGGCACCATCGCCGAACGGCGGATGCGCTGCGGGTGATGGAGACCCGGCTGCGGCGGGTGTTCGAATCCAGCATGCTCGGCATGGTGTTCTGGCGGCAGGATGGCACGGTGCTCGATGCGAACGCGGAGTACCTGCGGCTGACGGGGTTTTCGACGGAGGACCTCCGTGAGGGCCGCATCAACTGGCGTTCACTGGTTCCGGCGCACTTTGTGGATGTGCAGGCCGCGATCCATCGGGAACTGGAGGCTCACGGAATCAGTGCGGCGGCGGAAATGCAGATCCGCACGAAACAGGGAGACCTCCGCCCCGTGTTGATTGGGTCGGTGGTGCTTGGCACTTCGCCAGAGGAAGGGGCGGCGTTTGTGATGGACATGGCCGCCGCGGTCGCGGACCGCGAGGCCCGGCGTGCCCTTGAAGAGCAGCTGCGTCAGGCGCAGAAGATGGAACTGGTGGCGCGGCTGGCCGGCGGCGTCGCACACGACTTCAACAACCTGCTGTCCGTCGTGATCCTGAGCGCGGGTCTCGCGCGCGACGATGGCCCCGAAGCTCTGTGGCCGTTCCTCGATGACATTACGGGCGCCGCTCAACAGGGCGCCGCATTGACCCGGCAACTCCTGGCACTGGGCCGGCGGCAGACGCTGGTGACCCAGTCGGTCAACCTGAACGAGTTGATTCGCAGCCAGGAGTCCCTGCTGCGTCGCCTGGGCGGAGAGCAGGTGGAGATCGTTCTCGATCTTGATGCCGATCTCGACGCAGTGACGGCTGACGCGACCCAATTGGAGCAGGTCCTGCTGAACCTGTGTGTGAACGCGCGCGATGCGATGCCGACAGGTGGCCGGCTCACCGTGCACACCGAAAACGTTGATCTGGACGAACCCGTGCACGCCCCGCACGGCGCAATTCCGTCCGGGACGTACGCCGTTGTGGCGGTCGCCGACAGCGGCAGCGGCATGACTCGCGAGACGATGGCCCGGGTGTTCGAGCCATTCTTCAGCACAAAAGCGGAGGGCAAAGGCACCGGTCTCGGATTGGCGGTCGTCCACGGCATCGTCGCCCAAAGCGGCGGCCACATCGCCGTGTACAGCGAGGTGGGGCTGGGCACGACGGTGCGTGTCTATCTGCCGCGCCTGGCCGGTCGCGGTGCGCCGCGTGTGACCGACGTCGTGAAGGAGCGTCCCACCGCCAAACCCGGTGAGGTCGTGTTGCTCGCCGAGGATGAGCCGTCGCTGCGGCGGGCGGCGACACAGGCACTGGAGCGCGCCGGCTACCGCGTGTTTGCGGCAGCCGATGCGATCGAGGCCCAGGCCATCGCCGACCGCCATCTGGGCCGGCTCCACCTGCTGGTGACCGACGTCGTGATGCCGGGATTGACCGGGCCGGAACTGTTTGAACAACTGCGACGGCACCGGCCCAACCTGCGCGTGTTGTTTGCATCGGGATACCTGCCCGACAACCTGTCCCGCCAGGGGGCCGCGGTGCTCGACGGACGATTCCTGCCCAAGCCGTTTACGATGGCGGACCTGGCGCGGAAGGTCAGAACCGTACTCGACGCGTCGTGAACATGCCCCAACCTCCTTCTCCGCGCGCCGACGACGCAGAACAGTACCGGCTGCTGTTTGCCCACAATCCACACCCGATGTGGGCCTACGACGTCGAGACGCTGCAGTTTGTGGCCGTCAACCAGGCGGCCCTCGATCACTACGGCTACGCGGAATCCGAATTTCTCGCGATGACGATCCGCGATATTCGTCCGGCCGAAGACCTGCCGCTGTTGATCGCAAGTGTCCACGGTATCGAATCGGTCGGCAAACGGTCCGGCCTCTGGCGGCACTGCAAGAAGGACGGCACGATGATTGACGTCGAGGTGGTCTCCGACGCCGTCATGTTTGCCGGGCGACCCGCGCGGCTCGTGCTTGCGCATGATGTGACCGCGCGACTGGCGGCCGAGCGGCGACTGCGCGAGAGTGAAGAGCGATTCCGGCACCTGGCGGAAAACATCGCGGAGGTGTTCTGGGTCTGGGACGCCGCCGCCGAGCGCCTGGAGTACGTCAGTCCGGCGTACACGACGGTGTGGGGGCGACCCGTCGAGGCGCTCGTTTCGTCGCCGGGCGACTGGCTTGAGGCCATTCATCCTGATGACCGCGAGCGTGTGGCGACGGGTCTGCGGATCAATCAAGTCAACGGCAAGTACGATCAGATCTATCGCGTGGTGCGTCCCGACGGGACGTTGCGGTGGATTCACGATCGCGCGTTTCCCATCTGTGATGCCGACGGCACGGTGTTCCGGGTGGTGGGCACGGCGCTCGACATCACCAAGCGGCGTATCGTGGAGGCGCGTCTGATCGAACAGGCCGCGCTGCTCGATCAGGCCAACGACGCCATCATGGTACGGGACCTTGAGCACAACATCCTGTACTGGAATCGGAGTGCGACGCGGTTGTTCGGCTGGTCCCGCGATGAGGTGCTCAATCAGAACGCGCGGACGTTGCTCGCGGTGGAGCCGGCCCACTACGACGCGGCGACACACGCGCTCCTTGAACACGGCGAATGGATCGGGGAGCTGGAGAAAAAGACGCGCGACCGGAGGGTGACGGTCGCGTCGCGGTGGACGCTAGTGCGCGACGGTGACGGAAATCCCACGTCCGTGCTCATCATTGACACCGATGTCACCGGGAAGCGGCGACTGCAGGAGCAGTCGTTGCGCGCGCAGCGGCTCGAAAGTGTGGGCACCCTGGCCGGCGGCATCGCGCACGACCTCAACAACGTGCTCGCGCCGATCATGATGTCGATTGAATCCCTGCGTGAAATCGTGACCGACCAGGATGCTGTGCCCCTGCTCGACATCCTGAACGAGAGCGCCCATCGCGGCGCGGATCTGGTCCGGCAGGTCCTGTCGTTTGCGCGCGGTGTGGATGGGGATCGTGTGCCCGTCAGTCTGGTGCCGCTCATCAAGGACCTGCTCAAGGTGCTGCGCGATACGTTTCCGAAGTCGATTGAGATTCGCCTCGAGGCGCCTGAACACCCCTGGTATGTCTCCGGCGATCCGACTCAACTCCATCAGGTGTTCATGAACCTCTGTGTGAACGCGCGCGATGCGATGCCCGACGGCGGTCGCCTGGTCATCGGCGTGGAGAATGTCGTCCTTGATGACACCTATGCCGCCATGAATGCGGACGCGCGGCACGGCGCCTACATCAAGGTGAAGGTGGTCGACTCAGGCACGGGGATTCCGAAAGAGATCCGTGATCGGATGTTTGAGCCGTTTTTCACGACGAAGGAAGTCGGCAAGGGTACCGGGCTCGGACTCTCCACCACCATGGCGATCGTGCGGAGTCATCGCGGATTCATCAACGTGTACAGCGAACCGGGCCTGGGCACAAGATTCCACCTCTACCTGCCGGCCGAGGTGGCCGAACCCGAGACCATCCAAGTGGAGTCGGAACAACGACGGCTGCCGATGGGCCGTGGGGAACTGATCCTCGTCGTTGATGACGAAGCGGCGATTCGTGAGGTCGCGCGGCGGACGCTCGAACGGTTTGGGTATCGTGTGTTGCTCGCGGCCAACGGCGCGGAGGCGATCGCGATCTACGCCAGGCAGGTGCGCGAGATCGCCCTCGTCCTGACCGACATGGCGATGCCGATCATGGACGGCCCCGCCCTCATCATCGCCCTGCGGGCCATCAATCCGTCGGCCACAATCATCGGGTCGAGCGGCATGGCGTCCAACGGTGGCATCGCCCGCGCGCTGGGCGCCGGGGTCGAGGAATTTGTGCACAAGCCGTACACGGCGGAGGCCATTTTGACGACGATCGCCCGCGTGCTTCGCGCGCGTGACGGCGAGATGTCAGACGAGCCGTCGTAACTCGGCGATCGCCTCGTCCACGGTGGTCACCTGCCCATCGAGCTGTTTGTCATACACGGCCCGCAGCAGTTCGCCGACCTGTGGACCCGGTGACAGCCCCAGCGCGAGCACGTGCCGTCCCTGCAGCAGGGGGGCCGGCGGCTGATGTTCCACTCCGAGCAGGTGCGCACGCTCGATGAACCAGTCCATCGCGTCGCACTCAAACGTGCCCGCCCGGCCGTGACAGTCCGCCTTGGCAAACTGCGCGAGCAGTTCCAGCTCCACCTTCTGCGCGAGGCGTCTGAACGCGCCATCACCCACCGGCGTCGGCGCCTTGAAAAACATCGTCGGCTTGAGGTGATGGGCGACGATGCCCAGGACCGTGCGACGGACGTCGTAGCCGTCGAGTGAGTGGATGTTGAGACGATCGAGGAAGGTGGTCGCCGGTGCCACTCCGGCCTCTTCGTGGCCTTTTGATCGAATGCGACCATCTTCAAACCGGGTCGTCGCCGGTTTGCCCATGTCGTGGCAGAGCGCGCTCAGCATCATCACGACGCGGCGTGGATAATCGAGCCCGTCGAGCCGGCCGCGCGCCTGGTCGGTCACCATGAGTGTGTGGATCCAGACGTCGCCCTCGGGGTGCCATTCGTATTCCTGCTCACACCCCACCAGCGCCTTCAACTCGGGCCACAGCTGATCGACGATGCCGAGGTCGAGCGCGAGTGCGAGGCCGATGGATGGGCGCGGCGCCCGGAGCAGGAGTTTTTCGACCTCGCCCCAGATACGTTCGGCCGGCAGGTCGTCGAGCGGCAGCGTCCGGCACAACGTGCGTGTGCCCTCGTCAAGGGTGAGATCAAATCGCGCGGCAAACTGCACGGCGCGCAGCACCCGCAGACTGTCATCGGCAAACGTCGTCTCATCAACGGCGCGCAGGAGGCCGGCCTTCAGGTCGTCGGCGCCATGGAAGGGATCGACGGTCTCGCCCGTCAGCGGATCCCACGACATGGCGTTGATCGTGAAATCACGCCGGCGTGCCGCATCTTCGAACGAGAGATGAGGATCACCCTCGACGGTAAAACCTTTGTGCCCGCGGCCGGTCTTGGACTCGCGCCGGGGAAGCGACACGTCGTGGCCGCCGATTTTGTAGACGGTGAAACTTTCGCCGACGGCATCCACACGACCCAGGCGTTCAAGGAGTGTGCGAAGCGCGGGCGCCGCAATCCCGAACACTTCGATATCGAGATCCTTGGGATCGAGCCCGAGTGCGCGGTCACGCACCCAGCCGCCCACCACCAAGGCGCGGCCTCCCGCATCACGCACGGCTCGCGCGATCTCCAGTGCGAGTTCAGGCACGGGTAGGCCATCTCCCCATCCCCTCATCTCCCCATTTCCCCATCTTGAATGCGAGTCCGACTGAATCGCTTGACGAACCTGTCGGTCAGCGACGGCGCGAGAATGTTCAGGATCGAGAGCAGGCGCGCGCGCCGGTAGGGATAGACCTCGGCGCGTGGGTGATCGAGACAGCGGAGGACCGCGTCGGCCACAGAGGCCGCCGTCTGTTTTGGTCCGAGGCCGTGGATGTCGAATCCGTAGTCGCGTTTGATTGCATCGTGGAACTCGGTCGCGGTGGAAATGGGGTACACCACCGAGGCGTGGAGCGCGGTGCCGTGCCACTCTGCGCGCAGTGACTCGACCAGGCCGGCCTGCGCGGCCTTGGTGGCGGAGTACACGCTGGACCCCGCAATGCCGCGCCGCGCCACCACCGACGACATCACGATCAGGTGTCCAGACTGTTGCCGCCTGAACTGCGCGGCAGCGGCGTGGGCCGCATACAGCGTCCCCATCAGATTGACGTCCACCAATCGCCGCATCACGTCAGGGGGCGTGGTCTCGAAGTGGTCGTGGTAGCCGATCCCGGCGTTGGCAATCATCGCGTCGAGCCGGCCGTACGTGGCGACGGTCTGTTCGACCAGCGCGGCCATGTCCCCTTCCCGCGTCACGTCGCCAGGCACGGCCAGCGCCTGACCACCTGCGGCGCGGATCTCGTCCACCGCCGCACCCAGCCTGTCGGCCCGCCGCGCCGACAGCACAACGACGTCGCCGCGGCGAGCGAGCGTGGTGGCACACGCGAGTCCAATCCCCGCCGACGCGCCCGTGATGGCGATCACCTTCATCACCGCAAGTCTATGCCGATGTACAGTGATGTCCCATGGATGTCACACGTCTGCTCTCCGACCTGGTGGCTGTCAACTCGGTGAATCCGTCGCTGGTGCCCGGTGCGCCTGGTGAGGCGGAGGTCGCGGAGGTGGCGGCGCAGGCGCTGCGTGACGCGGGCCTCGACGTCGTGATTGAGCTGGCGGCCGAGGGCCGGCCAAACGTGATCGGCGTACTTGAAGGCCGGGAGCCCGGGCCCGCCATGATGTTCTGCGGACACCTCGACACGGTCGGTGTGTCCGGCATGGACGAACCCTTTTTTCCGTTCATCGACAACGGGCGACTGTATGGGCGTGGCGCCCAGGACATGAAGGGCGGCGTCGCCGCGATGATCGCGGCGGCGGCGGCACTCGCGACGACGTGGTCACGTGGTCGTCTGATTGTGGCGTGTGTCGCCGACGAGGAATTTGAGAGCATCGGCGCCGACGCGTTGGTGAAGACGTGGAAGGCCGACGCCGCGATTGTCACCGAGCCCACCGATCTGCGCATGGCCGTCGGGCACAAGGGGTTTGCGTGGCTTGAGGTGGAAACCAAGGGACGCGCCGCACACGGCAGTCGGCCCGCCGAGGGCCGGGATGCCATTCTGCGTATGGGCCGGGTCCTCAACGGGCTCGAAGCGCGTGATCGTGAACTGCAGGCGCGTGAGCCCGTACCCATGCAGGGGACGGCGTCGCTGCACGCGTCGATCATCGCCGGCGGTCATGAACTGAGCAGTTATCCCGATCGCTGCACGCTCCAGATGGAACGGCGCACGGTCACCGGGGAAGACGGCAAGGCCGCGGTCGCCGAGGTGCAGGCCATCTTCGCGCGGCTGAAGGCTGCGGACCACGAGTTCGCCGCGACGGCGCGCCTGGTCACCGCGCGTCCACCCTACCGCGTGGAGGATGACGCACGTATTGTGCAGGCGATGGCGGCGGTGCTGCAGGCGCGTGGCCTCAACCACGCGCCCACCGGCATGTCGTTCTGGACCGATGCGGCGATTCTGGCCGGCGCGGGGATCCCCTCGGTCATTTTTGGCCCGGGCGGCGCCGGCCTGCACAGCATCGAAGAGTATGTCACCCTGGCCGACGTCGAGACGTGCCGCGACGTGCTCGTGGACGTCGTCCGCGCCATGTGCGAAAAATAATCCGTCGGGAGGCTTTTCGGCTGAGCCTTTCCGGAAAAGCCTCCCGACGGATTATTTTTCCTTCAACAGGCTGCCGACGATGAAGCCGACGTTGGCGGGGCGTTCACCCAGCCGGCGCATGAAGTAGGGGAACCACTCCGTGCCGAACGGCACATACACGCGGAACGGGTGCCCGGCCGCCGACAGTGACGTCTGCAGATCGCGCCGGATGCCGTAGAGCATCTGGAACTCGTAGCGGTCTTTTGCGATGTTCTTCTGCGTCGCAAACGCCGTGGTGGCGTCGATCATCGCCGGGTCGTGTGTGGCGATGGCGGGGTAGGTGCCCTCGGCCAGCAGGACCTGCATCTGATCCACAAACGCGCGATCCACGTCGGCCTTCTGCTGATACGCCACGTTTGCCGGCTCGCGATACGCGCCCTTGACGAGGCGCACGCGTGCGCCCAGCGCATTCACGCGGCGGATGTCGTCCATCGAACGTTTCAGATACGACTGAATCACCACACCCACGTTGTGGTACCCGATATTCCACAACGTCTCGAACGTGTCGAGTGTGCGGTCGGTGTAGGGCGAGTTCTCCATGTCGATGCGGACAAAAAAATCGCCCGCCTTGGCGACGTCCAGAATGCGGCGCAGGTTGTCGATACACGTCGCCTGGTCGATATCAAGTCCCAGTTGGGTGAGCTTCAGGGACACGTTCCGCCCCACACCCGACGCCTGGATGGCCTCGATGACGGCGATGTACGCCTTGGTCGCCGCGAGGGCCTCGTCTGCCGAGGCCACACTCTCGCCCAGCAGGTCGAGCGTGACGAGCAGGCCCTGGCGTTCGACGTCGCGGGCGGCGGCGATCGCCTCCTCGACGTTTTCGCCCGCAATGAAGCGGCGCGCAAAGCTGGAGGGCGAGCGCATGCCGTACGTGGATGCCAGGGACTTGAGCATCGAACTGCCGGCAAGAATGGAAAAGGCGGTTTTGGGGAGCGCGGCGAACATCAGTGCGTAAGTCTCCGGTGAGGAAGCAGGTGCTGCAATGTGCGAGCGTAATAACGGAGCGACACCCGATCCCGCACGCGGACGCGCTGACGCTCAGTCACCAGAATACCCCGGGCGACCAGCAGCGGCACACCTTCCTCAACGGCCTGCCGGCCGCTGGAGACCGCGAGGTTGGCGTTCTGGGCTGACAACAGGGCCAGCAGATCGTCGATGCGGGCCGTCAGCTCACTTGTGGTCATGCTGGCGCGGAGCGCCGACGCCACAAGCGCCGTCGGCAGCACCTTGTGCAGCAGGCCGACCTCATGCTGAATCCGGTGGGCGAGGGCGACCAGGTCCCGACGCGCCAGCGGGTCGTATTCGGCCAGATGGATGGGATGCCCGAAGGTCACAAACGCGCGGCTTTCGTACCCCACCGCGTGCCGGATCATCTCGGTGATCTCCTGCGCAAACGGCCGCTTGTGTTTCCGTGTGGCGTCGCGGGTGATGATCTTTTCCTCGAGCACCAGGTCGTAGGCGATCGCCATCGGCACCACAAACAACTGACTGCGGTCCGCCTGCAGGGCGGCCTGCAGCAGCCCGGTTTTGGGCGCCTTGAGTTCCCCGGTGTAGCTCCGCCCGCCCTCCGCGTAATACAGCAGGTCATGGCGCTTCAGCACCTCGACCACATACGCCTTGAGCGTCGCGAGATACACGGGATCCTTGCTGCCGCGCCGAATCGGAATCGCCCCGGTGATGTGGCGGTGCAGCAACCCCAGCGCGCCGCCAAACAGATTGATCCCGGCAGCAATCAGGGGCGGCCGGATGTCGTGTTTGTCGAGGACCAGCAACTCGATCAGGTAATCGAGATGGCTCTTGTGATTCGAGACGTAGACGACGTGGCCGGCCGCAAGCGCAGTTTTGGCCCGGTCCACGTGTTCGGTGATGCGATCCACCTTGCGGAGAATGGGATACAGCGGGTGCTGCAGCGCCCGGTAGAACTTGTAGCGCTGGGTCGTGCGCAGTTCTTCGAGGTACTCGTCCAGACGCGCGCGGGTCTCGGTGCAGTGGACATACCGCGCCACATCCGCATGTGCCAGCACCGCCTGTGTGAGTTCGTCCGGCTCGGTGCTGGGGGACATTCAGGCGATGGCGCGACAGAGGGCCAGCGTGAACTCGGTCGTGGAGGCCGTGCCTCCCAGGTCCCGTGTGCGCACCTCCCCGGCCGACAGCACACGGTCAAGCGCGGCCTTGACCCGCACCGCGGCGGCGGTCTCACCGATGTGCCGCAGCATCATGATGCCCGAGAGCAGCAGCGCCGTCGGATTGGCGACGTTCTGATCCGCGATGTCGGGGGCGCTGCCGTGCACGGCCTCAAACACGGCCGCGTCGTTGCCGAGGTTGGCGCCGGGCACCACGCCCAGGCCGCCGACCAGTCCCGCGCACAGGTCGGACACGATGTCGCCATACAGATTCGGCAACACGAGCACGTCGAACTGTTCCGGGCGCATCACCAGATGCATACACGCCGCGTCCACGATTTTTTCGTCGTAGGGCACCTGCGGATATTTGCGCGACACCGCGCGGATGGAATCGAGGAACAGGCCATCCCCGAGTTTCATGATGTTTGCTTTGTGGATCGCGGTGACCTTGGTGCGATCCTCGCGGATGGCATGTTCAAACGCAAATTCCCCGATGCGCGTCGACGCCTTCTCCGTGATGATCTTCAGGCTCTCGACCACACCGGGGACGATGACGTGTTCGAGGCCGGCGTAGAGATCCTCGGTGTTTTCACGCACGATGACCAGGTCCACGTTCTGAAATCGACTGGCGACGCCGGGGAGATTGCTCACCGGCCGCAGGTTGGCGTACAGGTCGAGCGCCTTGCGCATGCCGACGTTGACACTCGTGAAACCCTCGCCGATCGGCGTCGTGCACGGCCCCTTCAGCGCGAGTTTGTTGCGCTTGATTGAATCGAGCAGTTCGATTGGCAGGGTCTGCCCGGTTTTTTTAAAGGCGATGACGCCGGCATCCTGACGATCCCAGTCGATCGCGACACCCGCCGCGTCGAGCACTTTCACCACCGCCTGTGTGACTTCGGGACCGATGCCGTCGCCGGGAATCAGCGTAATCGCGTGCGCCATTACCTCTCATCATAGCGGAAACGGGTGTATAACCGAGGTATGGCGATCGTACCGCTGCAGATCAAATTCCTCCACATGCGTCGTATGGCCTCCCTTGAACAGGACATCACTGAACGGGTGCAGGATCTCCAATCAGTGCACGGCCGGATTATCGGCTGTCACGTCTCCGTTGAAGTGCCGCATCACAGCCAGCAGACCGGCAACGGTGTCGAGGTGCGGATTTCCGTCGCGTTTCCCGGCGGACTTGTGGTGACCCGCAAAGGTTCGTCGGCGTCACAGCCCACGACGGCGATCAGACAGGCGTTTGAAGCGCTCAAACGGCAACTGCGCAAGGACACCGAGAAGCGGGTCGCCAAGCGCAAGAAAGTCTAGGGCCTGTCATTGTAGGGCGTGACCTTCAGGTCCGCCGTTATGGCGTGGCTACAGCCAACGCCCTACAGCCAACGCCCTACGAACAACCTACTGTTTGAGCCGCACGGCCAGGGCGGACGCGACGTGTTCGAGGAGTGCCTGATCGGCGGGGCCGAACGCGGCCGGCTGGTCCGAGTCGATGTCGATTTCCCCCAGCACCTGTTCGCCGTCACCGGTGAAGTAGAGGATGGGGACAACGATTTCGGACTTCGTCTCGATGGAACACGCCAGATACCGCGGGTCCGCATTCACATCGTCCACGATGATCGTCGCCTTTTCAGTGGCGGCAGCACCACAGATGCCCTGGCCCAGCGGGATGCGTGTGTGGGGCGACGGTTTGCCGAGGAACGGCCCCAGCACGAGTGTGTCGCCCTCGAGCTGGTAAATGCCGACCCAGCTGTAGTGGGGCAGGCGCTCCTTGAGCAGACCCACGGCCACATGCATGGCCGCAAAAGCGTCGGGCGCGGCCGAGATGGCGGCGCGGATTTCGGTGACGAGCGTGGCAGTGGTTGTTGTCATGTCAGTCTCGTGATTCGATCCAGAACACACATAGTCCGGCGATCAGGGTGAGCGCCATCAGTCCGTTGGACAGGCCATGCAGCCGTCCGAATTCAACGCGGCGCGGGTCCGACTCCGGCAACGCGGCCATCGTCGTACTCGACTCGGTCCGCAGGGTGTCGATGCGCGGCGCCACAATCAGGCCGGTGTACGCGCTCGCCGCGAGCATGCCGATCACCAGCCAGAGCTGAACCGCCAGCCGCCGTGGCCGGGGGCCCAACGCGGCCCGGAGACCGAGCAGCGCCAGAAGTCCGCCGCCCAGGAACCACGACAATCGCTGGAAGGTGGCGAAAATATCACCAAACACCAGCGCGGCCAGCGTCCGGCCCGCGACCGGGTCGGTGGCTTCGAGCACGCGAAAAATTGACGGGGCGACCACCATACCGAGAACCGCGAGGCCCCCGATCAAGAGTGCGATAAGAGCTAGGGAGACCACGCGTAACGCCGGCATTCGTACTGCGATTATGTCATGCGTACAGTAGACTGACGCTCGCACGCGCATGACTCCACCATCCAATAACGTCCTCCACAACCTCGCTACTCAACTCCGCATCGATTCGGTGCGTTCCACGACCGAAGCCGGGTCGGGGCATCCGACGACCTGCCTGTCGGCGGCCGACATCCTTGCGGTCCTGTTTTTCGACGAATTGCGGTTTGATCCAAAGGATCCGCAGCACCCCGAGGCCGACCGCTTCGTGTTGTCGAAGGGCCACGCGGCCCCGATTCTGTATGCGGCCTGGGCCGCGGCCGGCGCGTTTCCGCGCGAGGACGTGATGAACCTCCGCAAGATTACGTCCGACCTGGAGGGGCATCCGACGCCGCGCCTCCCGTTTGTGGACGTGGCGACCGGGTCGCTGGGCCAGGGATTGGCCGCCGGTGTCGGCATTGCGCTCAACGCGCGCCGCATCGGGTCGGACTACCGGACCTACGTGTTGTTGGGTGACGGCGAAAGTGCGGAAGGGTCCGTGTGGGAGGCCGCGCAGGTCGCCGCCAATCACAACCTCGACAACCTCTGCGCGATCACCGACGTCAACGCGTTTGGCCAGAGCCGCGCGACGCAGTTCGCGCACGACGTGGACGCGTTTGCGACGCGGTACCGTGCCTTCGGCTGGCACGCCATCGTGGTCGACGGTCACGACATTTCGGAACTGCGCGCCGCGTTGGCGGAAGCGCGCGGTATGAGCGGCCGGCCCACGATGATTGTCGCGAAGACCCTCAAGGGCAAGGGCTGCTCGATTTTTGAGGACAAGGACAACTGGCACGGCAAACCCCTCAAGAAGGGGGCGGAAGCCGATGCGGCGATCGCCGAACTTGAGGCCGCGATTATTCCGACATCCGATCCCGCGCCCGTGATTCCGAAGCCCGCGACCCGTCGCTCGGAAGGGGCCCTGCCGGACTTTGTGGCGGCCATGCCCGCCCCGGCGTACAAGATGGGTGACCTGGTCGCGACGCGCGAAGCGTACGGCACGGCACTCGCCGCGCTTGGTGGTGTGGACAAGCGGATCGTGGCGCTGGACGCCGACGTGAAAAATTCGACGTTCAGTGATCGGTTCGAGAAGTTGCATCCGGAGCGGTTCTACCAGACGTTTATCGCCGAGCAGGCGATGATCGGTGCCGCGATGGGGCTCGCCAGCCGCGGGGCCATTGCGTATCCGTCCAGCTTTGCGTGTTTCCTTGAGCGTGGCGCGGACTTCATCCGGATGTCGGGCATCTCGATGCTCAACATCAAGTTGTGTGGATCACACGCCGGTGTGTCCATCGGTGAAGACGGCCCGTCGCAGATGGCGCTGGAAGATCTGGCGATGGCGCGCGCGGTGCCCAACTGCACCGTGCTCTACCCGTCGGACGCCGTGTGCGCGGAACGTCTCGTGGCCGTCGCCGCGGCGACGCCGGGCCCGGTCTACATTCGCAGCTCACGTCCGAAGACACCGGTCATCTATTCGACCGACGAGAAGTTCCCCGTGGGCGGCTCCAAGGTGGTGCGGCAGAGCGACAAGGACGTCGCGACGATCGTGGCCGCCGGTGTGACGTTGTTTGAAGCGCTCAAGGCGCACGAACTGCTCGCGAAGGACGGCATCGCGATTCGTGTGGTGGATGCGTACTGCATCCAGCCGATCGATCGCGCGGGCCTGATTGCGGCCGGCAAGGCGAGCGGCGGACGGATTCTCACCGTCGAGGATCACTACGCGCAGGGTGGTCTCGGTGACGCCGTCTCGGAAGCGGTCTGGGATCAGGGTTTCACCGTCCAGCGCCTCGCCGTGCGCGAGATTCCGCGCAGCGGCGAACCCGACGAACTGCTCGAGCGTTACGGCATCTCAGCCGCGGCGATCGCGCGGGCCGTCAAGGCACGCTGATCGCTCGCCCAGCTGATTTTTTCAACATGGGGACCATAGGGTTCCATGGGGGAAGAACAGATTCACAGGGAGTCACGGAGACACGGAGACGCAGGGCTGGGAGCCCGGCGTTCCGCCGGGCCAGGGTGATCGGAGGGAAACCGCAGACGAGAGTCCCTCTCGATTTTCGCCAAGGGATTCTCGTCTACGGTTTCCCTCCGATCACCCATGCCGCCGAAGGCGGCACCCAGCCCTCACCCTTCATGGAACTCCATGGCCCTACATGTTGAAAATTCTCACAGCTCTTCAACGCTGATCACTGTGAACAAAGTCAGACCCTGCCATCGTCCAATCCGGGACCATGCTGTTTGAGTGGCTTTTCGAACGCCGCAATCCCGGTCCGGTGGGTCGTGTGGATGGACCGCCGGAGCGTTGGACTGGACATGCCGGGCTGTATCGGGGACTGCTGGCGCTCGTTCTGCTCGCGGCGTGGATCTGGTACGTGGCGAGTGGCTGGCCGAACACCGATGATCGACTGACGGCCGGCGTGTTCACCGTGCTCTACCTGGCGCTCGCGTACGCGGCAGCGCCCCGGCCGGATATGTCCAACATCGGCCTCTGGGGCACGCCGATCAATCATCCGCTGCGTTTCACGGACAACATCAATCGGATGCAGGCGTTTTTCCTGGTGGCGCTCGCGCCTGGTCGCCTCGTGTCCGCGGGGCTTGTCGATCTGCTGCACCTCGTGCGCGCTGGACGGGTCGAGTAGTTCCTCTGTGTCTAAGACGTCGGGTGTCTTTTTCTGCATCGCTTAGTGCGGAAAAAGACACCCGACGTCCTATCATGCAGGGCATGTCTGGTGCCCGATTGCTCCGTATTACGTGCGGCCTGGCCGCTGTTGCTACATTTGTTGCCACCGCGTTCTCCGCGCAGACGCCCGTCGCGCTGACCGGCATGCGCGACCCGGCCTTTGCGCCCGATGGTCGCCGCATCGCCGTGTCGTGGCTGGAACGGGTGTGGACGATGACCCCCGACGGGCGCGACGCCAAACGTGTCGTGACAGCAGACGCCGCGTGGATCAGTGAACGGGACCCGGCGTGGTCCCCCGATGGAAAACAGATCGCGTTTGCCGCCGACACCAACGGATCGTTCGACGTGTACGTGGCGCCGGCCGGCGGCGGCGCGGCGCGGAAGGTGACGTCACTGCCCGGTGACGAACGCTGGCCGTCGTGGACGCGTGACGGCCGGTTGTTGATCTCGCACCGTGACGGTGGCCCCGCCTGGCATCTGGCGACGGTGAACGCGGACGGGAGCGGCACGCCCACAAAGGTCACACCCGACGACAACAGCGAGTGGTTCGGCCGCGTGTCGCCCGACGGCAAACGTGTGGTGTTCCTCTCTGATCGCGATCTCGACACCGGCGACACGGTGGATGTGTTTGTGCGCGCGCTCGAGGGGGACGCCCCGGCCGTGCGCGTCACACGTGGTGGCGGATTTGAACGCTGGCCCGCGTGGGCGCCCGACAGCGTGCGTGTGTCGTTTGCCGCGTCGCGCACCGGTCAGGGGGCCGGCGTCTGGGTCGCCGATGTGTCCGTGCCCGCGCCCGCACCTGCCGCTGGCCGCGCGGGTGGGCCTGCTGGTCGCGGCGGTGGCGCCGGGACCCAACTGCCGCTGACACAACTTGCGTCCCGACACGCCGGCGTCTCCGCATGGTCACCCGACGGCACCACCATGCTGATCGCGACCGAGCCGGCACCCGGAGGTGCCTACAACGGCAATCCCGATCGGAATGATGACGACGCGCCGGCCGCGTTTGTTGATGCGGAGACGCTGCGCCTCTGGCGTGTGGCGGCACCGCGACCCGTCGATGACGAAGCGCGGGCGTTGGCGGCACCCGGCGTCTCGGCAGGGCAGTGGGTCGGACAGTTTGATCGTGTGTGGCAGACGCTCAAGTCGCTGTATTACACCGAGGGGGCGTCAGCCGCCGCCTGGGACACGCTCCGCGCAAAACATCGTCCTGCCGCACTCGCGGCAAAATCCGCGCGTGACGTCGAAGACGTCGTGGATCTGATGGTGGCGGAGCAGCCCCTCATCAAACCCGCGGTCGAAAAAACCACCGGCGTGATTTCGTCGGGTCATCCACTCGCGTCGGCCGCCGGGGCACGTATGCTCGAACTCGGGGGCAACATCGTGGACGCGATTGTCGCCACGTCATTTGCGCTTGGTGTGGTCGAACCCGATGCATCGGGGATTGGCGGGGATGGGCAGGCGATCCTTTTCCTCAAGGGCATGTCCGAGCCCGTGGTCATTGAATACAAGGACATGACGCCCGCGCGGGCGACCTTCGACAATCCGAAGATTTTTGGACCGAACGGGCAACGCACCGCCACCGACGGTCCCACCGTCGCGAACATCCCAGGCGTTGTCGCCGGACTTGATCTGCTGTTTCAGAAATACGGCAGCAAGAAGGTGACGTGGGAGCAGATCCTCGCGCCGGCCATTGAGCTGGCCGAGAAGGGATACATCCTCGATGACGCGTTGCCGACGACCATTGCCACGGGTCGGGATCGTCTCGCGAAATACCCCGAGGCGGCGAAGATCTATCTGCCCGGCGGCAAGGTGCCCAAACGTGGTGATCGGTTCATTAATACGGACTACGCCGAGACGCTGAAGGTGCTGGCGAAAGAAGGCGGCCAGTCGTTTTACCGTGGCAGCATTGCAAAACGGATTGTGGATGACATGGCGGCCAATGGCGGCATCCTGTCGCTGGAAGATCTCGCGCAATATCGCGCGATGGAGCGCAAACCACTCGCGGGTAAATATCGCGGGCACCTCGTGTATTCCGTGCCGCCTCCCGTGTCCAACGGGCTGACGCTCATAGAGACGCTGCAGATTCTCGACAACTACACACCGAAGCCCGGCGCCACGGTGGCCAACGATGTGGACTATGCGCACTACGCGATTGAAGCGTGGCGCGTGCGTGATGGTGGTGCGCAGATCGCCGATCCCGAGCGGTGGCCGATCAACCTCGGTAATCACCTCGAGCCTGGCCACGCACTCGAGCGTTTCAAGCTGATCAATCCTGCGAAGGCGTACATCGTGCCGCAGGGCGGTGGCCGCGGCCGCGGCGGCGCCCCGGCGCCGGGAGTCGTGGCGCCAGCCTCCGCGGACCCTGGACCCTGGACCGTTGAACCCTGGACCACTGAGATCCAGACAGGTACGACGTCCTTTGCCGCCGCCGATGCCGACGGCAACATGGTGGCGATCACGCAGACGTTGTCCACCTGGGGCGGCAACTTCTACGTCTCGAAGGGGCTTGGGTTCTTGTACAACGATCACTTCCGCGGTGGCCGCGGCAGCGGGTACGGATCGATGTTGCCGTTGCAGCGCCACTCGTCGACGAGTGTGCCGACGTTGCTGTTTGCCCCGAGTGAGGTTGATCCCGGCAGCTACGGCATCCCGGGTTTTACGCCGCGCCTCGCCGTGGGTGCGGCCGGCAACGCGTGGATTCCCGCGTCAGTCTACAACATCATCCTGAATGTCGTTGATGGGGGGCTCGGGGCACAGCGCGCAATTGAAGCGCCGCGCATGCTCATCGGGAATGCCGCCACCGGCTCACGTGTGCAGATCGAGGATCGGTTCCCGCGCACACTGCTTGAGAAGCTCGAAGCCATGGGCCACTCGTTCGCGAAGATCGCGCGCAAGGGCGAAGTGGGCCAGGGCTACGCGGCCGTCGCGCTGGTGAACGCCGCCAAAGGCACCGTCGAAGGCGGCGCCGAACCCCGCCGCTCCCACGGCGTCAGATAATGACCTCAGAGGTCGTGCGGAATCGGGGCGGTTTTGCGTTTGTGCGCGGAGCCGTTGTGCAGCGACTCGATACGTTGGGCGACGTGGGGAGGGACCGCTGACGCGCCATTGGTCAGGAACGCCTCGAGCATGTCGTACGTAAAGCCCATCTCGGCTTCATCCGTCTGGCCGATCCACAGCCCTGCGGTCGGCGCTTTGGTGATGATGGGGGCGGGCACGCCGAGTTGTTGCGCAAACGTGCGCACCTCACTCTTGAGCAGGTTGCCAATCGGCAACACGTCGCTGCCGCCATCGCCATATTTGGTGAAGTAGCCAATCGACAACTCACACCGGTTGCCCGTGCCGGCCACCAGGTAGTTGAGCGAGTTGGCGATGAAATACAGCGACGTCATCCGCAGGCGCGGCTTGATGTTCGCCTCCGGCATCTGCTGTTTGATGTCGGTGACGTGCACCGACTGCGGCAGTCCCTTGACGGCGCCATGCAGTTCGCCCGTCAACGTGTCGAACGTCGGTGACAGGTCCACACGCGCGGTGGGGATGCCAAACGTCCTGGCGAGCAACAAGGCATCGGACTCGTCCTGCACGTTGCTGTAACACGGCAGGATCACCCCCAGCACCCGGTTCGGTGTCGCCATCTGGCACAACCGCGCCACCACGGCCGAGTCGATCCCGCCACTGAGCCCAATCACAAATCCATGCGCGCCGGCATCCTGCGCGCGGTCACGAAGCCACTGGACGATGAGGTGTGCGCGGTCGGAGGACATACCGCTCAATTATTACAGGTTCGACCGTTTGGTGAGATTCTCCAGCGCTTCGGCCGCCGGTGAATCAGGCCACGTGGGCAACGGCGCCGCGGTATACGTGGCGTGCGCCAGTTCTCCCTGGAAGAAAACCACCTCGGCGGCCATCCATGCCATCCGGGCCCAGACAAACAGCACCACAAAGAGGAGGGTGACAAAAAACGTGTACACGTCCGAATCGCCAGGACCCGGCGCCGCGCTGTACCAGAGGCGCGCCACGGCGGCGACGCCAAACACGTTCAGGAACTGCAGGCCCAGGATCCGCAACGGGCGACGCCGGATGAATCGAATGGCCGCCCCGACCGTCCCCAGCATGCTGCGACGATCCTCGACGACGGTGCGGACCTGCGCGTAGGCGCTGATCAGGCCGATTACGACGAGTACAAGGACCAGAATCACGTACAACACCACGCGGACGGTGATCGCATCACGCTGGGTCGTGAGGTCGTTGACCCACCGACCCCAGATCGTGCCGAACAGGTACGGATACAGCCACGCACACACCGCCCAATACAGCGGGCCGATGATCAGCCCGAGGCGGAGAAACCGTACGCCGTATTCACCACAGGCCGAAAAAAATGCCGCCGTTCGAACCGGCCGCGCGCGCGCCAATCGATCGAGGATGCCGCCCGTCAGGAACATCCAGATGAACACGTACGCGCTGAGCGATCGGAGCTGGTCACCCGTCAGTGGGGTCTGCGGTCGGTACGTCCGGAGGTCGTCGAGTGATCGATCAAACACGACCGCCATCAAAACTGTCATGGCCGCAAGGCCGATCGTCACCGCTGGTGCGCGCAGCGCCCGCCGCCACCCCTCCAGGAATGCACCCAGTGCCGTTGACATCGTGGCATCCTATCTCAACCTATGGATTGGCTTCTCGCGTCGTTTCTGGTGTTTGTGCTCCAACAGCCCCAGGTGCCCCCGCCGCAACCCCCGGCGAAACCGGCACCGGCACAGCCGCCTGTTGTGGAGGTGGAAGAGGAAATATTTGTCACCGCCACCCGCACCGGACGGCTCGCGGCCGACCAGGTCGTGCGCGTGGAAGTGGTGAACCGTGAGGAGATTGAAGAAAAGCTGCTGATGACCCCCGGGGACATCGCGATGTTGCTCAACGAGACGAGCGGCATCCGGCTGCAGCCGACCTCGCCCGCCCTGGGCGCGGCCGCGGTGCGTGTGCAGGGGATGCCCGGCCGCTTCACCGCCGTGTTGACCGATGGGTTGCCCATCAACGGCACCCAGGTCGCGTCCGTCGGACTCCTGCAGATTCCTCCGATGGACCTGCAGCAGGTGGAAGTCATCAAAGGCGCCGCCTCCGCACTGTACGGCCCCTCCGCACTGGGCGGCGTCATCAACCTCGTCACCCGTCGTCCCACACCGGAGCACGAAGGGGAGTTGTTGCTCAACGCCACGACGCGCTCGGGCCTGGACGCGGTGTTGTGGGCATCGGGCCCCGTATCCCCGACGCTCGGGTATACCTGGCTCACCGGGGCGCACGCACAGACGGCCGAAGACGTGGATGACGATGGGTGGGCGGACCTGCCGCGGTATCAGAGATTTGTGACCCGGCCGAAGTTGTCGTTCACCACGGGTGCCGGCACACTCGACATGACCGCAGGTGTGACCACCGAGCGCCGCCGCGGTGGTTTGATCACCGACATTGAGGGGCGTCAGTCGATCAACACCGACCGTGTGGACTTTGGTGCCACCGGGCGACGCCCTGTCGGCAGCGGCATCGCCGTGGCCAAAGCCGTCTACGTCCGCCTCGCGCATGGGCACGGCTACGGACAGACCGGCTTCGGCCTGATCGAATACAACGACCGGCACGAATCCGCGATGGTGGAAGGATCGATGCTCTGGTCGCGTGGAGCGCACACGTTTGTGGCCGGCGGAGGATTTGACGCGCAGTGGTATCGCCGCGGACGGATTGGTGGTGACAACTACACCTGGACCACACCCTCGCTGTTTTTCCAGGACGACGTGACGATGTCGGACAACGCCACGATGTCGATCAGTGGTCGGGTGGACCTGCACAGTGAGTACGGTCTGTTGTGGAGTCCCCGCGCGACCGTGCGCTGGCGCCCGTCACCATGGGACGTGCGACTGTCGGCTGGTCGCGGCGCATTTGCGCCAACGATGTTTGTTGATGAGGTCGAGGAGGTGGGCATCCACCGGACTGGCCGGCTGACGCCGACCAAAGCGGAGACCGCCGAGTCGGCGTCACTCGACGTGACCCGTGAGTTTGGTCCGTTGTCGGTCTCAGTCACGGGGTTTGCGGCCGTCGTGCACGATCCCGTGATCACGGCCATCCGGACCGATCGAGGTACACGCCTTGAGGTCTTTAACGCCACGCAGGCCGGCAGTGCGATCAAGATCCATGGCGTCGAGGCGTTTGCCCGTGTGCGCCGCGGCCCCTGGGTGGCGACCGCCACCCAGACCTGGCTGAGCGCCACCGAGGGCGGCGACGTCGCGCGATCACGGGTCGATGTCCCGTTGACTCCGCGACAGACGTTTGGCTTGATTGCGGCGTGGGAACACCACGGCACGGCGCGTGTGGGCTTCGAGTTCTACTTCACGGGACGGCAGAGGCTTGAGGGCAACCCGTACCGCGAGGAGAGCGAACCGTACACGATTATCGGGATGCTCGCGGAGCGGCGGTTTGGCCGTGTGCGTGCGTTTGTGAATCTCGAGAATCTGACCAACGTGCGTCAGTCCGATTACAACCCGCTGCTGTTGCCGACACCCACCGTGTTGGGCAAACGTGCGGTGAGTGCCTGGGCGCCGCTCGACGGGCGCACGATCAACGCGGGCGTCAGGATCGGGTTCTAAGTTCCTTCACCAACGTGCCGACCATGCCGGACACGGTGAAGGGTTCGGCCACTTGTGGCGCGGCGATCCCCAACGCGGCCGCCGCGGCGGCCGTGACGGGACCGATCGCGACAACCACCGTCTGATTGAGCAGGTCGGCCGCCTGATCGCGGCCGATCAGATCCACAAATCGCTGCACGGCGGTCGGCGTGGTAAACGTCACCGCGTCGACGGTGCCGTCGAGCAACTGTCGATAGAGATCCTGCGACGCCGCCGATTCCGGCGAACCGGGCACCGTGCGATACGCGATCAAGTCGGTGGTCTGCGCGCCGCGACGCGCCAGTTCGGAGGCGAGCGTTTCGATCGCCTGCTCCACACGGCCGTGGTCGGGTCTGACGACCAGCACACGCGCGCCGGCGAGTGTGCCGTCCGCGCTGTTCGCCTCGATCGTATTCGCCGTGGCCTCGGTGCCCGACTCCGGCACCACCACGTCGGGCCGCAGGCCAAACGCCTCAAGTCGATCGGCCGTCGACGGGCCAATCGCCGCCACACGTACGCCACCCAGCGCACGCAGGTCGCGTGATCCGTTCAGGAGCGACGAACAGAAGCGGCTGACCGCATTCCCAGACTCAAACACGATCCACTGGTACTGATTTGCCGAGGCGACCGCACGATCCACCGCTTCGGGATCCTCAGCGGGCACCAGGCGGAAGGTCGGTGCCTCGATCGTCTGTGCGCCAAGTCCTTCGAGCAGTTCCACGAGGTCACGGGCCTGTTCGCGCGATCGTGTGACCACGATACGTTTCCCGAAGAGCGGCCGCTGGTCAAACCATCGCAAGTGCCCACGCAGGCCGGCGACGTCACCCACAATCAGCAACGCCGCATCGTCGCGCGTTTCGGCAGCGGCGGAGAGTTCGGCGAGGGTGCCGGTGAGTGTCTGCTGCTGCGGCAGGGTGCCCGCATAGATCAGGGCCGCGCTTTGTGAGGCGGGCCGGCCATGTTTGATCAACATCTGAAGGATTGCGGCCGCCTGGCGACCATTGGTGTATGCGGCGATGGTGCCGTCCACTGACGCGAGCGCGCGCCAGTCCACATCCGGCGCGGTCTCGCCGGCCGACTCGTGGCCGCGCAGGAACACCAGCGCATCCTGTCCGCCCGGGTACGTGATGGGCACGCCCGCATACGCCGATCCCATGGCGAGTGGCACACCGGGCACCACTTCAAACGGCACACGCTGCTCGTGCAAAAACAGCGCCTCTTTGGCGCCGCTGCCGAACAGGAACGGATCGCCAAACTTGAGCCGCGCGACCAGTTTGCCCTCGCGCGCTTTTTCCGCCACCAGCATCGCGATGGCATCCTGGGCCATCGCCCCCTCCGCCGGCGCGCCCACTTCGATCCGTTCCGCTTCCGGCCGCGCAATCCGCAACAACCGTGCGACGTCGCGGTCGTAGACCACCACATCCGCGTCGGCCAGCACATGGTGGCCGCGTGTGGTCAGCAGTCCCGGATCCCCGGGGCCTGCACCGATGAGGACGACGCGTCCCCGTGTCGAGTGAAAAGATGTCTGTTCCGATGGAGTGTTCATTCGCGTGGGGGAGTCTTGGGAATCGCCGGGGCGAAGTAGCCCCGCTTGGTTCTGGCGACCGTGTTGGGCCGGTTCACCTTGACAACAATGGCGCGCCAGGCGCCGTCACGTTTGAGATTTTTCGGCGTGTAACCAATTGTGTACTGGTTCGCGAGTTCGTCGGCAATCAACTGGTAGATCGCCGGCAGCTGCGAGACGTCGTCCACAAAAAACACGCGCCCGCCCGTTTCCTGCGACAACGTGCGAAGCACAAAGTCCGCCTCGTTGAAGCCGCGTGTCGGCCGGTCGGTTTTTGATCGCAGGCCGATCGCGTACACGGCGACCTCGGCGCGTTTGGAGGAGTCGAGGACATCCTCGTAGTCGATGAGGCTCGAGGTGTCTTCGCCGTCGGACAGGATCACCACCGCCTGGCGTCGGATTTCCGCCTTGGACGTCGCCCGTACACGTTTCATCTCGCTGAGCGCGACGTAGATCGCGTTGTAGAGCGAGGTGGACCCGCCGACCTGCGTCTTGCGGATGGCGCTCTCGAGCAGGATGGGGTCGTTGGTGAAGGGCTGCAGGATCTCCACGCGGCTGTCGAAGTCGATGATCTGTGCGGTATCCGAACCCGTGAGGCGTTTGGCGAACCCGATGGCGCCTTCCTGGGCGACGGCGAGTTTGGTCTCCATGCTGGTGCTGGTATCGATCAGCAGGGAGAGGGCGATCGGTTGTGCGGCGCGGGAGAAAAACGAGATGTCCTGCTGGACGCCGTCTTCGTAGACCCCAAACAGGGATTGGTCGAGACCGGGGATGAGTTTGTCACTCTCGGTCACGGTGATGTTCAGGGACACCACGTCGATGCCCCCGCGAAAGATCTGCGCGGAGATCGGCAACGAGGCGGCCACGACGGCCGCCAGGACCGTCAGGCGTAACAGCCACCGATTCATTTATTCGTCCAGCGCGGCGCCGTCAATCGGTACCCCTCAAGCGCCAACCGCACGTCGAGACGTTCGGGCGGAATCAGGGACTCCGGCCGTCCGTAGGTCACCGCGAATTGCGCCAGCAACTGATCGGCGACCTCGGTGAACCGGCCCTTGAGCGCGGAGGGCGCAAAAATCATCGAACCCCTGCCGCCGGTGCGCGCGGTCACGTCGCCAATGATCGTGGAGCGTTCCCGGCCTTCGGTGGTCATCGGCGCGCTGCCAAAACCCTGACGAGTGATGGTCCACAACGAGGCGCGTGCCCCGGCGAGGGCGTCAAACACCTGTTCGTGGCGACGGTTGCTGAACTCCGGACCGTTTTCATCGACGTAGGCCACGATGGCGCCGCGCGCCGGCTGGCGTTTGGCGAGGGCGGCGGACGACTCGATCACGGCGTCAATAAAGTAGGCGCCTGAACTGGACCCCGCAAACAGGGTGTCGATGCCGCGATTAAGCGCCACCGCGCTGGTCGTGTAGTCGGTGGCCAGGGCCGGTCGCTCGCCGAACGTATACAGGGCAATCTGCGACTCCGGACTTTTGGCCCAGATGGTGGCCCCGAAGGTGCGCACGGCCTCGCGCAGGTCGGGAATCGACCCCTGGGATGCCGTGCTGGTGTCCACCAGGAGCGCAATCTGCATCGGGGTGGTCGCCGGTTCCACCTTGAGGACCTCCCGGGCGACGCCATCCTCCCGGACGGTCACGGCGGTCAGGGGCAGGGTGGCCGGCGGTTTGCCCTGCTTGTCCTGCACGGTGATAAAAATGGTCTGGTCCCGCAGCGCCCGCTGGAGGGCGGCGAGGTCAGTCGTCAACGCCGTACACGCCACCGCGGCGAGGAGCAGAATCCGCAGGATATTCGCCATGCCCGCAGTATACCGCCCGGGCCCGGGGTGGGCCGTCCGGCGGGGGGGCGCCGCTAGTGAACTGATTCACAAGGCCGTGGTATATTTCCAAGGCTTGACCGCCCGTGGAGGCGACATCCGAGGGCCGGACGGTTTAGAATTGACCGCTTGGCAAAGCCGGGAGTTCCACGGAAGGGCGGTCTGCAATCCGCCATGCGGGCGTTCCAGGAGAACGTTCACCGGGCGGGTCCGGCCGCGACGGCCAGTTACACCCTGATTGGCGGCATCTTGCTGCTGGGGGGACTGGGCTACTGGGCGGATCTGACGTGGGGCACATCACCGTGGTGGCTCCTCTCCGGGTTGGTCGTCGGGATCGCCGCCGGGTTTTACGCGATCGTCAAGTCCACCCTGCGCCCGAAATGAACGGCCGCGTGTTGTGGGGGGCGATGGGGGTGGCGGTGGCCACGGGGATACTCTGGGCCGCGATTGGTCGCGGTGTGGAGGTGTTGCTCGGGGTGGTGGCGCCGGTTGTGACGACCGCGGCCTCCTGGGTGTCGGTGACACGGGCGTGGGCCACGGCTCCCGCCTCGTCGTTGGCGGTGATGATTCGGGGCTTTATGGTGAAGGCGGTGTTCTTCATTGCGTGGGTCACGATCGTGCTGAAGGGGTTTGAGGTCCGGCCCGAGCCATTTGTGGCCAGCCTGACCGTGTCGTTTCTGGTGCTCCACCTGATGGAAGCGTGGCACTTGAAACGGTTGATGCAGACGTAGAGTGATGACTGATATGAGTGCTGTTGATCCGGGCGCCGCGCAAGAGAAGTTCGACGCCGCTACCACCATCATTGGCCACGTCGCCAATACGGGTCTCGATCACCCCATCATTCACCTCCCGCTCGTGTTCGGGATCGACTTCTCGGTCACCAAACACGTGTTCATGGTGTGGGTCGTCGCCGCCCTGATCTTTGTGACGGTGACCGCGATGGTCCGCCGTTATCTCGCCCAGGGGCGGCTCGTGCCGGCCGGCGGGATGAACGCCCTTGAGGCCGGTGTCGAGTTCGTGCGTGACTCCATCGTGCTTCCCAACGTCGGCAAGAAGTGGGTCATGACCTGGACCCCGCTGCTGCTCACCTTTTTCCTCTTCATCCTTGTGGCCAACGCGGTCGGTCTGATCCCGATCTTCGACACCCTCGCGTTGCTCGACAAATTTGTGCTGCACACCGGTGAGCACTCGTTCCTGAAGAGCCTGCTGCACGGTGGCTCGACGGCGACGGCCAACTTCAACGTGACCGCCGCACTGGCGACCATCACGTTTTTCGCCATCATTTTTGCCGGCTCGATGGCCAACGGCTTCATTCAGCACTGGAAGAACCTGGTCCCGCACGGACTCGCGTGGCCGCTGTATTTCCTGCTGATTCCGCTCGAGTTCATCGGCATGCTGGTGCGGCCGTTTGCACTCACGATGCGACTTGCGGCGAACATGGCCGGTGGTCACATCGCGATTCTGGCGATCCTGTCGTTTGTCTTCATCTTCACGGAACTGACCGCGAGCAGCCTTGTGGGCGCCGGTATTGGTTTCGGATTCTCCCTGCCGCTTTCGGTGGCGATCTCGGCGCTCGAGATCATCGTCGTTCTCGTGCAGGCCTACGTGTTCACTCTGTTGTCGGCTGTGTTTATTGGCATGGCCATTCACGCGCACCACTAATTTCAACGCACTCGTCAACGTCAGACCCTCAGGAGAAGGAAAGTAGTCATGGATCAGGCAGTACTCACACCGGAAGTGGCAGAAATCATCAAGCCCGTTTGGCACTACATGGGCGCGGCGATCGGCTTCGGCCTCACGGTGCTCGGCGCCGGCATGGGCATCGGCAAGCTCGCCGCGGCGGCAGCCGAAGGCGTGGCGCGTCAGCCCAGCGCAGCAGCGCAGATCACGGCGGCGGCCAACCTGCCGTTGTTCCTCCTGGAAGGCGCGACGATTCTGGCGCTCGTGTTCGGCCTGCTCATCGTCTTCCTGCGGTAGAAGGGGGACACGAGTGGACACTCTTGTCGCGGTCGATCCAGGACTCTATTTCTGGACGCTGTTCACGTTCCTGACGCTCGTCTTCCTGCTGAAGAAGTTCGCCTGGGGACCGCTGCTCAAGGCGCTGGAAGAGCGACGGGCCACGATCGAGAAGTCGGTCGAGGACGCCAAAAAGGCGACCGCGGAACTGCAGCGCGTCCAGGAAGAGTCAGCTCGACTGTTCTCCGAAGCCCGTGCCGAAGCGGCGGGCATTGTGACGCGCAGCCGGGCTGACGCCGACCGCTTCCGCGAGGAGATGCGGAAGAAGGCGGTGGAGGACGCGGCCGTGATCGTCAAGAACGCCGAGAAGGAAATCCAGCTCGAGACGGCGCGCGCCATTGCGCAGCTTCGGACCGAAGCGGTGGACCTCTCGGTGGCCATCGCGTCGAAGTTGTTGCGGAAGAACATCACCGCGGCCGACAACGACGCGCTGATCCAGGACGCGATCGGGCAATTTAAACGAGTTCAGTAGTGCCTCTGGACCCCGGAACATCGGGACCACGGGACTTCGGGACTTCGTAGATGACCCGCATAGACGCCCTGTTGGTGCTGATGGTCCTCATCTGGGGGGCCAACTTCAGCGTCATCAAACAGGCGTTTGTGGAAATCCCGCCGCAGCCGTTTAACGCGCTGCGGCTGGTGATTTCATCCTCGGTGTTTCTCGCGACCATCTACTGGGCCCGTCGGCGCGTGCGCGCCGGCGGGACCGTTTCCTCGATCCTCCATACCCCCAACCAGCTCACGCGACGCGACCGGATCGACCTGGTCTGGCTTGGCCTTGTCGGCCACATGGGGTATCAGTTCTTTTTTGTCGGGGGCGTGGCGTTGTCCACGGCCTCCAACGCCGCGCTGATCGTGGGCACCACCCCCGCGATTCTGGCCGTGGTGTCGGCCCTGATGGGCCGTGAACGCATCAGCGGATTCCACTGGGCCGGCGCACTCCTGGCCGTCACCGGCATCGCCTTTGTGGTCGGCCCCAGCGTGTCGTTTGGCGGCACCACCTGGCGCGGCGACCTCATGGTTATGTGCTCGGTCGCGTGCTGGACCACGTTCACCCTGGGCTCGGCTTCGCTGATCTCCCGCCACTCGCCGCTCTACGTCACGGGCATGACGATGGTGTACGGGGGGATTCCGTATGTGCTCTTCGCCACGCCCCAGATTCTGCGCGTGGACTGGAGCCAGGTCAGCACCTGGACGATTGGCGCGATGATCCTGTCGTCGCTGCTGGCGCTGAATCTGGCGTACGTCATCTGGTACACAGGGGTGCAGCGGCTGGGGCCGGCCCGGACGTCGATTTATTCCAACGGGGTGCCGATCGTCGCGATGTTCGTGGCGGCGGTGTGGCTGGGCGAGTCTTTGACCTGGACGAAAATCCTCGGTGCCGGCGCCGTCCTGGGCGGCGTGCTCCTGACGCGGATTGGCCGACGCCTGTTGTTGAAGAGCTGAGCAGCGGCTATCCTGAGATCGGTGTCCCACTACTACAGCCAGCACGCGACGGCCCTGCGGGCGGACCTTGGCCGCGCCATCTCGCGCGAGCAGATGCGTGTGTTGCACACCAAGTCACCCGTGCGCCACTTCGTGGTGGCGGCGCGGCAGTTCCTGATCCTGGGGCTGGCGACGTGGGGACTCATCCGTATCGACACCTGGTATCTCTGGCTGCCGCTTGCGGTGGTGCAGGGATTCACCGTCTTTAACTTCACCGTGTTGCTGCACGAGGTGCTGCATCACCTGGTGTTCCAGAAACCCCACAAAAAGGTGGAGCGCGCGCTGGGATTCCTCTACGCGATCCCGAGCGGCATCGCCCCGAGTCAGTTCACGCGCTGGCATCTGGATCACCACGCGGAGCTCGGGTCGGATGTGGATGATCCGAAGCGGCACCACCTCTCGCCGAAGCGCAACGCCCGGTGGTACAAACTCCTGTACGCCACACCCGCGTTGTTCCCGATCTACTTCAGGGCCGCGTTCAAGGAAACGTCCACCTACCCGGCAGAGTTGCAACGGACGATTGCGTGGGAACGCAAGATCTCGATCCTGTTTCACCTGAGTGTGATCGGTGGACTCTGGTGGGCGTTTGGAGGGGCGGCCGCATTTCGCGCCCATGTGTTCCCCGTGTTCTTCATTTTCCCGATCGCGTTCACGCTCAATCGCCTGGGCCAGCACTACGACATCGATCCCAACGATCCGGCGAAGTGGGGCACGTTGATGCGGAGCAATTGGTTCTGGAACTTTGTGTTCCTCACCTCAAACCTGCACCTCGAACATCACTACTTCCCGGGCGTGCCGTTTTATCACCTGCCCGCGCTGCAGCGCGCCCTCGGCCCGTTCTACGCGAGCAAAGGCATGCGCTGGCAAACCTATCGCGGACTGATCTACGGCTGGATCGTCGAGAACAAACGGCCGCACTCGGACTGGTCGTTAGTCTAAGACGTCGGGTGTCTTTTTTTGCTATCGCTTAGATCTAAAAAAGACACCCGACGTCCTAATCACCGACGGGCCCCGAGCACAAACGTCACGGCGCAGACGGCCAGGAAACTGACGGGCGCAAGGATGTCCGCGCTGTAGCCGAGTTGCCACGTGTAACAGGACACACACACAACGGCGATCGGCAACGGCACCAGCAAGTACGTCCACAGACGCGTGGTGAGACGTGTCATCGGAAACCTCCATTGGACGCGCGGCTGGCACCGCGCGAGTCTAAGACGTCGGGTGTCTTTTTTTGCTATCGCTTAGATCCAAAAAAGACACCCGACGTCTTTTCACGCGGTAGTCTACGACGCGCGGGACTCGAATATTTCGTCCATGTCCATCTCGTCTTGTTTGAGTCGCTGCCGTTCGTTCTTGATCAAGCGACGAATAAGCGCAGAAACGGACTCACGCGTCACGTCAGACTGTTCGCGCAGCAGGAGATAGTCACTCTCGGAAATCCACACGTGTATCTGCCGATGCTGATACATGTCCCCTCCGCGCAGGAGGAGCGCAACGCAGGTGCCACACAGACGACTCATCTCGGAGTCGCCTGCAGTTCACTCTTGGTGCATAGGGGAATATCGTGGCGGGTACGTTTTGCCCGCGTTCGGACACCGATGCGGGTACCCGATTACCCGCCTTCGCCCGCCTTCGACGCGGCTCAGGTTGCTACGGCGGGCAAGAGCGGGACTTCGGGACCCCGGGACTTCGGGACTTCGACTCAGGCGAGTCTTCGCAGCCGAATCTGCGCGAGGGTGGCGGCGATGACGATGGCGCAGACCGTGATGAGGGAGAGGGCCATGAACCGGCCGTAGGCTGCGCGGCCCATGACGTCAAACAGCGAGAACCCCATGAGGATCAGCGCGGTGCCGCTCCACCAGCGCCACGGCGTGCGCAGTTCCCGCCAGCGGTCGGTGATCAGCATCACGGCCGGCGTGGCGAGCACGAGCACATAGTCCCAGCCCTGCGGAGAGATGAGCGGGATCAGCAGGAGGAGCAACGCAAACTCCAGGTAGTCCGGTTCGTCGAGGCCGCGCCGTTGCATCCAGACGGCGACGGCCACCGCCAGCAGCAGCAGGATCGTGACCACCGCGAGGCCGGCCGCCAGGGGCCCGGCACCAATCCACTTGGCCCACATCGCCGCCAGCGAGACGTTGTCTGCGCCGATCAGATTGGGCGCCGTCGACGAGGAGACGATGTGCCACCAACCGGCCAACTGCTCCAGGTTGCCCGTCCAGCCGTACAACACCACCGGCAACAACAGGCCAACCAGGATCGTGGCCAGACCCACCATGCCCACGACCATCCCGTGTGACATCACCAGCCACGGCAGGAGGATGAGCGCATACGGTTTGACGAAGATCGCGAGGCCGACACAGACCGCGGCCACCTTCGGCGAGTCGATCTGCAGCGCACCGAGGCCGGCCATCAGCAATACGGCCAGCAGCAGATTGGATTGTCCGAGCGTGAGTTCGTGCGCGTAGAACTTCGCGAGCAGGACAAGCGCCACGATGATCAGGGATCGCACCGACCATCGCCGCGCCGGCAGAATGACGGCCGACCAGCGCAGCAGGATCACGAGGAACGCGCAGGACAACGCGAACCAGGTGACCCGCGCCGCGTCGTGGCCCAGCACAGCCATGGGCGCCATGCCGACGGCAAACGTCGGCAGGTATTTGAACGTGTAGTGGCCGTCGCTGACCTGATACAGCGGTTGCGCCGCGATCGCGCGACGACCGGCCGTGCGGTAGACCTCGAAGTCCACCATTTCACGGCTGACCCGCAGGTTGAAGATCGTCAGCGCCAGGACGATCAGCCCCACGGGCAGGAGCAGCGGTCGAATTCTAGTCAACACGTCGGGGGCGGATGTTGGCCGCGAGCACACGTTTGCGCATGCGCAGGTTGTGCGGCGTCACTTCCACCAGCTCATCGTCATTGATGAACTCGATGGCCTGTTCGAGGCTCATGATGCGGGGCGGAATCAGACGGATGGATTCGTCGGCGCCGGACGCGCGCATGTTCGACATCTTCTTTTCGCGGACGATGTTGACGTCGAGGTCGTTGTTGCGCGAGTTTTCGCCGACGATCATGCCCTCGTAGACCGGTGTGCCTGGCGAGACAAACATCTCGCCGCGGTCCTGCATGTTGGCGATGGCATACGCCGTCACCACACCGGCGCGGTCGGAGATGAGGGCGCCCGTCGGACGGGACGCAATCGGACCGGACCACGGCGCCCAGTCGGAGAAGATGTGGTTCATCATGCCGGTGCCGCGGGTTTCGGTCAGGAACTGCGACCGGAAGCCGATGAGGCCACGCGCGGGGATGTCGAATTCGAGCCGGACACGACCGGAGCCGTGGTTGACCATCTTGGTCATGGTGCCGCGGCGCTGACCGCACTGGGCGATGACCACACCCTGGAATTCCTCGGCGACGTCGATGACGAGGTTTTCGACCGGTTCCATCCGGACGCCGTTGACTTCCTTGGTCACGATTTCCGGGCGCGAGACCTGGATCTCATAACCTTCGCGCCGCATCATCTCGATGAGGATCGAGAGCTGCAGTTCGCCGCGGCCGAACACCTTCATCATTTCGGGTGAGTCCGTCGGTTCAACCTTGATCGACACGTTGCCGATGAGTTCACGATCGAGCCGATCCTTGATCTGGCGCGAGGTCACGAACTGGCCGTCCTTGCCGGCCAGCGGCGAGGTGTTGACGCCGAAGATCATCGACACGGTGGGTTCGTCGATCGCGATGGTCTTGATCGGCACCGGGTTTTCGGCGTCGGCAATCGTCTCGGCGATCATGATGTCTTCGATGCCGGCCAGCCCGATGATGTCCCCGGCGGCGGCGTCGGTCGCGTCCACGTGTTTGAGCCCTTCAAACGTGAAGAGTTTGGTGACGACCGTCTTCTGGATCGTGCCGTCGATCTTGCAGACCGAGATGGGGTCGCCGACCTTGACGCGGCCATGGAAGATACGCGCGATGGCGATGCGTCCGAGGTACTCGCTGGCCTCGAGGTTGGCGACCAGCGCCTGCAGCGGGCCGTCGATGTTGCCGCGCGGCGCGGGCGTGTGCGCGATGATGGCGTCAAAGAGTGGCCGCAGGTCTTCGCCGGGCACCGCCATGTCGGTCGTCGCCGTGCCGTCGCGGGCGACGGTGTAGAGCACCGGGAAGTCGAGCTGGTCCTCGGTGGCGTCCAGGTCGATGAACAGGTCATAGACCTCGTTGAGGACTTCCTGCACCCGCGCGTCGGGCCGGTCGATCTTGTTGATGACGACGATCGGCGGCTGGCGGCGCTCCAGCGCCTTGCGCAGCACGAAGCGGGTCTGCGGCAGCGGGCCTTCCGAGGCGTCCACCAGCAACATGACGCCGTCGACCATCGACAACACACGTTCGACCTCGCCGCCAAAGTCCGCGTGACCCGGGGTGTCGACGATGTTGATGAGATGGTCCTGGTAGTGCACGGCCGTGTTCTTGGCGAGAATCGTGATGCCACGCTCGCGTTCCAGGTCGTTGGAGTCCATGACCCGCTCGGCCACCCGCTCATTCGATCGGAAGATGCCACTCTGCCGGAGCAGGGCATCGACCAGCGTGGTCTTGCCGTGGTCGACGTGGGCAATGATGGCGATATTCCGCCGAAGGGGGTTTGCGATCATCTGTGCGGTCTGGGACGAAGAGGCCATCTCACGATGATACATTCTTGCGCGATGCGCGTCTTGCTCACCTGCGTAACGATCTGCATCTTTCTGGGGACGGGTGAGGCCCTGGCTCAGAAAGGGGCCACCGGCCCCATCGCCGACCTGAATGCACGGGCCAAAGAACTCCACGAGACCGACCCGGCCGGTTCCCTGGCCGTGGCTCAGCAGGCATTGGAGCTGTCCAGAGCGTCAAACAACGTCCTGGGAGAGGCCGAGGCCCTCAACTACGTCGCCTACGCCTACCGGCAGCAGAGCCTGCTCGATCTGGCCCGGAAACACGCCCTCGAGTCCGTCCGGCTCTTTCTCCAGGCCGGGGACACGTATGGCGAGTCGCAGGGTTACAACACCTTGGGCCTGATTGAGGCCGATGCCGGCCAGTTTCCCGAGGCCCTGGAGTATCACCTCAAGGCGCTGGCCATCCGCCAGCGCACGGGTGACAAGGAGGGCCTGTCCTATTCGTTCAACAACCTGGGCAACGCCTACCGCAACATGGGGCAATACGATCAGGCCCTGGAGTATCACCAGCAGGGGCTCGCGCTGAAGATCGAGCTGGGCAACCGGTCCAGCGAGGCGTACTCCCACCACAACATCGGGTTGGTGTATTTCGCGATGCGGGACTACCCGAAGGCGCTGGAGGCCTATCGGCGGGGGCTGGCGATTCGCGAAGAGCTCAAGGACACACGGGCCATCGCGGTGTCACTCAACGGGATTGGGTCGGTGCAGGCGCTGAGTGATCCGGCGGCGGCATTGCGCACCTATGAGCGCGCGCTCGCCCTGCGTCGCGAAGTTGGTGACCAGCGCGGCGAGATGGCGACCGAAATCAACATGGCCGGCGTGTTTCGCTCGATGGGGGATCTGACGCGCGCGACCGAGGCGTTGAACCGGGCGCGGGTGCTGGGCGGACAAATCGACGCGCCGCTGATGCGTTCCAACGTGCTCAAGGGGCTGGCCGAACTTGAAGCGGCGCGTGGTGACTATCGCGCCGCCTACGAACACCAGATTGAACATCAGGCGGCGCGTGAGGAGATGTTCGGCCTCGAGGACGCCGCGCGCCTGCAACGGCTGCAGGTCACCCACGAGGCGGAGCGACGAGAGGCGGAGGTCGCGTCGTTGCAGGAACAACGCACCGCGCTTGGGGTCATCGCCGCGCTGGTCGCGCTCAGCCTCGCGTTGCTCTACGCGCGGTTCCGCCTCAAACACCAGTCCGAGGCGCGGTTCCGCGCGCAGGCCGAGCAGTTGCAGGCCGCGATGGATCGCGAGCAGACCCTCAGCGGCCTGCTGCCCATCTGTGCGTCGTGCAAAAAAATCCGCGATGACAACGGCTACTGGACGCAGGTTGAACGGTACGTCGCCGAACACAGCGCGGCCGAGTTCACCCACAGCATCTGTCCGACGTGTTTTGAGGGGTTGTATCCCGAACACGCCCATACTCCGGACGCGCCACCGGCGCACTGACCAGGTAGGACCGCCCGCATGTGTGAGAGCCCGACTGCTGAGCCCCGACGTTCGTTCCTGACGCGACTGGTGGTGGCCGGCGCGGCCCTCATCGGTGCCGGTGTCGCCGGGTTGGCCGGCGCGGTCGTCACACCCCGCGCGCGTGCCACGGCCAAACGGTGGCGTCCCGCCGCCTCGATGTTTGACCTGCCGCCCAACGCCCCGTTTGTGGCGACCCTGACCGAACGCCACGCCGACGGCTGGCACGAGACGCGCAAGGAGTCGGTGGTCTTCATCGACAAGGTGGGCGACGAGTACCGCGCGTTGTCGGCGACGTGTACACATCTGGGCTGCCGTGTGGCCTGGGACGGGGCCGAGTCGCGCTACAAGTGCCCGTGCCACGGCGGCATCTTTGATCGCACCGGCGCCGTCGTCTCCGGTCCACCGCCACGGGGCCTGGACACCATCCCCGTGCGACTCAACCCGGAGACCGCCGACCTCGAGGTGGAGATCTGATGCGCGGGATATTGGACTGGCTGGATCACCGCACAGGTTTCCGCACCCTTCGCCATCATCTGCTCGATGAAAAACTGCCCGCCGGCACGGGGTGGTGGTTCACGTTCGGCAGTCTGCTGCTGTTTGGCCTGACGCTGCAGGTCACCACCGGCACACTCCTCGCGATGTTCTACGCGCCGACGCCCGACCACGCGTGGGACAGCGTGCGCTACATCACCACGGAGGTCAGAGGCGGCCAGCTGCTCCGCGGCCTGCATCACTGGGGCGCCAGCCTCGTGGTGGTCACCGCCGTGCTGCATCTGATTCGTGTGGTGTTCTTCGGCAGTTACCGCGCTCCGCGCGAACTCAACTGGATCGTCGGGCTCGTGCTGCTGCACGTCATCCTGGCCTTCGGCCTCACCGGTTATCTGCTGCCGTGGGATCAACGCGCGTACTGGGCCACCGTGGTCACCATCAATATCTCGAAGCTCACGCCGCTGGTGGGTGAGACGGTGGCGAACCTGTTGCGTGGCGGTCCCGATATCGGGGCGATGACACTCACACGGTGGTACGCCGTGCACGTGCTCGTCTTGCCGCCGGTGTTGTTTGGTCTCATCGGACTGCACCTCTATCTGATGCGTCGGCACGGGATCTCCGGGCCCATTACGCCGCAGACCGGAGAATCGCGATCGTTTTTTCCATATCAGGCCGGACGGGATCTGACCGTCGCGCTGGTGGTGGGACTTGTGCTCGCGGCCGTGGCCTGGCAGGGTGCCCCGGCGCTTGAACCACCCGCCGACCCGACATCAAGTGATTACATTCCCCGCCCCGAGTGGTATTTCCTCGGGCTCTTTGAACTGCTGAAGTACTTTCCCGGCAAACTCGAGATCGTCGGCGCGATCATCGTGCCCGGTGTGGTGATGACGTTGCTCGCGTTGTTGCCCTGGCTCGACCGCGCACGCACACGGGGGCTGCGTGATCGCCGCCGGCTGCTGATGACGTTTGCCGCCGGCCTTGTGGCCATCACGACGCTGACGGTGCTCGGCGCGCTCGACAAGCCCGTGTCCTCGGGCGACGGATGGAACGTGCGCGAACAGGCGGGCGCGGTGTTGCTGCAGACCGGATCCTGCGCGACCTGCCACAACCCTGATGGGGTGGTGGCACCCGTGGATCCCGTGCGTGTCTCGCGGCCGCGCAGCTGGGTCGCATCGCATCTGGTGGATCCCGAGATGATCGCGCCCGGACTGCGTCCGGCCCCTGTGGTTGATCAACACGATCAGACCGCGCTGCTCGCCGCACTCGCGCGTGGCCGCTCCGGCAGCGCCCTGCCGGCGGTTGATGACGACGGCCGGATGGCGGTGTTGTTTAATCGTCACTGTCTGCGCTGTCACGTGCTGGGGCCCGTCGGCGGCACCGAGGGGCCGTCGCTCATCGGAGTCGGCGCAAAGCTGGACGAGGCGCGCCTCATTCGCCAGATCACGACGCCGCTGGACGTAAAACCCACGGGGGAAATGCCCTCGTTTGCCGACAAACTGTCGGCTGATGAAATCGCCGCGCTCGCTCGGTGGCTTCTTCTTGTAGGGCGTGGGCTTTAGCCCCGCCGCCGTGGCCTGTTTTTGTAGGGCGTGGGCTTCAGCCCCGCCGCCTTCTTCTTGTAGGGCGTGGGCTTTAGCCCCGCCGCCGTGGCCAATGAGGCAATGAGGCAATGACGAGATGACTGCAACGACGATGAATCTCTCGAACCTGCTTGAACAGCAGGCGCGTCTGACGCCCTCGCGTGAGGCGGTGGTGCAGGGCGGCATACGCCTGACCTACGCGCAGGTCAACGCCATGGCCAATCAGGTCGCCGGTGGGTTGCGGGCGCTCGGCCTGGTGGCCGGGGATCACATCGCGCTGTCGTGTCCCAACGTGCCGTACTTCCCGATCGCCTATTACGGCATCCTCAAAATGGGCGGTGTTGTGGTGCCGCTCAACGTGTTGTTGAAGCCGCGCGAGATTGCATATCACCTCACCGACTCGCAGTCGAAGGCGTTACTGGTCTTTGAAGGCACGGCCGAACTGCCGATGGCGCAGATGGCGCGCGCCGCGTGTGATGAGGTCGCGGCCTGTGCCCACATGGTCGTGATGACCGTGAATCCCGCCGGGCCGAGCCCCGTCGAACGGTCACTCACACTCGGGCAGATCATGCACACCCAGGCGCCGGTGTTCGACAGTCACGCGCCCGCGCCCGACGACACCGCCGTCATCCTCTACACCTCGGGCACCACCGGCCAGCCGAAGGGCGCCGAACTCACACACTTCAACATGGTGACCAACGCCATCGTGTCGCGCGACATGATGGCGCCCACACTCGACAGTCCCCTCGCGGGTACCAGTCGTCAATTGATCACCCTGCCGCTGTTTCATTCCACCGGCCAGACCGCGCAGATGAACGCCGCCGTCTCCGGGGGGCAGACCATGGTGCTGCTGCCGCGCTTCGACGCGGCCGCGGTGCTCAAGACGATGGTGGAGGAACGGATTACGTGCTGGGTTGGTGTGCCCACCATGTACTGGGCGTTGCTGCAGCATGCGCGTCAGTCGGGCACGGATGTGTCGGCCGTGGCGGCCTCGTTGCGCATCTGTTGCTCGGGTGGCGCGCCGATGCCCGTGGCCGTGCTTGAAGATTTCGGCAAGACGTTCGGCGTGCGTATCCTGGAAGGGTATGGCCTGTCGGAAACATCGCCGGTGGCGTGTTTTAACCAGGTGTTCCTGCCCTCAAAACCCGGCACCGTCGGGTTGCCCGTGTTCGGGTGTGAGGTGCGTGTGGTGGACGATCAGGATCAGCCGGTGCCGTCGGGCGAACGCGGCGAGATCGTGATTCGTGGCCACAACGTCATGAAGGGGTACTTCAACCGGCCGGAGGAGACGGCGGTGGCCCTCAAGGGCGGGTGGTTCCACACCGGCGATATCGGGACGATTGATGCGGATGGGTACGTCGCGATTGTGGATCGCAAAAAAGACATGGTCCTGCGCGGCGGCATGAACGTGTATCCGCGCGAGATCGAGGAAATGTTGATGACCCATCCGGCCGTCTCGCTGGTGGCCGTGATCGGGGTGCCTGACGACCGCCTCGGTGAAGAGGTCAAGGCGTACGTGGTGCTCAAACCCGGTGCGGCCCTGACGCCGGAGGCGCTGGTGGAGTGGAGCAAGGAACAACTCGCCGCCTACAAATATCCGCGGCTCGTGGAAATTCGCGAGTCGTTGCCCGTAGGCCCAACCGGGAAAGTCTTCAAGCGGGCGCTGCGAACATCTGACAACTGACATCGGGGGATCTGTATGGCACGACCGAGACTGTTTTTCGGCGGACTTCTCGCACTGCTTCTCGTCACCATCGTTGTGCTGCCCGCGCGGCAGGCGGCGCCTCCCAACGAACGGCTGCGCGCGTTGGCGCGTGCGGCGCTGACGCCACTGGATGGTGAACAACGATTGCCTGGGCTGCGGGAATCGGTCGAGGTGATTCGTGACCTGTGGGGCATTCCGCACATCTACGCGCAGAACACCGACGACCTCTTTTTTGCGCAGGGGTATGTCATGGCGCAGGACCGGCTGTGGCAGATGGAGATGTGGCGGCGCGACAAAGAGGGCCGCATGGCCGAGATTCTCGGGCCGCAGGCGGTGGCGCGGGATCGGCAGGCGCGCCTGCTGCGGTATCGCGGTCCCATGGACGATCGCGAATGGACGAGTTATCACCCGGAAGGTAAACGGATCTTCGATGCGTATGCCGCCGGCGTGAACGCGTTTATCACCACGCACAAAAACACGCTGCCGCTTGAGTTCACGGTGACGGGCATCACGCCGGACCCGTGGACGGCCGAGACGGTTGTGCTGCGCACCGCGACGTTTGGGGATGCCAACACGGAACTGAATCTGGCGCGTGCGGTGGTGCGGCTGGGTCGCGAGGCCGCCAATCGGCAGCGTAATCCCGATCCGTGGGACGACCTGGCGTTGCCCGAAGGACTTGATCTCGCGATCATCGATGAGACGGTGACCACGACCGGCGGGCGCGCGGGCGGAGGCGGCCGTGGCGGCAACACACCTGAAATTCTTGAGCAGTACCGGGCGGTGGTCTCCGGTCGTGGCCGCGGGGGCCTGGAGCCGCAGATACCGGGACCGTCCTCCCCACCCGATCCTCCCGGATCCAACAATTGGGTCGTGAGCGGCCGGCTCTCCGCGACGGGCAAACCAGTGGTCGTCAACGATCCCCATCGTGCGGTGACACATCCGTCACTGCGGTACATCGTGCACCTGCACGCGCCGGGGTGGAACGTCATTGGATCAGGCGAGGTGCCGTTTGTCGGCGCGGCCATCGGTCACAACGAACGCCTCGGATGGGGACTGACCATTGTCGGCACCGACATGGAGGACGTCTACGTCGAGGACGTCAACCCTGCCAATCCGGGCGAAGTCCGATTCCGTGGCCGGTGGGAGCCCGTGCGTGTGGTGCGTGAAGAGGTGCGCGTCAAAGGCGGCGCCGTGGAAACGGTCGAGCTGAAGTTCACGCGCCATGGCCCGGTGTTTCACGAGGACCACGCGCGCCACAAGTTGTATGTCCTTCGGTCCGCAATGCTGGAGCCGGGGACCGCGCCGTACCTGGGCAGTCTTCGCCTCGCGCAATCGCCCGACTGCAAGACGTTCCTCAACGACGCGATGTACTGGAAGGCGCCGAGCGAAAATCTGATCTGCGGCGACGTGGACGGCAACATCTCGTGGCAGGCCTCGGCACTCACGCCCGACCGCCGCGCTGCGGGTCCCGAGGGCCGGTCCTGGGTCGGCCGGCTGCCGGTGCCCGGCACGGGCGCGTATGAGTGGAACGGTTTCCGACGGGATCTGCCGCGTGAGCTGAATCCCGAGCGTGGTTTCATCGCGACTGCGAACAACAACGTCCAGCCGAAGGACTACACACCGCCGCTCATGTTCAAGTCGTCGGCGAATCTGCCGTACGACCGCATCACCCGGTTGATGCAGTTGTTTGATTCGCCGAAACCGTTCACGCTCGACGATCACCGTCGCATGCAACTCGACGCCAAACACCTGCGCGCGGAAAGTGAGACGGCCCTGTTTCGTGGCTGGACCTCCACGACCGCCGAGGTGGAACGCGCGCGTCAGTTGATCGCGTCCTGGGACGGCACCCTCGCCAAAGGCAGTGCCGCCGCCGCCATCCACGACGTGTGGCGCGGCATGTCGAGCGTCACAGAGCGCGACGCGTCACGGCCGGCCGACGCACGCAAGGCTGAACACGAAGCCACGCTGGCGAAGGCGATCGCTCAGATGACGACCTCGCTGGGCGCCGACTGGTCGCAGTGGCGATGGGGCCGTGTGCACACGCGGTCGTTCCCGTTCCCGTTGGTGCCCGCGTACAGCCTGGCGACCGTCGAACGTCCCGGCGGCACCGGCACCCTCGCCGCCGACGGCGCGAGTTATCGCGAAATTCTCGATGTAGCGGACTGGGATCGATCACTCGTGACCAACGCCACCGGCCAGTCCGCCCAGCCCGAGAGCCCGTTCTTCAGCAACCTGCACACGTTGTGGGCGAACGACGAGTTCTTCCCGCTCGTGTACTCACGCGCGCGTGTCGAAAAAGAACGCGCGCACACGCTGACGCTCCGTGCGCGGTAGTCAAAAGAGCTTTTCACAGGAGACATGTAGGCATATAGGGTGAGGGGTTGGACAGCCGCCTTTGGCGGCTGTCATGATCGAAGAGAGCCGGCGACTGAATACCCCATCTCCATTCATGTGGGGCATTCAGTCGTCGGCTCTCTTCGATCATGACGACCCGGCGGAGCCGGGCCGTCCAACCTCGCTCGTCCTTCATGTCTTCACGGCTTCATGGTGAAGGTCGCGTCGTATTCGTAACACCCGGGCAGCACGAGCGCACGCAGCGAGCCTGAGGCGCGGCTGAACGACAGGCTCACCGGCGCGCTGCCGCTCGTGCCGTCAAACTGCACGGTGCGGCGTTTGTCGCCATAGGCGTCGTAGACATACGTGTACGGTGCAGCGAGGCTGACCCAGAGGTTGCCGGCGGGATCAAGCGCCGCAGTCCGCACCATCGGCGGCACGATGGGATAGGTGCCGTCACCCGCCTTACGTGTCGGCCACGTCGTCGGCAGACTCTGCAGGTACGGATCAACGTGCGGCCCCTCGATGTGGCGCTCGAATACCAGTTGGCCGGTCGCGTCGTACTTGCGGAACTTCGGCACGCCGGTCTGGAACACAAACGTGACGCCGCCCTTGGCGTCCGGAAGCGCCAGGCCGATGTTGAGCGCGAGGTGTACGTTCCGATCCGCCTCATGCCCTGTCGGCCGCAACAGGCCGACCTGCCGCACAGGATCACCGTCGAGATTCAGCTCCGAGATCAACGCCCCTGTCTCCGGCGCATTGATGAAGAACCGATCCCCGGTGAACTGCAACGATCCGACGCCATTGAGAATCACCGGCCCCATGGTGAGGCGCGGACTGGCCAGCCCCGGCCGGAGAAACGCGCGGACCTGCGATCCGTTCTTGTTGTAGACCTGAATCCGCTCCTGGCCAAACGGCGCATCCGTCACCGCATACGCATCGTCTCCCGCCATGCTCAGGACGGCCGGCTGCAGGACTTCGCCCTTTTGCATGCCGGCTTCCATGACCTTGGTGAGGCGGGTGCCCGTGCGATCGACGCTGTAGATGGTGTGCGCCCGGCGGTCGAGCAGGAAGTAGCGGCCGTCGCTCGCCTGCACAAACGCGATGGGTTCATGCAACGAGTCACAGACACGCGCGGAGAGCCCGCCCACGGGCCGCAGGATTTCGATGGGTGCCTGAGTGGAGCCGCGCAGGGCGGCGACCGTGGCGGCGAGCGCCAGCACCTGGAGAACCACGAGGCCCCAGGTGCGGCGCATTCAGTACCGCGCGGTTTCCAGGATGGCGGCGAGCACGTCGGCCGACCCCGGGAGAATCACTTCTTCCAGATCGGGGCAGTAGGCGACGGGGCAGTCCATCGCGGCCACACGTTTGACCGGCGCGTCGAGATATTCAAACAGGTCGCTCGCGGTGCGCGCGGCCAGTTCGGCGCCGAACCCACACGTGAGCTGATCTTCGTGCGCGATGATCAGCCGGTTGGTCGCCTTGACCGAGTCCGCAATCGCGTCAAAGTCGTACGGCATGATCGTGCGCAGGTCGAGCACCTTCACGCTGATGCCCTCTTTTTCGGCCTGCTGCGCCGCGAGCAACGTGCGCTGTACGAGCGCGCCCCACGTCACGACGGTGACGTCCGTGCCTTCACGTTTCACGGCGGCCTTGCCGAACGGGATCATGTAGTTCGGACCCGTGTATTCACCCTTGTTGTAGGTCTGGCGATACAGGTGTTTGTGTTCGAGGAACAACACCGGGTCGTCACACCGAATCGACGTGCGCAACAGTCCGGCCGCGTCCTGCGCGTTCGACGGGTAGGCAATCCGGATGCCGGGGCAATGCGCGAAGATGCTCTCGCCCGACTGGCTGTGGTACGGCGCGCCGCCACGCAGGTACCCGCCGATGGCCGTGCGGACGACCATCGGGCACGAAAAATTGTTGCTCGACCGATACCGCATCATCGACATCTCGTCGCGCAGCTGCATCATCGCCGGCCAGATGTAGTCGAAGAACTGGATCTCGACGACGGGTTTGATGCCGCGGACCGCCATGCCGACCGCGCGTCCGATGATGTTGGCCTCGGCCAGCGGCGCGTTGAACACACGTGTGCCGCCAAACGCCTTCTGCAGGCCATGCGTCACCTTGAAGACGCCACCCTTGCCCTGCACTTCGCTCAGCTTTTCTTCGTGCGTCGCGTCCGCCACATCCTCACCAAACATGACGATGCGCGGGTTGCGCGCCATTTCGTCCTTCATGGTGCGATTGATCGCGGAGACCATCGTGTCGGGTTTGCCCTCGGGCACCGCCGGGCTGTCGAAGTCGGCGCTCGTCGGATCCACGTCCGGCGAGTACACGTACCAGCCGGCCGTTTCCCTCGCGGGTTTGGCCGCCTTCACCGCGGTGTCGGCCGCCGTGTTGACCGCAACGTCCACTTCCTTGGCGATCGTGGCAATGTCGGTCTCGGTCGCGAGCCCTTCGGCCTTCAGCCACGCCACAAACTTCGTGATCGGATCACGCGTCGCTTCTTCCGCACGTTCCGACGGTGTCTTGTACAACTTCTCATCGTCAGACAAGGAGTGGGAGTACGGGCGGACGACCTTGGCGTGGATCAGCGCGGGGCCCTTGCGCGAGCGGCAGTAGTCGAGCGCCTTGGCGGCCGTGCGGTAACTATCGAGGAAGTCGGTGCCGTCGCAGCGCAGGACCTCGAGGCCGGGGAATCCTTCGACCAGCTTCGACATGTCGCCGCCGGGCGTCTGGACTTCGACGGGCACGGAGATCGCGTAGCCGTTGTCTTCAATCATGAAGAGCACCGGCAGTTTGCCGACGCAGGCGGCGTTGAGTGATTCCCAGAACTCGCCCTCGCTCACGGTGCCGTCACCGAGCGAGACGTACACGACCTCGTCCTTCTCGAACTTGCCGTCGCGCTCGGGGATGTCGGTGAGCTGTTCGTACAGCCGGCCCGCTTCCGCGCAGCCGACGGCCTGGAGGCACTGCGTGCCTGTCGGGCTGGCCTGCGAGACCAGGTTGAGCGCCTTGTGGCCCCAGTGGGAGGGCATCTGGCGTCCGCCGCTGTTCGGGTCCGCCTCGGCGCCCACGCCGCTCAGGAACATCTCCAGCGGGGTCATGCCGATGGCCAGGCACAACGCCCGGTCGCGGTAATACGGGAAAAACCAGTCGTGGCCGGCCTTCATCTGCATGCCGGTGGCGGTCAGGATGGCCTCGTGGCCGGCGCCGCTGATCTGGAAAAAAATCAGGCTCTGGTTCTTGAGCTGGATTTCCTTGTCGTCGATCCGCCTCGACGTCAACATCGTGCGGTAGACCTGCAGGAGGTCTTCGCGGGTGAGTCCCTCGTAGGTGGCGGCTGCGGGCGAGGTGGCGGTCTTCATCACGGTTTCCAATTCTATACTGGCAGGATGGCCTCGTCCGTTGAGTCGTTTCGCTGGGATGAACTGGAGCTGGACCGCGTCACCGAGATGGTGTCGCGCAAGGTCCTGCGCTCACCCGAACACGTGGTGACCCAGGTCTACCTCAAGCGGGGCGCCCTCGTGCCGCGGCACACACACCCGGTCGAACAACTCCTCTACGTGCTGCAGGGCGCCCTGCGCGTCCGTGTCCACGGCACCGACCGCGTCGTGCGCACCGGCGAGGTCCTGGCCGTGCCCGCCGACGCCCCGCACCAGAGCGAAGCACTCGACGACGCGTTTGTGCTGACGGTGGTGTGATCAAGGCACAAAAAGAGCTTTCAACATGGATCCCCATGGCCCCCCATGTTGAAATCCTGACTTCGGGACTTCGGGACTTCGGGACCCCGGGACTTCGTCTCAGTGCACGCGCCGGATGTAGTCGGGGCGTGGGGGCCGGGCGGGCGGGGCTTTTGGGCGCGGGGTTTTCAGATACAACCAGCCGGCGACAAGGCCGCCCAGGTGTGCGACGTGGGCGATCCCGCTGTTGCCGCCGCTCGAGATGGCCTGCGACAACGAGATGGCGCCGATGATCAACACAAACACACGCGCCGTCAGCGGGAAGATGCCCAGCAGGTGCACGACCCTGTGGGGGAACACGATGCCCCACGCCATCAACAGGCCGTACCCGGCGCCGGACGCCCCGATGGTGACGGCCGAATAGGACATCTGCGCAAACGCCATCGGCAGCAGCGACACCAGCACGGTGGCCACGCCGGCCGTGGTGCCGACGATGAGGTAGTACTTCGCAAACGCGATCGTGCCCCAGCGGCGTTCGAGATCCACGCCGAACATCCAGACCGTCAACATGTTGAGCAGCAGGTGAAACGGTTCGGTGTGGACAAACTGATAGGTGACGATCTGCCAGACGTACGCACGTGTCAGCACCAGCTCGGGGATGAGTCCGATCCAGGTGATCAGGCTCGGCACCACCAGCATCACCACAAACACGGCGATGTTGGAATACACGAGCGCCTTGACGGCCGGCGTCAACGGCCCGGGCCCGAATGTGTACCCTCTCTCCATCAACGCTTCACCCTCGACACAATTTTGCGCGCCACATCCAGAAACTCCTGCAATCGTAACGCCCACGCGGTGAGACACAACACGAGGACACCCACGCCGATCGCACCAAACACCCGGATGCCCGCGCGCAGTGTGGTGGCCATCCACCCGGTCAACGACGTGAACTGCGGCAACGTCTCTCTCAGCCAGTACTCCGTGCCCCAGGCGGCCGCACCCATCGCGAGCGACGCGATCAGGATCTTGGTGGTCGCGATCAATACGCGTCGGCCATCGATGCCGTCGATGCGGCGCGACAGCAGGAAAAACAACGCGGACGCATTAAACAACGCCGCGACCGCCGTGCCGATCGCAAGCCCCTGGAATCCCATGTACCGCACCAGCGTCAGATTCAGCGTCAGGTTCAGTCCGATCGTCGCGAGGCTGATGAGCACCGGCGTCCGGGAATCCTTCAGTGCGTAAAACGTCGGCGACGCGATCTTCACCGCGGAATATCCGATCAGGCCGGGCGCGTAATAAAACAACGCCAGCGCGGTCATCTGGGTGCTGGTCGCATTAAATTCGCCGCGCTGAAAGATGAACTCCACGATGGGGCCGGCCAGCACCATCAGGCCCACCGTGGCGGGCACACTCATCATCAACATCATGCGGAGGCTGCTCGAGATCGTGCGCCGCACGTCGCCCAGCGCCCCGGCATTCACCTGCCGCGCGATCTCCGGAATCGCGGCCGTGGCCACCGACACACCAAACAGGCCAATCGGCAGATACATCAGCCGGAATGCAAACCCCAGCGCGGAAATCGCGCCTTGCCCCTGATCCCACGCGAGCCACGTGTTCACGAGCAGATTCACCTGAGCCGCGGCCAGACCCAACGTGCCCGGCCCCATGAGCATCAGGATCTCGCGCATGCCGGGATCACTGAAGCTGACGATCGGCTTGTAGCGGAACCCCTCGCGGGGGAGCAGGGGAATCTGAATCAGGATCTGGCCCAGACCACCCACGAGTGTGCCGATGGCAATGCCGTAGATCGGAGGCCAGCCCAGCTTGACGACGATGGGGACCACGAGCAGGGCGCTGAGCAATACCCCAACGTTAAAAATGGCCGGGGACAACGCCGGGATAAAAAACCGGCGGAGTGCGTTCAACATGCCGCCCAGCGCGACCGCGATCGCGACCAGTGTGAGGAACGGCATCACCACCCGCGACAGGTCCACCGCCAGCGAGAGGCGCGCGGCGTCCATCGCCATCTCCTCCGGCGTGCCGCTGGTCTCGAGCAGGCTCAGCAGCGGTTCGGCGAACACCATGCCCAGCACGACCAGCACGGACGTCACCAGGATCAGCGCGTTGAGCACCAGGTTGCCGAGTCGCCACGCCGCCTCGCGGCCGTGGGTCTTGAGATACCGGGTGAAGGTCGGCACAAAGGCCGCACTCATGGCGCCTTCGGCAAACAGGTCCCGGACCAGATTGGGGATGCGGGTCGCGAGGTTAAACGCGTCCTGCGCGGCGCCCGTGCCGAACATGTGGGCCATGACCTGGTCGCGGATGACGCCCAGGATCCGGCTGGTCATGACGGCCAGGCCGACCGTCCCGGCGGATTTGGCGAGGCGCTCAGACATGGGGGGGAGAAAAAAGAAGGGGCATCAACCCCTGCGATTGATGCCCCTGCCCGGAGGATGGATGATCAGCACTTTCGTGCCTTTCACCGGGATTAGACTGGGGCCCCTCGAAAATAGTTTGGCCGGGTTTTCTGCCCACGGATATTTAGTTGGCGCCCGACAGGCGCTGTTTGACCGCCTCGGCCAGGGCCCGGCCGTCCACGGTCTGGCCGGCCAGCGCCAGATTCACGGCTTTCATCACTTTGCCCATGTCTTTGGCGGACGTGGCCCCGGTTTCGGCCATGGCGGCGGTGATCGCCGCCTCGACGGCAGCGGGGTCGGCTGAGGCCGGAAGAAATTTTTCCAGGAACGTCAATTCGGCCTGTTCCTTGTCTGCCAGGTCGGTTCGGCCACCCGCCCGAAACTGGTCGATGGAGTCCCGGCGCTGTTTGACCAGCTGATTGACGACCTGCACACTCTCGGCCTCGTCGAGGGCGCGGTTTTTTTCGACCTCGCGGTTCATCAACGCGGCTTTCAGCATGCGGAGCGGACCAAGCGAGGCCTGGTCGCGTTGCCGCATGGCGTCACCAATTTCCTGCGTCACTCGGGCGAGAAGGCTCATCGGGCAAGCATATCGCGGTAGAGGCGGTCGTATTGTTCGCCGATGGCCGGGGACCGGAACAGCCGGGCCAGCGTGGCCTGGGTTTGTGGCTGCGTCCGCCGGCCTGCGGCCAACGATTCTTCGAGCGCGCGGGTCAACGTGGGCACGTCCCGCCGGGGCACCACCACCACGTCGCCCTCAAACAACTCCTGCAATTCGAGCCCGCCGGGATGGTCGGCCGACACCACGGGGGTGCCTGACGCGAGCGCTTCCACCGCCACCGTGGGCAGCGCCTCCAGCAGTGACGGCAGCGCAAACACATCGGCCGCCGCCGTGTACCTGGCCACATCGTCATTGGCCACCAGCCCCGCAAAGGTGACCCGATCGGTGATGCCGAGGGTCTTGGCCTGGGCTTCGAGGGACTCCCGCAGGCCGCCGGTGCCGCAGATCACCAGCCGGACGTCCTGCCGTCGCTGGCTCAGGGAGGCAAAGGCGTCCAGCAGATACGTCTGCCCGGCCAGCTCGTGCAGGCGTTTGACGTTGACGATCAGGCGCGGCTCGGTGATGCCGAGGTCTCGTTTAATCGCGGCTCTGGTGGCCTCATCAGCCGGGGCAAACACGTCCGAGACGGCCGGGTAGACCACCGAGAGTTTCTGGCGATCCAGACCCTCCTCGCGCGCACGTTCCATCAACTTGCGGCTGTAGAAGGTGACGGCCGCCGCGTGCATGTAGGTGCGGCGGAAAAAATCGATTGGCCGGCGTGGTTTGTAGTGCCAGATTTCCGTCCCGTACAACGTCAACAGGTACGGGATTTGTTGTTGCCGCGCCCACGACGCCGCCGCCTCGATGAGCAGGCCGTTGCTGTGCAGATGCAGCAGATCGGCGCCGGCCGCCGCCTGATCAAGCACGCGACCAAATTGCCGGGACAACACGAGTGCGTCCAGTCGCAGCGCGCCCAACAGGCCTTCACGCGTACGCCGGCGCACCCACGTCACCGGACCCGCATCAGGCGGGGCCGGCGCGCCACCCTGCGCCGGCGGGTGCGCGACATAGATCACCGAGTGGCCGCGGTCGGCGGACCACATCCCCGCCTGGGCGGGCAGGATCGCGTTGGCCGCCTGGTCGGGCGGCAGGTGCGGCGAGACGTGGACAATTCTCACGAGGCGCCCTGTGTGGACCAGCGCGTGTGGAACTGTTTGAACGTCAGACCCTCCGCGCCAAGGTCTTGTGTGGCAAACGTGAGGAACGTGCCGAGCCGCTCGTAAAACGCGTCGAGTTCGCCCGGCGTCTTGTTGTACGGACTGCCGCCGACGATCACTTCCGAGGAGTGGAACAGCAGGTTGAGAATTGGCGCGCCACGTTGCACCAGCCGTCGGCCGAGCGCACACATGTCGGCGGCCGAGGTGTACGACGGGCGGAGCCAGTCCACGCGCGCGATGCCCGACAGCCGCAACGCCCGTTTGACCGTGTAGTTGAACGGCGCGCGCGCATACGCGTGTTCCATCCACGCCGGCACGCGGCGATTGAGCGCGGCCGAGATGGGCAACTCCAGCACGTCGCTGGTGCCGGGCCGTGTGGCGTTGTCGTACGCGAGGTAATACGGCGTGAGCGGCGCCTCCACAAAGTCCGGTCCACCTTTGTGGGCTTCGTAGAACAGCGGCGCCACCGACGAGTCGACCAGATATCCCTGCTGTTCCAGCGACGACACATGCGCGGCCGAAAACCCGAATCGTCCCGACCGGTACGACACGGGCCGTTCCCCCACCGCCTGCGTAATCGCCGTCGTCAACTCCCGCAGCTGCGCGTCGAACTGATCCAGCGGCAGTTGCAGCGCGTACGGATGTCGCCGCACGTCGTCTTCCGTGCAGGGCGGTGTTTCCCACGCGTGATGATGTGCGCCGATCTCGCACGAACCATCAGCGAGCAGACCGCGCAACACCTCAGCGGATCGGGGGTCGGTCGCCACCGGGTGTGTGATGACGTAGGTCGGGCGCACGCCGTGGCGCACGAAGAATTCGTGCAGCGTCCGCAGGGCGTAAATGTTTTCGAAGCGTTGATGCAGGCGGGCCTGCAGGTCCCACTGGTTGTCGCCCTCGGTGTCGATCGCCACCAGCAACGCCGGACCGGCGGTGCTCATCGATCCTGGTCCGAGTCGCCGAGGGTCACGTGCCAGGTGTCGGGTTTTTCGTAAAACGACGACGGCACATCCACCGCATTCACCTTCGCGACAAACTCCATCGTGGACTTCACCGCGAAGTAGCCCGACTGACGGATCAGTTTGCGATACCCGGCGTGCATCGCGAAGGCGCGGATCTTGTCCGAGTCGGCGGCACGGGCTTCCCGATCCACCCAGCGCAGCAGCGTCAACATGCCGGAGTGATCGTCGGGCGCGGTCAACCAGTCAACGACGATCGTCACGCGGCCGCGGGGTTCCTGCACATGGCGATACACGACGTACCCGGCGGCCTCGCCGTCACGTTCGAGCACCGCGATCGTGTAGCGGACGTGTGGCGCGTGCACGTATTTCCAGTTGAGATACGCCGCGTCGCGTCTGACGATAAACGCAAACTGCGACGAGACCTTCGCCCACAACGCATCAAACCGCTCGTCAAAGTGGCGGATGACCCGCACCTCGCCCTCGAGCGGACGTGTGCGCGCGACCAGGCGCACCCACGGCAGCGTGAGCGCGGAGAGGAGCCGGTTGGCACCGACCGACCAGCCCGGGCGGCGCAACGCGCGGCGGGTGAGCGGTTTCACAAAACACGGGACGGGCCCCACATCGGGCCACCGCAGTTTTCCAAAGAGGCGATAGGACGAATCCGAGAGGCCCAGCCCCAACGAGGCGCCGACGTTGCGGTCCCACGTGCGGAACAACACTTCGCCCAGGCCCTGGCGCTGCCGTTCCGGGGCCACCATCACGTCCATACCCCACGCGGCGTCGATTTCCCGTCCCTGCACCAGCAGTTTCACCGGCATGGTCGCGTATTGCCCGACGATGGTCTGGCCTTCGCGGGCGAGCCAGATCAGCGGGCCGTCGGCCGGCATGTGGGGATTACGTTTGTACTGCCAATCCCACCGCAGGCGGTTGGCCTCGGCCGAGTCCACACCGAACACACGTCGATACAACGCCTCCACGTGGCGTTTGTCGTCTGCGCGATATCGATCAACGTCCGCCATCAGCCTGCCGACTCCAACACATATTCCATATTACTGATGAAGATGTCGCGTGTGGCCTCGCTGTTGCGCACCCATCGTCCCAGCGCGCCCGGCAGGTTGCGGACGGTGGAGGTGGAGTGCAGTTCTTCGCGCACAATTTTCAGTCCCGCATCCGCGATCTGCTGACGCAGGCGTGTGACCGTGACCAGCTCAAGCAGGTCGTCGTGTTTCCAGATACCGTTGCGGGCATCCCGGATGAACGAGTTTTCGTGCGCCGGTTCCTTGAGGGTCCACGGCGCGTACCGCGCGAGCAGGCGGAAGGTGCGGAAGGCGATCCAGCGCCCGGTGATCAGGTGCAGCGGAATCTGAATTTTGAGGCGGGGCAGGTGGGCCCCGGCAAACGAGAGATAGGGGGCGGTTGAGAGCAGGAATCGCGCGCCCGGCGCCATGACTCGGCGGCATTCACGCAGATACAGGGGCGCGTCCACCACGTGTTCGATGACCGCGTGGGACAACACGAGGTCAAAGGACTTTTCGGCAAAGGGCAGATACATGCCGTCGGCCTGGAGGAAGTGCAGGTGGGGCAGATTACGCTCGGCGGCCAGTTTCACGCCGGCGTCCCCGAAGCGGTTGACCGGGTCGATGCCGACCACAAACGACGCGTGTTCGGCGAGCGACAGCGGCATGCCGCCCCCGCCACACCCGGCGTCCAGCACACGGCCCTTGACCTCCACACCGGCGCGGTCGAGGAAGGCGAGGACCTTGGCGGACCGGTAATACTCAAACAGGGCGTAGTCGTACTCCGATCGGAATCGGCGGTCTGCGTGCGACTTGATCAGGGCGGCGTTTATCTCGCGCACGTGGGCTCGGGTCCGTCGGAAAACTTCATGATGAGGATGGCGCGGCCCGTCTGTGGAAACAGCAATCCGCGAGGGTCGCGGTATAGTATCTCATCGCTCACCGTCTTTCGTCCTGAACCAGAGCCATGTCATCACCGCGTCTTGCCATCGATGGGGGGCCGCCTGTGCGGTCCACCGTGCTTCCGCTCGTAGGGCCCTGGGTGGATGTCGCCGAAGCCGAGGCGGTGGCGGCCGCCGTCACTTCCGGCGCGCTGATTGGCGCCGGCGGGCTCGGTCTTGCGGTCGAGAAGCAGCTGGCCGCACTGCTCGGCGTGGACCGCGCGTTGCTCGTCAATTCATGCACGGCCGCGCTTGAGGCGGCAATCCTGCTCGCCCACATCGGCCCGGGCGACGACGTGGTGCTGCCGAGTTTTACGTTTGTCTCCTGCGCCAACGCCGTCGTCCGCGCGGGTGCCCGACCGGTGTTTGCCGACATCGATCCCCACACGTTTAATGTGACCGCCGAGACCCTGTCGCAGGTGATCACCCCCGCAACACGCGCCGTCATCGTCGTTCACTATGCGGGCCGGCCCTGCGACATGGACGCCATTCTGGCCCTGGCGGCCGAACGTGGGATTCGGGTCATTGAGGACGCCGCACACGCACTTGGGGCGACGTGGCGGGGGCGGCTGCTGGGCACACTGGGCGACTTCGGGTGTTTCAGTTTCCACGGGTCGAAGGACGTGGTCTGCGGCGAGGGCGGCGCCCTGGTCTGCCGTGACGCTGCCGACACCGACGCCGCGGAGATTCTCCGGGAGAAGGGGACCAACCGGTCCGCGTTTTTCCGGGGCGAGGTCAACAAATACGAATGGGTGGGACTGGGCGGCAGCCTGGTCGTGAGCGACATCCTCGCCGCGATGTTGCGTGTGCAGTTGGGCCGGCTTCCCGCCATTCTTGCGAGGAAACGTGAGCTCGCCGTGCGGCTCACCAGTGCGTTGGCCGAGGTGAGTGACCGTGTGGCGCTGCCACCCGCCTCCATGGAGAGCAGTTGGCATCTGTATCCGGTGCTGGTGCCACAGGAGAGCCGTGATGCCGTGCTCGCGGCGCTCAAGCGCGAAGGCATCGGCGCAAGTTTCCACTACATCCCCCTGCACTCCGCGCCCTACGCGCGGTCACTGGCGGGATACAGTCCGGCGGACCTGCCCGTGACGACACGTGTGGCGGAGAGCCTGATCCGCCTGCCGATCTTTCCGGCGATTACCGACTCAGACATCGACGACGTGGTGGCCGCGACACTCAAGGTCGTGGGGCGGCTCCTGCCATCACACGCAGCCGCTCGATGACACCTCCCCGCGTCGCCGGACGGGTTCTGGTCCTGATTCTGCTGCTGGCCGCCGTTCTGCGTGTGGCGGCGCTCGGCAAACCCCTCTACATCGACGAAGTCACCACGCTCACGGTGGCCTCGTCGTCTCTGGGCGAGATGGCGCACACGATGCGGATGCTTGATGCCAGCCCGGCGTTGTCTCCGCTGCTGCTGCATGCCTGGATCCTGGTGAGTGACTCCGACGTGTGGGCGCGGCTCCTGCCCGCGATCTTCGGCTGGCTCGCGGTGTGGGTGGTGTGGCGCGTGGTGTGTGATGCCGTCGGCTGGAAGGAAGGTCTGGCGGCCGCGTTTGTGCTGGCGATTGCGCCCGCGCACGTGCACTACGCGCAATACGTACGCAGCTACAGCCTCTTCACGCTGCTGGTGGCCGTACACGTCGGGATCACCCTGCACTGGATGCGGACCGAAACCCGGCCCACACGTGGGGAGTGGCTGGCCCTGACCGGTGCGACCGCCGCGCTGCTGTATACGCACTATTTGTCATTGCTGCTGTTTCCGATTGAGGCAGTGGTGATGGTGTTGTCCTGGTCGCGCGCACGAGAGCGGGTCCTCGCGTGGGGGGCCGCAGCCGCTCTGGGCGCGGTGTTGTTTGTGCCCGGCGTGCCGTTGCTCCTGCACAACATCGAACACGACCGCGTCCGGAACCTCGAGCGTGTGGAACCACCACCGCTGCGTGAACTGGTGCCCACTCTTGTGGCGGAGCTGGGCGTCGGGCAACGTGTGCTGGGTTTCAGCGATCCGGACACGCGTCGTCTGGTGCTGATCGCCGCCGCTACCGTGCTCCCGGCACTGGCGATGTTTGGGGTGGTCAGCCAGTGGCGTCGGCGTCGCGACGTCGTGTTGCTCCTGGCGCTTGTGGTGATCCTGCCCATTGCCATTTATGTCGGGACGGGGCGCAAGCTGGTGGCCGTGCGATTTTTTGTGCCGTTCATGATCGCCTACGCCGCACTGATTGGTGTGGGCCTCGCCAATTTGCGGCGTGTGCCTGCAGCGCTGGCGACCGGCGTGGTCGTCGTCATGTGTGCGATCCCGCTGACACACTTTTTTTTCACCTACCAGTGGAGTTACGACCGCCAGGTGGTGGCCGACGCCATTCGCGCCCGCGCCGTCGCGGGTGACACGCTGGTGGTGGTGCATCCGTTTGAGGCGTTGTCGTACCGGCGCTACCTTGATCCCGCCATGCCCATCCGGGGCATCACCTTCACGCCGCTGCTCGATCAGCAGGAGTACGTGATTAAACCGGCTCCCCTGACGCTGGCCCTGGCCACCGAACGGCTCACCGAACTGGTGGGATCACAACAGCGCTTCTGGATCGTGGGACAATCACCCCGCTCGTTTGCCTCCGACGCCGCCGAAGAGCGTCGGGTGTTTCAATGGCTCGACGAACGGTACGTCACACTCGCCGACCTCGGGGACCTCACCGGCGGCGACCCACGTGTGGTGTTGTACGGGCGTCGCCAGGCCGGGGGAGGACTTGATCGTGAGTGACACACCGGACCTGTCGCTGGTGATCGCGTGTTACAACGAATCACCACACCTCGAGGCCAGCATGGCCGCGACCTTTGAGGTGCTCGACGCACTGAACTGGACCTGGGAAATCATTTTTGTGGACGATGCGAGTCCCGATGACACGTGGGCCGTCATCAATCGGATCGTCGCCGCCAATCCCGGACGTCCGCTGCGTACAATCCGGCATGCGCGTAATGTGGGCCGGGGCGGGACGGTGGCCGACGGACTCCGCGCGGCGACCGGCCGGTATGCCGGATTTTTTGATATCGACCTTGAGGTGCACCCGCGGTACCTGTTGCCATGTGTCCTGGAACTGCAGCGGGGCGCTGATGTGGCGACCGCCCAACGTATCTATCGTTTTCAGTGGCGATCGCTGGACCGGTACGTGTTGAGCCGCGGGTATCAGTGGTTGCTCCGGCGGATGATTCAGGTGCCCGTGGTTGATACCGAGACGGGATTCAAGTTGTTCCGGCGTGAACGGATTCTTCCGGTGCTGGATCAGTGTGCCGACACCGGGTGGTTCTGGGACACCGAGATCATGGTGCGCGCCGACATGGCGGGGCTGACCCTCACGGAGGTGCCCGCGTTGTTTATCCGGCGGTTCGACAAGACGTCCACGGTCAAACCTCTGAGGGACACCTGGGACTACCTGTTGAAGATCTGGCGGTTCCGCGCGACTGTGCGTGGGCTGAGGGACAAACGATGAAGGCGATTCGGGAAGTGGGTGTGACACGGGTGATCCGGTACGTCTGGGTCTCGTTGTTGCTCTCGTTGCTCCGGCGCACCTGGATTTCGCCGGTCCGTGTCCTGTTTCTGCGGATCTGCGGCGCCACGGTCGGAGCCGGCAGCGTCATCCACCGGATCACCCTCATCAATGTGGACCGTGGCGGGTTTCGGGCGCTGAAGATTGGCGCCAATTGTTTTGTGGGCGACGAGGTGTTGTTTGATCTGGCCGCGCCGGTGGTGCTGGAAGATCACGTCACACTTGCCACCCGCACGACGGTGCTGACACACCTGAATGTGGGTTACGCGGATCATCCGTTGCGCGCGCAGTTTCCGCCACGCACGGAAGGGGTCACGATCCGGCGTGGGTCGTTTGTGGGCGCCATGGCGACGATTCTTTGCGGCGTCACCGTTGGTCCCGAAGCGTTTGTGGCGGCGGCCAGTCTGGTCAATCGCAGCGTGACGAGTGGGGAGCGGGTGGGCGGCGTGCCGATTCGAACGCTCCCATGATGGAGACACACACGCAGAGCCCCGCCGATGTCACGGTGGTCATCCCCACCTACAACGAACGCGAGTGTATTGGTGATCTGGTGACCGCGGTGTTTGCGGCCTTCGCCGGCACCAACCGCGCGGTCGAGGTGGTCATCGTGGACGACAACTCCCCCGATGGCACCGGTGCCCTCGCCGACGAACTTGCGTCCCGCCTGCGTGTCACGGTGGTACATCGCACGCAGAAACTTGGCCTTGGCGCCGCCGTGGCGGATGGTTTCCAGCATGCGACCGCTGAGATCATCGCGGTGATGGACGCCGACTTCAGTCATCCACCGGCCCTCCTGCCGTCGCTGGTCGCCACGTTTGTGGCCAACAACGCGGACATTCTGGTGGCAAGCCGGTACGTCCCTGGTGGCGCAACGCGCAACTGGCCGTGGCATCGCCGTGTGTATTCGGCGCTTGCGTGCCTGCTGGCCAAACCACTTTCGCCGGTCAAGGATCCGGTGTCGGGATTTTTCCTGATTCGCCGGGGGCTGGCGCAGGGCACCTCGATCAAGGCCCCCGGGTTCAAGATCTGCCTGGAGCTGCTGGTGCGCGCGGCGCCCACACGCGTGGTGGAGGCGCCGTTCTGCTTCAACGATCGTGAGGGCGGCAAGAGCAAGATGAACTTCCGCGAGGCCGCGAGGTTCCTCACACAATTCAGGAAGTTGTACGCCCTGCATCTGAGCCGCCGTGGTGGCCGGACCCCGGCGTACGTCTGTGTGACGCAGCACGAGCTCGACGCGTCGGCCCGACCGAATGCGCCCGTCTGATGTCATAGTCAGAGACATGCTGCCAATACAGTGCTCCCTTCTGCGATCCGCGCCCGTGGTCGTCGCCGTCGTCTGGGCCATGTCGGGCGTGACGGGATCGGCTTCACAGGCACAAACGCCGCGACACCCCGCGACCGTGACCGCCGCCGAATCCGTGGTGTTGACCAACGCCTGGGCCTTCATGGCGCAGAACGACCTGCAGCAGGCTGAGGCGCGCGCCCGACAGGTGTTGCTCCTGAACCCTCACAATTTTTCGGCGCGTGCGTTGCTCATCGAGGTGGGCATTGCGCGGACCGGTATCTCCGGGGGCATGGCCGCCTACGACGAGTGGACCGGTGGCCGCATAGAGGAGCCGGCGGCCGTGCGTCGTCTGGCGCAGGCGTTCCTCCACGAGGTGGCCTTTGGTCCTGAGTCGTTGTATTCGCTGGACGCGCTTGGGGTGCTGGCCGACCTTGGCGACGACAAGGCCGGCAGACGTATGAAGACGGCGGCGGAAGCCGCGGGCCTGGCCGAGGTGCGGATGGCGGCGGCGCGCGGCAAC
>CAYRGW010000008.1:27165-79219 GCA_964423815.1 uncultured Solibacteraceae bacterium | reverse complement strand
CAATGACTGTCCGTTTCGTTCGTGTACTACTGTCCGCCCTGCTGCTGCTCGGCGTCAGTGCCAATGCACTGGCTCAGAGCAGTTCGGCTTCGTCCCTCTCGGGCGTGGTCGTTGACGCAGACGGCGGTGCCATTCCTGGCGCCACCGTTATCGTGAAGAACAACGCTACCAATGTCACGGTCGAGGCCGTGAGCAATGCCACGGGACGCTTCTCGTTCCCCGTGCTCGACGCCGGCACCTACACCGTCACGGTGTCGTTGACCGGTTTCAAGACGTTTGTCGCCAATGACCTGCGTCTGCTGTCCGCCCGACCGGGCGAAATCACCGCCAAACTCGAAATCGGCGCGCTGACCGAGACCGTTGAGGTCAAGGCCAGCTCCGAACTCGTCCAGACCCAGTCGACGGCCGTGTCGTCGACGCTCACGACCGAACAGCTCACCGAACTGCCGCTCGTCTCACGTAACGCGCTGTACGCGGTGGCGATGCTGCCGGGTGTGTCCACCACGGGTGGTCCGCGCGCAGCCCTGATCAACGGCCTGCCGAACAACACGGTCAACATCACGATTGACGGTGTCGGCGCGGGCAACGCGCTGCAGTCCACCGACGGCTTCTTTGCGATGGTCACGCCGCGTATGGACGCCGTCGAAGAAATCACCGTGACGGGCGCGGTCCCCGGCGTCGGCGCCGGCGCCGGCTCCGTGCAGATTGCCTTCGTGACCCGCTCGGGTTCGAACCAGTTTGATTCGAGCATCTACCACTACTGGCGCGATCCGAAGTTCAACTCGAACGCCTACTTCAACAAGATCAACAACCTGCCGAAGAACCAGGTCAAAGTGCACCAGTACGGCGGCCGCCTCGGCGGTCCGATCGTGCTGCCGGGCTACGACGGTCGCGGCAAGGCGTTTTTCTTCGCGAACTTCGAACACCAGTACCAGCCGTCCTCGGTGACGCGCACGCGCACGATCCTCAAGGATTCGGCGCGCGGCGGCATCTTCACCTATGACCGCACCGTCAACGGTGTCGTGACGCAGCAGACCGTTGACCTGCTCGCCCTGGCGCGCAACAACGGCCAGATCGGCACCTTTGATCCGAGCATCGTGAGCGCGCTCGCCTTGATTGAGGCCTCCACGGGCACCACGGGTCGCGTCAACGAGACGACGAGCCGCAACACCGAGGCGTTTGTGTATCAGGCCGAGGGCAAGGGCAACCAGTACGCCCCGACCGTGCGCCTCGACTACAACATCACCGACAAACACCGCCTGAGCGGCACCTACTACTGGCAGCGCTTCAAGAACAGCCCGGACCTGCTCAACAACACGGATCCGGCGTTCCCCGGCTTTGCCAACCTCGGCAGCCAGAACTCCTATCGCACCACGGGCTCGTTGGGCCTGCGGTCGACGTTGAGCCAGAACATGGTCAACGAGTTCAAGGGCGGCTTCCAGTGGTCCCCGAACGACTTCTTCAGCAACCTCACGCCGAGCATGTTTGACGACTTCGGTGGGTACGCGCTGGACTTCCCGATCGGCACCGACCCCTACGTCCGCACGAATGCGGCGCCGCGCAACACGACCACCTGGAGTGTGAGCAACGATCTGAACTGGCTGCGCGGTGCGCACAGCCTGACGTTCGGTGGCTCGTTCTCGGGCGTGCACAACCGCACGAACAGCTACGACGTGGTGCCGATCATCAGCTTCGGCTTCAACACGACGTTTGACCCGGCCGCGGGCCTGTTCAACACGACGAACTTCCCGGGTGCCTCATCGGGCAACCTGACGGATGCGCGCGCGTTGTACGCCCTGCTGACGGGCCGCGTCTCGGCCGTCAACGGCACGGCGCGTCTCGACGCGTCGACGGGCAAGTACGTGTACCTCGGCGACGTCGAACAGAAGGCGCGTCAGTTCTCGTACGCGTTGTACGCGTCCGACTCCTGGCGTGTCACCCCGACGCTGACCCTCAACGCGGGTCTGCGCTGGGACGTCCAGATGCCGTTCACCCCGGTGACCAGCACGTTCTCGACGATCGCGCTCGAGGACCTCTGCGGCATCTCCGGCATCGGCTCCGGTCCTGACGGCCGCGCCTGCAACCTGTTCCAGCCCGGCAACGTGTCCGGCAAGGCGCAGCCCCAGTACTACCCGTTCGAAACGGGCACGAAGGCCTACAACATCAACTACGCGAACATCGGCTACAACGTCGGTCTCGCGTGGCGCCCGAACGTCCAGGACGGTTTCTTCCGCACACTCCTGGGCAGCCCTGAACAGGCGACCCTGCGCGCCGGCTACTCGCTGACGTACAACCAGGAACGGTTCGACCGTTTCACGGCCAACGCCGGCTCCAACCCCGGCGGCACGACGCCCGCGACGCGTAACGCGACCACCGGCTACTGCCTCGTGTGCCCGGGTGAATCCTGGCCGCTGCTGTTCAGCCAGACCAGCCGCCTCGGCGCGCCGGCCTTCCCGGACGCCCCGGTGTACCCGATCAACGCCGTCGCGGCGAACAGCCTGAACATGTTCCAGGCCGATCTCAAGCAGCCGCGCGTGCACTCCTACTCGGTGGGTTTCCAGCGCGCCATCGGTGACGACATGGCGGTCGAAGTCCGCTACGTCGGCAACAAGGGCACCAATGCCTGGGCCGAAGAGAACTGGAACGAACGCGTGTTGTTCGAGAACGGCTTGTTCGACGAGTTCAAACTCGCGCAGGCCAACATGAAGGCGAACCTCGCGGCCGGCCAGGCGACGTTTGCCTACACGGGTCGCCCGGGCACCTCGCCCCTGCCGATCACCCAGGCGTACCTCAGCGGACGTTCGGGCACCGGCGTGACCGACCCCACGATGTACACCGCGACGCAGTACACCAACACGGCGTGGCTCGCCCTGCTCGGCGACCTCGAGCCGGCGGTTGGCACCTACGCGGCCAGCCTCGACACAACCACGCTCCGTCCGAACGCGATCGCGGCGGGCCTGCCGGTGAACTTCTTCTCGATGAACCCGGCCGTCTCCAACGGCGCCTGGATCGTCCAGGATCGTGAAGGCACCCGTTACAACAGCCTGCAGATCGACATGCGCCGCCGCCTGTCGAAGGGCCTGCTGGTCAGCGCGAACTACACGTACGGCATCCGCAAGCAGCTGGTGAACAACTCCATCCGGTTTGACCGCATGGAAGTGGACGCCACGGGTGTGCCGCACGAGTTCAAGGCGCAGTGGACCTGGGAACTGCCGGTCGGCCGCGGTCGTCGCTTCGGCACCGACATGAACCCGATCGTCAATGGTGTGCTCGGCAACTGGGAATTCTCGGGCAACGCCCGTCTGCAGACCCAGCGCTTCCGCATCACCAACGCCAAACTGGTGGGGATGACGGCGAAGGAACTCAACAAGGAGTTCAAGATCCGCATCTACAAGAACAACTCGACGGGCACGACGACGGTGTACAGCATGGCGCAGGACATCATCGACAACACCCGCCGTGCGTACAGCACGGATCCGCTGACGGCGACGGGTTACTCGGCGGCACTCGGTGTGCCGACGGGTCGCTACATCAAGCCCTCCAGCGGCGACGGCTGCATCGCCATCTACCGTCAGGACTGCGGCGCCGATGACATCCAGCTCAACGGCCCGATGTTCACGCGCGTCGACCTGCGCATCAAGAAGTCGTTCCCGTTCCTCAGCCGAGGCAACGTCGAACTGACGCTCGAAATGCTCAACGCGTTCGACAACGTCAACTTCAACCACGCGATGAACCCGGGCGAAGGCGCGACCATTTTCCAGGTCGGCTCCTCCTACACGGACATCAACACCACGTTCGACCCGGGTGGCCGCATCGGCCAGGTCGTCTGGCGTATCAACTGGTAAGACCCGCAAGGGACTAACCAGTCACACACCCCCCCGGATGGAGCGCACGCTCTGTCCGGGGGTTTTTTTATGGTCCAAGGGTCCAGGGGGCCAAGGGTCCAGGGGTTCGCATTCGGATATCCTTTGAGGATGTTTGTGAAGACAGTGTTCCGGCCCATGGCCCTGGCCATCACCGGCGTCGCCCTGCTCTCGGGGGTCCTCGTGGCCCAGCAGCAGTTTGTGCTCTCCTCACAGGACCGCGCGCGACTCGTCGCGATCGACTTCTCCGCGTTCGGCCCTGACGGTCTCCCCCATCACGGACCTCACCCCCGAGGACGTGACCCTCCGCATTGACGGACGTACACGTCCCCTGCGTGCCCTCGACTACATCTCCACCACCGACCGCGCGCCGCGTGTGCCGGCCCCGTTCGGGTCCAATGCCGTGGCGGAAGACACCCGCACGGTCCTCCTGATCATCGACGATGAGACGCTGCGTCCCGGTCGTGAGCAGGATCTGAAAGACGACGTCACGAAGTTCCTGGGAACGCTCGGCGCCGCAGACCGCGTCGCGCTGGTGACCGTGCCGTACGGCGGCATGAAGTCGGACTTCACCTCCGATCACAGCCGCATCATCACCGCGCTTGCGCCGATTGTGGGACGTGCGCCGCAGACCGAATCGGCCTCGGACGCCGGGTGCCGGACGCGCAGCACGCTGGTCGCGCTTGCGGGCACACTCGACAGCCTGTCGAGTGGAGATGCGCCGGTCACCGTGGTGTTGTTCACCGGCGGCTTGATCGGCCCGAAGGGTGTGGAAGGCCTGAGCCGCGGCGGCGAAAACTTCAACACCATGGGCACGTGTGAGGTACTCACGGAGCACTACAACAACGTGAACACGGCGGTCGCCAGGTCGCGCACGCAGTTGTATGTGGTGATTCCGGAACTCAGCGCGGACAACTCCGGACGCGCGGGCCTGGAACACCTGACGGGCCAGACGGGCGCCCCGCTCTGGAATCTCCGATCGGGGGACCAGTCCGCGATGCAGCGCATCGGGATCCAGTCGGCCGGGTATTATCTGGCGCGTTTCGAACCGGATCCATCCGAGTCGCCTGAAACCGTGCGTGGGTATTCGGTGTCGGCCAATCGCCCGGGCGTGACGATCCGCCATCGTCCGCAGCTGCAGGTGCGACGCGCGGGCGCGGCCCCGGCCGCCACCAAGGTCACATCCACGATCGACATGATGCGTGAGAGCCGGATGTTTCCGGATCTGCCGCTGCGGGTGTCTGCCGCCACCTCGCGCAATCCCGACGGCAGCCTCAAGGTCCTGGCCATTTTTGACGCACCCGGCACACCGACGCTGACCACCGCGATGGTCGGGCTGTTTGACGCCACAGGGCGTCTGGTCTCAAGTTCGACGTCGACCCCGACTGAGTTGTCGAATTCGCCAATCGTGGCCGCGCTGTCGGCGCCGGCTGGCGACTATCGCCTCCGTGTCGCCGCACTCGACAATCAGAACCGCGCGGGCGCGGCCGACGTGAATGTCTCGGTCGGTCTGACCGACGCGGGTCCACTCAAGCTGAGCAGCCTCGTGGTGGGACAGAACCGGCCGGAAGGGTTTGCGCCGCGACTGGAGTTCTCGACGGAAGTCACCGCGCTGGCGATGCTCGAAATCTACGGCGCCTCGGCGGGCACGGCGGTGGGCGTGGCGTTTGAGATCGCCACCACACTCAATGGTCCGGCGATAGCGACGTTGCCGGGCGCATTTGCCGCCACCAATGAACCGGATCGGTTCATCGTCACCGCAGCGATTCCGGTCGGCGCGTTGCCGCCGGGTGACTACGCCATCCGCGCGATCGTGGCGGCCCAGGGCCAGGCAGGCGGTCGTGTGGTCCGTACCATTCGCAAACTTCCACCCGCGGCGAAATAAGTCATGGCACGTACTTATTCGTTGTTGTGTACGTGGCTCGTCGTGTCGGGGATCGCCCTTGGGGTCGCCGTCTCCGCACAGATCCAGCAGTTCGTGTTGTCCTCGCAGGACCGCGCAAAACTGATCGCCGTGGATTTTGCCGCCGTGGGTCCGGATGGACTGCCGGTCGGGGACCTGCAGCCCTCCGAGGTCACGCTGCGGATTGACGGGCGCACCCGCACGATTCGTTCACTGGAATACGTCCCCGTGCGTACGACCGCAGGCATGGCCGGTGTGCTGCCGTACGGCAGCAACGTGGTCACCGAGGACGGCCGCGCGATCGTGCTGATTGTGGACTTTGAGTCGATCCGCCCTGGACGCGAATCCGCCTTGCGTGAACACATCGGTCAGTTTGTGCGCACGTTGTCGCCCAATGACCGCCTCGCCCTCGTGACGGTGCCCTACGGCGGTGTGAAGGTGGACCTGACGACCGATCATGCGAAGGTTTCGCAGTCACTCTCGGCGCTGAGCGGTCAGGCCCCATCGGTCGAATCAGAATCGGAAGCCGCGTGCCGCACCCGCGCAACGCTCGTCGCCCTGCGTGGTGCCATCGACGACCTCAGAGGGGCGGAAGCCCCGGTCACCGTCGTGTTGTTCTCCGGTCAGATGGCCGGCCCCCAGGGCGTGCAGTCCATGCAGTCCGGCGTCTCGCTCGGCCGATGCCAGCTCCTGCGTGAACACTTCCAGCAGGTGGGCAGCGCGGTTGCCAACGCGCGCGCACAGCTGTACATCGTGCAGCCGGAACTGTCGCAGTCGACAGCAGGCCTGGCAGGGCTTGAACATCTCACCGGCGTCACGGGTGCGCCGCTCTGGCATCTCAGCGGCACCACCGATGGCGCGCTGGCGCGTGTGTTGCGCGAGACCGGCGGGTACTACCTCGCGCGGTTTGAACCCGAGCCGGAGGAAACACAAGGGTCGGTGCGCGGGCTCAGCATCAACATCTCGCGCCCGGACGTGGTGCTCCGCTCCCGTCCCCAGATGACGGTGGTGCGCCAGCAGGTCCGTTTCGCGGGTACGGCACCGGCGACGCCACTGGCCATGATGAAGGAGGCACGACTGTTCCGTGAACTGCCCCTGCGCGTGGCGGGGTTTTCGTCGCGTGAACCCGGCGAACGTAATGTCCGCGTGGTCGTCATGTTCGACTCTCCTGATCCCGCCGCCGCCCTCACCGACGCCATCGTCGGCCTGTTTTCCGAGGACGGCAAACTGGTGGCCAGTCGTGTCATGCCGGCAGCCGAGCTGGTGGGGTCCACGGTGACGACCGCCCTGACGGTGCCGGCCGGTCGGTATCGCCTTCGGGTGGCGGCCAGTGAAGCGTCCGGTCGTGGAGGCACGGCGGACTTCATGCTCGATGCCGGCCTCGTGTCGGCCGGCGCCTTGACGCTGAGTGATCTTGTGCTCGGACTGTCCCGCGACGGACAATTTCAGCCAAGGTTGGAGTTCGGCGCAGAGGCGACGGCCATGGCGCACCTGGAGATTTACGGAGGACGCGAAGGTGCACGCGTCGGGGTCATGTTCGAAATTGCGAGGACGATGAACGGCCCCGCGATCGTGACCATGCCGGGTGCGTTTGCCCCGACCAACGAATCTGATCGTTTTCTGGTGACGGCGGCCATTCCCATTGGCGCGTTGCCGCCCGGCGACTACGTGGTGCGCGCCACCGTCGCCGCACAAGACCAGGCGGGTGGACGTGTTGTGCGTCCGTTGCGCAAGGTCGCTCGTTAATCCGCGCAACGTGAAGGCCCCGGTATGAGGATGATGACCCGACGATCCCTGCAGCAGTGTCTTGTTCTGACCACGACCATCGCCCTGGCGGCAACAGTCTCCCTTTCGGCGCAACGGGGTGGCCGCGGCGGTGCCAGCGTGGCCGGACCGGCCACGGTGGAATTTATCGCCACCACCGCGGACGGCGCCCTGGTGACCGACCTGACGGCGGCGCAACTGACCCTCAAGGTCGCCAACAAGGACCGCGCGATCACGTCGCTGACGCGCGTGGACTTTGCGGCCAAGACCGCCTCGGCGCTGCCCGTGCCGTTTGCCACCAGCGACGCGGCTGACGCCGGTCGTTCGTTCCTGTGGGTCATCGACGAAGAATCGTTGAGCCCGGGACGTGAAATTGCCGTGCGCGACACGTTGCTCGCGTTCGAGAAGACGTTGTCCCCGCGCGACCGCGTCGCGTTGTTTACGATCCCGCGCGGCAGCATCGCGCTGCCGCCCACCACCGACCGCGAGGCGCTGCGAGGCGCGCTGGCCAAGGTGCAGGGACGCGCCAAGGCCACGATGACCACGGCGGATCGCCGGTGTCACACACGCGACACCCTCAGCGCCCTGGGCTCCCTGTTGACGCAGGGTGCCTCGGGTGGTGTCACCCCCGTGTTGTTTTTCACGTCGGGTCTGCTGGGCGCCGAAGCCAGCTCCGGCATCGGCAGCTCCAGCGACTGTGTCGTGCAGCCCAATGACTTCCAGCGCCTGGGACCCGCCGCCGACGCGGCCAACGCCCAGATGTATGTGATCCGCCCCGAGGAAAATCGGGAACGGACCGCCCTCGAAGGACTCGAAAATCTGGTCGGTGTGACTGGTGGCCAGATGTTCCACATGACCGGCTCCGACGTCATGGAACGTGTGGCGCGCGAGACGTCGTCGTACTACGTCGCGACGTACATGGCCGACGGCAATGAACGCACGGGTGCGAGTGCGCGGCTCGACCTGCGGTCCTCGCGTGCAGACGTCACGTTGCGGACGCGGTCGACCGTGGCCATCGCCCGTGGATCGGCCGAGGCGCTGACGCCGCAGGCGATGCTCCGCGTGCTCACGATGCAGAGCCAGTTTGGTCTGCGCGCGATCGGCATTGCATCGCGCAACGACGGTGACGAAAAGAACACCATGAAGGTCTTTGCACTGGCCGAGACCGTTGATCCGTCGGTGAAGCTGCAGGCCGCCGCGGCGGGCCTGTTTGACCCGCTCGGCAAGATGGTTGCGCAGTGGACCGCGCGTCCTGAAGAACTGCAGCGTCCGCTCGTGGCCGCCGCCATCCCCGCGCCGCCCGGGACCTACCGCCTGCGGTTTGCCGCAGTGGACACGACGGGCCGCGCCGCCACGGCCGACTACGAATTGAACGTGAACACAGCCAGTGCGGGTCCGGCCAACCTGGGCGGGATGATGATTGGTGTCGCGGGCGCACAGGGGTTTGAGCCGATCCTCAAAATCACGAACCAGACGGAAGTGCTCGCGGTGTTTGAGCTGTATGGCCGCCCGGCCGGTCCGTTTGGCGCGCTCGTCGAGATTCTGCCGAGCCTGACCGACAAGGCCATTGTGAGCGCCCCGCCGGCACCGTCAGCCACACCGATTGCCGACAAGTTCATGTTTGTCGCAAAACTGCCCGTCGGCGACCTGAAACCCGGCGACTACGTGCTGCGCGCGCAGCTGGCCTTCGAAAACCAGCCGACCGGCACGCTGACGATGACCATTCGCAAGCAGTAACCCTTCGACAGGCTCAGGGCTCGGAGGCGATTTTCGACAAATCGCCTCCGAGCTCATTTCGGCAGCGTGCGCAGCCAGGTTTCGACGCGCCCTTGCCATTCGCGCTGCCGCGGCAGGTCCGTTCCGTGTGCCGTCTCGCGGTCGTACTGCTCCTGCACCAGGCGCTCCTGCTCGTGAAACCCTTGAATCAGCGCGTTCTGCTGGGCGTCTGTCAGCGCACACGGATTGGACAGACCACGAAGTGTGCCGCGCGCGCGGCGCGCATGCACTTCGCTCAGATCAAAATGCGCCTGCTCATGCAGCAGCGTCTGCGCTGATTGCGGAATCAACAGATGGTGGGGTTTGACCCACGACGAACGCGGGATAAATCGCGAGACGATCTGCCACGTGAACTCCGTCCCCGTGCACGCCATCTGGTAATCAACGACGGTGGCGGTGGTGGCGACGGCTTCACTGCGGACGTCCGGGGGCCCCTGGAAATCCGCCCAGGTGAGCCGGCGCTCTGCAGACCAGACAATCGCGCCAACCGTGGCGGGGCGTTCGGTGGACGCGGCCGACGCCTCAGCCGGATCCACAGCACCGGGCATGTGCACGGGCGTGGCGGTGGCGCACGCGGCCGTCACCACGGTCAGCGACACAACGAGCGGACGCCACAAGCCCTGAGACATCTACATGAATGTCCGAAGGGTGTCGAACACGAGGGTGCGCGCTCTGGTGAGCGTCGGAAGGTCCCGACGATCCGTCGAGAGCACCGTAAAAAGAGACACCAGAAGATCGCGCCGATTCTGATCCGTCGCCAGCGTCTCGACGGTGGGCGGTGTGGTGCGACGTGTGGTCATGGTCTTCAGCCACGCGGCATAGGCCACTTCATCAAAATCGGCCCGGGCCGCAAGCGACAACACCGCGCGTGCCATGCGCTCGTCCTCGCCGTGCACAAGCGGCGTGGTGACCGCGTTCCATTTGTCACTGATCGCGGTGAGTATGAGGGCCTGTTCCGCAGCCTGCAAATGGCGGCTGCGCGAGAGGAACTTGATGAGGTCCGCCGTGTGCGCCACAGAGTGCATCCAGCCGACGCGTGCATCAAATCCACGCACGTCGTGTTCCTCACGCAGATACTTCAGACTCGACGTGAGCAGCCGGGAGAATTGGTCACGGTCGAGGTACGGCGCCTCGTTGTCGAGAATGACCAGCACGCCTAGTGCCAACGCGGAAAATGATCGGCGCAACACCGCGTCCGTGTTGGTCCCGCCCACACCGGCGCTGAGATTGGTCTCCCACACACCAAGCAGTCGCACGCGTTCGTCAACCGGCACCACCCGTTGCCGATAGATCCAGTTGGCGAGCGTGGAATACCCAATGTCATCACGCAACTCGGGGTCGACGTGGCCGAGCAACAGCGTGAGTTCGTCCAGCATGGTTGGCAGCGGCACACCGGCAGGCACGGCGAATTCCTTCGCGGCGACCGCCTGCCAGAAGGTTTTGTCGCGGGTGGTAGTGGCGGCACCGCCCTGCTGGGCGGCCGCCGTTGCGGGGATCACAACAAGCGCCAGCGCGAGGCCGAGGGTGCGGATGTGTGGCATGACGCGAGCATCATCGCAGAATTTTTCCTACACTGGAGCACATGAGCATCCGGACCGCGCCCACCGCCTACACCGGGAAGGACATCGCCCTGGGCGACCTCACAGTGCTTCGCGCACTGCCCGTTCGCGGACGCCGGATGGTCGGACCATGGTGTTTCCTCGATCGTTTTGGTCCGTTGTCGTTCACCGAAGGCATGCCGATGGACGTGGCGCCCCATCCACACATGGGTCTGCAGACCGTTTCCTGGTTGCTCGAGGGAGAGATCGCGCACGATGACAGCCTGCGATCGGAGGCGTTGCTGCGCCCGGGTGGCGTGAACGTGATGACGTCGGGCCACGCCATCGCCCACGCCGAACGCACCCCGCGCGAGCACACGGGCAAGTTGAACGGCGTCCAGCTCTGGACCGCGCTGCCCGAGTCCCGTCGCCACGGTGCGGCAGCGTTTCAACATCTCGCCGAGGTCCCGCGCATCGAATCACCTGGGGGCCTGGTGCACGTGTTCGCCGGGTCGATCGACGCAGCCACTTCCGCCGCCGACCACTTCTCGCCGATCGTCGGGGCCGAACTTCGTGTGCATCGCGGACATGAACTCGCGCTCCCGCTCGACGCGGGATTTGAACACGCGCTGCTGGTGCTCGACGGAGACGTCACGCTTGAGGGACAGACGCTGGAACCTCGAGTGCTCTACTACCTGGATCCCGGCCGCGCGGACATGGCCATCACCAGCACGACCGGCGCACGTGTGCTCCTGATTGGTGGCGCGCCGTTTGAGGAGCCGATCCTCATGTGGTGGAACTTCGTGGGTCGCACGCCCGAGGAAATTCATCAGGCCCGCGCGGACTGGGAATCACATCAGCGTTTTGGCGATGTGTCCGCCTACAAGGGGCCTCGGTTGCCCGCGCCGGCAGTGCTTCGACTGGCATCGCTGCCGCCCGCCAATCCGATGTCGTAAACCTCTCGCGCGGCTTCGACCAACGTGGCCCACCCGGCAATCCCCTTCGGTTCCTTGATCGCGCGGCGACCCGTCAGTCGCTGGGCGATCACGAGCGCCGCGGCATACGAACCCTGCACGGTTGGGTGAAATCTGTCTGAGGCGTAGAGCGGAAGCTGAGGATCACGACGCCAGGCCGCACGCCAGGCCTCTCCGGCGGGCAGGAAAACCCCACCGACGTCGCGCGCGGCCAGAGCATAGGATTCACGCACCGCGTCAAAGTCCCGCGCCCGTGTTTCGGAAGGCCACACCATATAAAGCGCCGTCCGCGCGCCTGCCTGGCGAATCACTTCGTCAAATTGTTTTGTAGCCGCGCGTAATTGCACCCGAGAGGCCGGAAGTGCCGACGGTCCCTGCTGGAGCACCACGTACGCCCACCCGCCTCTGGTGATCGCGCGCACGGCGTCGCCCTGCGCCCAGTGATCATCAAGACTGAAGTCGTTGCGGGTGACAGACGAAGTGCGCACGCGCACGTCGCCGGTCTCGGACAACTGCTCCACCAGTGCGGGCACGTTGTTCATTGACGTCAGGCTGTTGCCGATGAAGAGCACGCGCAGTTCCTGTTGCTGCGTGGCCGCCAGACCGCCACTCACCCACACCGCGCCACCGATCACGAGCGCCAGCCGCACCCATTTCATGGCGGTCATGATGCCAGACCAGTGGGCCCGCAGGATCCCGGTCTTGAAGATGGCGAATAAATAGCGAAAATTGTGGTAATCTCGATGGCCCATGGCGGCCACGACAATGCAGGATTACCAGAAGCGGCAGACCCTTCGGCGACTCTGGCTCGAGCGCCCACTCGACGGGCGTACTGAGCGCGATCTGGTCATCTTCCACGAGTGGCTCGCCGAGAATTTACCGACGCTGCTCACCCGGGGCGGCGATTCCTACGAACAACTCCGGCAGGATCTCGGCGACCTGTGCGACGTGATCTCGGTCTAGGTCATTTCACAGGGAGACGTGGAGACACGGAGGCCCCGAGTTTCAACATGGGGGACATGGGGTTCCATGGTCCCCATGTTGAAAGCTCTTGAACTTAAGACGGCGCTTTTAACAACTCGAGCAACGCGAGTGGATCCACGCGCGCACCGTTGAGGCGCGCGGTCCAGTGCAGGTGCGGGCCGGTGACACGACCGGTGGCGCCGACGCGGCCGACGATGTCGCCGGTGGTGACGACGTCACCGACCTTTGCGGTGATCGCAGAGAAGTGGGCGAAGAACGAAAAGAGTCCAAGGCCGTGGTCGATGACCACTGACCCACCCGAGTAGTACAAATCGCGCGCGAGCACGATCGTCCCAGGCGCCGGTGCCCGCACCGGAGTGCCAGTCGGGCTGAGGAAGTCGGCCCCACTGTGTGCACCACGCGGTTCGCCGTTAAAAATGCTGCGTGTGCCGAACGCCGAGTTCGCGCGATGGGGCACCGGCGCTTGAAACACCAGATCCGGCGTGAATGGCTCAGTTGGTGGCGCACTCCAGATCGCGTTGATGAGTGTGGACTCCTCCTCGATACGTGCGGCTGCCGACGCCGGGGGATTGACGAAGTCCGGATTAACCGTGAGCTTACGCGTGCGAAACTGCTTGCCGGTGACGACGAGGTCGTGGGTCGCCATGGCCGGGCCCGTGGCCGAGTCCGCCTCGATGGAGACCACATGAGTGCCGAGCTCCACATCCAGATCGATGCCCACCAGCACACGCCACGTGTCGCCCACCCGCACCGGCGGCAGTGCGCGATCAAACGCCCGTGCCCGCACGGCCGTCAGCGGCGCATCGGCGGTGATGGTCAGGATGATGACTTCGCCCGGATGCACGCCCCGGGCGCGGCTGACCACGGTGAGTGTGGGCGGAGGCGGCGGTACAGCGCAGGCGGCCAGCGCCACGAGCGCCAGAGCACGAATTGGAAGGAGCATGTACTACCGACTGTACAATGCCCACAGGCGTCCGTAGCTCAGTTGGATAGAGCACCGGCCTTCTAAGCCGGTGGTCGCAGGTTCGAGTCCTGCCGGACGCACCAGCCTACGCCTAACGCTCGCTGCGGCTGGACTACGCCCTTGAGGTCCAGTCCTTAACGCGCCCGCGTCGGAATCGGCGCGATGGCGTCGGTGAGCGGCCCGGCCAGTTCGTCATAGACGCGGTGCATGAACCACTCGACCAGCTGGCCCCGGAAGGCCTGATTCAGCTGCGCATTGTCACCGGTCAGCACCACCATCGGGTCACGCACGAGCGGAAACACCTCGTCGGCCGCCGCGAACGCATCGAGCCCCCGCGCACGCGCGGACGCGCCGTGGGTGCGAAGGGTGCGGAAGATCGACAGCGTCGCGTGCAGCCGCGACTCGTCGGTCATGGGATCCCCATGTCCAGGGACCAGCACTGACGGGTTGAGTCCATCGATCCACTCCAGCGTGCGAATCCACCCTGCCGGATACGAACTGAGCGCAAACGAAATGGGATTCACCAGCACGTCGGCCGTCAGCAACATCCGCTCCTGCGGAAGGTAGATCATCGTGTCGCCAGGCGTCACCGCGCGATCGACATGCACGAGCTGAATCTCGCGACCGCCCAGACGCAGCGTCAGACGGTCGCTGTAGGTGCGCGAGGGCAACACATGACGCACCGCCCGTTTTTCCTCGAGGAACCAGCGGCCCATGGCAATACGTTCGTGCAACGCCGTGGGATTTTGTGGTGGCGGTGGTCCCGTCAGCCGCTCCTCCAGCATCGTGAGGTAACCCGGCAACTGGGATTCAAGGCCGGGCCGGTTGAACTCGATCGCCGGGCCCGCCATCAGCTGTCGTGTCCGCTCGTGCGCGATGACCTGCACGCCGGGAAACGCGTCCAGATAACTTTCCGTGCCGTACCAATGATCCCAGTGCCAGTGCGAGTTCACGAGATACCGCACGGGCTGATCGGTGAGGGACTTGATCGCGGCGATGACCGCACGCGCGGCGGTCGGTGTGCCATTGGAATCAAACACCAGCACCCCGTCCGATGACGTGATGACGACCGCATTGCCGTCCAGTCCCACCTCGCCATATGGCGCGGTCTTGAACAGATACACACCAGGCGCGAGGTCGACACGCGTCGGCGCCGGGCGCTCAGGCGTCGCCGGCTGCCCCAACAAGGGCAGCAACGCCAGCACACCCGCCGCCACGATCATCACAATTTTCATCGCCGCGCCCCCCGGATCCAGCCACAGGATGCCACCACCCCCGCCAGCGCGTCTCAACCGGAGTGACGAGTGAACCGCCGGGCGGGGCCAGCTACAATGGCGACGCATGCGGTTCGCCGGTCCCCTCGCCCTCCCGCTCGTGGCCCTCGCGCTCCTGCTGCCGGCCATGCCGCTGGCGGGCGCCCAGGCACCCGTCGTCACGACCCTGGACGTGGTGCTGACCACGACCGATGGGCGCAGCGTCGCCGACGTTCGCCCGGATGAACTCATCGTGCGCCTGAACGGGCGTCCACAGACCGTCACGGGCGTGCGGGTGGCGCGGCCGGCCACCTCGCCCGTGCGCGCCGGACTGCCGCTGCCCTACGGCACCAACGACGGCGTCGCAGGGCGCACCACCGCCGTGCTGATCGACGTCGCGCGACTCGCATCTGACCGCGCCGAGGGTCTGCGCGGCGGCCTCGCCGAGCTCACACACGCGCTGGCGCCCACCGACCGGCTCGCGTTGATTCCACTCGCGGGGGACACACGCCCCGTGGACTTCACCACCACCCACACACGCGTGATGGATGCGGCCGCGGCCCTCACCCTGCGCACCAGTGAAGTCTGGTCCGCCAAACAGGACGCGGAGGCCGTCGAGTCCACACTCGGCGCACTCGGACGCGCGGCCGTGATGCTCGGCGCAGAGCCAGGCGTCAAGACCCTGATCCTCGTGACCGAACCCTTTGCTGTCTCAGGCCGGCTGCGCGAGTCCATCCAGGCGCTGGGTGAACTCGTCGCGCGTAGTCGCATCGCGCTCTACATCGTGCTGCCCCACGCCACCGCCGTCCCCGCCGGCAACGGCATCAACGCCCTCGCGGCCGGCACCGGCAGCCTGGTGTTGCCGCTCGGATCCTGGTCCACGGTCGTCGCCCAGGAACACGCACGTGTGGAACTGACCCTGAGCGAAGACGAGGACCTCGACGCCGGCACGATGGCCCGCGCACTCGTCACCACGACACGTGCGGGTCTGGTCGCCCGGTCGGCGCCGTTTGCCTACGTGCCGACCACCGTTACAGACGGCCTCACCTCTCTCACGGACATGGTGCGCCAGTCGCGCTCGTTCACCGACCTTCCACTCCGCGTCGCCGCCTACCCGGTGCTGCACAGCGATCGCTCCAGCATCCGCCTCCTCATCGTCGCCGACACGATCGAACCGGATCGATCATTGGCGTGGTCGGAGTTCGGATTGATTGCGCCGGACGGGCGCATGGCCACCCAGTGGACCGAAACGCGGGAGGCATTGGCGCAACGCCCCTTCATCAGCGGCGTGATTGCGCCCGAGGGTACGTATCGCCTGCGATGGGCCGCATCGGAATTGTCGGGACGCCGCGGCACGGTTGACGTGGATGTTGACGCACGATTCACACAGGCAGGCCCCTTCCGCCTCAGCGCGTTGATGGTCGGACAACTCGCCACCGACACCTTTGTGCCGGTGCTGCAACCCGCACCTGATGTGACCGACGTCGAGTGGTACGCCGAGGTGTACGGCGAACTCGCGGCCGGCCAGACACTCACCACACGCCTTGAGGTGGCGACCTCACTCACGGGCACCGCGCTCTCCACCACACCCGGACGTGTGCTGACCTCGCCCGATCCGTCACGACGCGCCATCACCGGCAGCGTTGACGTGCGCACACTCGAGGCGGGCGACTACCTCCTGCGCGCCACGCTCGTGGTGAACGGCACCGACGCGGGCACCGTCATGCGCACCTTCCGCAAGGCGCGGTAGTGTCGGCACCGGCTGGTTCGACGCGCGCACTCGTCCTCTTCCTGTTCCTCACGGTGGCCCACACGTGGCCTCTGGCGTCGGCACCACACCGCCTCTCGCTTAATCACAACGCAGACGCGCAGCTCAACGCGTGGATCGTGACGTGGATCGCGCACGTGCTTCCGACGCAGCCCTCACAGTTCTGGCAGGGCAACATCTTCCAACCCGGCGAAGCGGCGCTCACCTTCTCCGAGCCACTTGTGGTGCCCGCACTCGCAGGCGCGCCGGTGTTCTGGCTCACCGACTCCGCAGTGCTCACGTTCAACCTCCTGCTGCTCGCCGGCCTCACCATGACGGCGTGGACGACGTGGTGGGTGGTAGCGGGGTGGACGGGTTCGTCGAATGCCGGATTGCTGGCCGGCGCCCTCATCACGTTCAACGCCCACCTGCTCACACGACTTCCCCATCTCCAGGCCGCACACGCGTGGGGACTGTTACTGGTGTGGGGCGCGGCGTGGGCGTTGTTTCAGGGGAAGGGCCGATGGTGGTGGCTCGCAGGTGCGGTGGCGCTGGTCGCCGCCACGTCGCTCCACTGGCTGGTCTTCGCCGTCATCGGCGTCGGTCTGATGGTGGTGACGTCGTGGCCACTGCGCGCGCGTGTGGTGGCGGTTGTCGCCGGCGGCGCAGCAGGCGTCCTCGCCGCACTGCCGGTGTTGTGGCCACACCTGACCGGCGGCGTGCGACGTCCGATCGAACAGGTCGCTGACTTCTCGGCCACACCCGGTGGGTACCTCTCGTCGATGAGTTGGCTGCATCGGGGATGGTCCACAACTGCCGCCACCGTGGAGACCAACCTGTGGTTCCCCGGTGTGGTGTGTCTGGTGCTGGCCACAATCGGCCTCGTCGTTGGTTGGAAGACCTCACGACTCACGCGCTGGGCCCTCGCGCTTGTCGTCGTCGGTTTTGTGCTCTCGCTGGGCACGGCGACCCCGGTCTACGAATGGGTCTATCGACTCTTTCCACCGGTGCAGGGCATCAGGGCCGCGTCGCGATTCGGGATGCTCGCACTGGTCGGGCTCGCGTTGCTGGCCGCGCTCGCCGTGACCTGGTTCGAACGTCGTCTGCGCCCGGGCATGGCACGCGTGCTGGTCGTGGCGTCGCTTGGCCTGGCCACGGTCGAAGCGGTGCACTCCCCCATTCACACCACGCCGTTTTCCGGGGTACCGGCCGTGTACTCCCTGCTCCGTGACGAACCGGGTCCGGTCCTTCTCGCGGAGATGCCGTTTTATCCACCCGATGCAGCCTTTGAAAACGGGGAATACGTGCTGAACGCCACGGCGCACTGGCGGCCCGTGATGAACGGTTACAGTGGTATGACGCCCATGTCGTATCGTCGGCACGCAAAGACGTTGTGGTATTTCCCCCAGGCCCGGGCCTTTGTGGGGCTTCAGGAGGCGGGAGCCACCCATGTGATGGTCCACCTGGAGAAGTTCGGGGCAGACGCGGCCGACGTGGCACGATCGCTCGATGGACGCCCGGATCTGCGCCTGATGGCGGCAGATCGTGACGGGCACCGGCTGTACCGGCTGGTTCGGGAATAACGGGCGCGATCCACAGGTCTTATATGTCGGATGCCGATCTTGACCTCGTCGCCAGAGCCCGATCGGGCGACCTCGACGCGTTTGGCGATTTGGTCGGACGACATCAGGGCGCGCTTGTGCGGTACCTGACGCACATGGTCTCGAACGTCTCCGACGCCGAGGATGTGGCGCAGGAGGCCTTGTTGCGGGCCCATCGGGCGCTCAAGGATTTTCGGGGGCAGAGTTCGTTCAAGACGTGGCTCTATCAGATTGCGACCAACGCGGCGCGGACACATCTGGACAAGCGGCGCTCACGTCGCGAGGATCAGCAGGGCGAGGTCGACGGGATGGATATCGCCAGCGGCGAACAGGTGGAGCGGCGCATCGTGGCGCACGATCAACTGCGACGCGCGCTGGCGGAACTCCCCGATGACTGGCGCGAGGCCGTGATTTTGCGTGACATCGAGGGTCTGGACTATCGCGAGATTGCACTCGCCCTCGACATTCCGATTGGGACGGTGGAGTCGAGAATTTTTCGCGGGCGCCAACGCCTCAAGCAGATTGTGACGAGCAAGGAGAGCACCAGATGACCCAACACTGTGACGATCTGATTCCAGCGCTTGTGCGGGCAGCAGACGGGGCATTATCCGCACAGGAGCAGGCGGCACTGACAGCCCACCTGGCCACTTGTGCCGCGTGTACGGAGGCGCTGGCAGACCAGCAGGCGATGCGCCAGGCGCTGGTGACGCTGGCGGAGACGCCGCAGACCACCTACGTCGGCACCCGCGTGATGGCCCAGCTCCGCGCGGAACGGCCCGCCACCACGTGGCTGGAGTCGCTCGACTGGAAACGTTGGACCTGGCGACTGGTGCCGGTTGCGGCCGCCCTCGCCATCGTTGTGGGCAGCGTGGCGCAGACAACGGCGACCGAAGCGGTTGTGGCCGTGGACGCGACCACCGGCCTGCCGGCATCGTCGGCCCTGGTGACCGGTGAGGTCGGGGGAACGGACTTGTTGTCGCTGCTGCTCAACGCCTCGGCCGACACGACACTCGCGACGACCGCCTCCACGGGCGGCGGAGGTCAGCAGTGAACGCGCCGTCGCCACGTGTGTGGCTCGCCACGTTTGTGACGCTGGTATTTACGATCGGCCTGCTCACCGGTGTGGTCCTTGAGCGCACGGTGCTGCATCCGCAGGGCCCACGGGGTCAGGGCGTTCTGGGGACGAGGGGTCCTGGGGGCCCCGGCGGTCAGGGCGGGTCCGGCCAGGGGTTGGGATCACGCGGACGAGGGGGGCCCGGTCGAGGGGGCCCGATGTTTGGCCCGCCACCGCTGCAGTACGTGGACGATCTGGACCGCGAGGTCCAGTTGACCGACGCCCAGCGCTCGGAAATCCTGACGATGCTGCAGGCCCAGGAAACACGTCTGCAGACCATGCAGGAGGAGGCGCGCCGCGTCTTCATTCAGGAGCAGGAGGGGCTCCACGAGCGTATTGCCGCCGTGATGACCCCGGACCAGGCGACGGCTTTTCGGGCCTGGATCACACGCAGAACCGGCTTGCGCGGCGGCGGCCCGAGATAGGAATCTCCCCATCTCCTCGCCTCCCCATCTCCTCATTTGATAGACTGTCTGTCTCGCCCGTGCGGTGGGTGTAGCTCAATGGTAGAGCATCGGCCTGTGGCGCCGGTTGTTGCGGGTTCGATTCCCGTCATCCACCCCATCTCATCGACAAAGTGAAATCTGAAATCTGTAATCGGCATCTATAATCAGCCTGTGCAGCCGCCCTCGACGCCCGAGGCCTCGGACCAACCGCTCTACGAGGCGTTTTATGGCCTTCGTGAGCAGCCGTTTGCCCTGACGACCGATCCCCGCTTCCTCTTCATGGGCGACGCGCACCGTCGTGCGTACGAGGAGTTGCTGACCGGCCTGCGTCGACGCGAGGGGTTGATGCTGCTCACCGGCGACACCGGCATGGGCAAGACCACCTTGTGCCGCGCGGTGATTGCCGCACTCGGACCGCGGACGTTTTCCGCACTCATTCTCAATCCCTACATGTCCGATGCCGAGGTGCTGCGGGTGATCCTGCGCGACTTCGGCCTGGTCACCCGCGAAGAAATCCGCAACGGCGCGTTTGCCAAGGCCGACGTGCCGCAGTTGCTGGACACCCTCGAAGGATTCCTCAAGTCCCTGGTCGATCTGAACTCGTATGCGGTGGTGATCATCGACGAAGCACAGAGCCTGTCGGCCAAGGTGCTCGATCAGATCCGCGTCCTTGGCGGGATCGAGTCCGACGGTCGGCGTCTGCTGCAGATCATCCTCGTCGGTCAGCCGGATTTGTTGACGACGATCAAGTCGGATGCGCTGAAGGCGCTTGACGATCGCATCTCGCGCCGCGCGGTGCTTGGACCGCTGCCGCCCTCCGACGTCGACGACTACATCCAGCATCGACTTACGGTCGCCGGCGGCAAGGACACGATTGAGTTCACCACCGAGAGTGTCAATCTGGTGGCCGAGTTGACCCGCGGTGTGCCGCGCCGGATCAATCTGCTGTGTGATCGCACACTTGAAGCCGGTCGGGTCGAGGGCACCAACGTCATCACGCCGGAGATTGTCCAGCGCGCGCATCAGGCCGCCACAGGCCAGGCGCCGCTTGCGGCAGCCAGACCGATGCGTCCACACGTGGCGTCCGCCGAGGCCAAAGCGCCGGTCACGGTGGTGGCGCCGGACAGATTTGATGAACTGGCGTTGAATCTCGACGAGGGCATGGACTTCCCTGGCACGCCCGCCACCGACGAGTCACCGCTGATGTTTGGTCAGACGGAAGAGGAGGCGCCGAAGCGCAGCCGGTTCTGGGTGACGGTGTTTTTTTCGATGATGCTGGTCGCCCTGGGTATCGTTGGGTTCATCGCGTGGACGTACGTCAACACCGAGACGTTTGTCCCTGTGCTGCCGGCCCCGCCCGCGCGTGAGCTGGGTATCCCGGGCACGTTCGCGCCACCGACGGCGCTCGAAGAGCGTTACCTGATGATGGAACTCGAACGCCTCAACCCCGGCTGGCGCGTCAGGTAAGTTTCCACACCAGCGCGACGAGGTGGACGTGGACGCCGCCACGTTTCGGCGCCAGCGTCATCGTCTCCAGTGAGTCCACCGCAGCCGCGCCGTCGAGGGCCTCGACCGCGCGCGTGATATCCGTTTCCAGATCAACGAGCGCCTGGCGGGCGGCGGCGAGATTTTGTTCCGCGCGTTTGACGTCCTCCGCCTCCTTTGATCCGCGGGCCCATCCTTTGGCCGCTGTGGAGGCCTTGCCGATGGTACCGGCGGTCACGCCGCCGCGCCGGCCGAAGATCGCGCCGAGCACGGCCGACCCGATCGTGCTCGCCGTGGAGAGCCCGGCCTGCACACGATGTTGCGAGACGTCCTGCTGCTCCTTGTCCAGGGCGAGTTCCAGTTTGCGGACCTTCTCGGTGGCGGTGTCGAGCTTCGACGCGTATTTGGCGCGCACCTTGTCGATGGCCGCGTCGCGCGAGGACCGCACCACGTCCGACAGACGAATACGAAATGCGCGTTCGTCTTCACCAGGCTGCGAGAGGGTGCCGGTGGACACATGGCGCAACAACTCAAGCCGCTGTGTCCGGGACAACCAGCGGTCAAAGTCTTTTGACCATTTGGCGAACGACTTCGCCTGCAGCGCCTGCGCCGGCACGGCGGCGAACGTGCCTGCGCCCGCCGGTTCCGCCAGCAGGTCGGCGGGCGGCACCTCACACACACGTGCCTCGTCCCAATGGACCACAGCGACCGCGTTCTCAAGCGCGAGCGCGACCGTCACCACACGACGTTCGTCGATCCCGCGACGGGCATCGGCAAAGTCCACGTCGGCGGCGCCATACAGATGCGGCACCCAGACGCCCTCGCCTTGTCCTGACGCGGGCATGAAGAACTGAGGAATCTCGGGCGGCACCAACGGGCGGGCCGACTGCGACTCCCCAACGATTGACCGGCTCACGACTGGTCCTGGGTTCGACCGGTCCATGGTCCAAGGTTCACCTGCTGCGGGCGTGACCGCGCGCAGGCGTTTCATGTCGTCACGTGTGAGCGGTCCTTTCAGGTACGACAGACACCAGCGGCTCTCGATGACCACCGGCGCCTTGGCGTGGACCGAGTGCACATAAAACCGGCGTTTGCCGAGTCCCGTGATGGTGGCGTCGGCCACGGCGCGATCAAACGCGCCACCAGAGGAGCCTTCAAGCCCGTCAAGCAGTCGCGCGCGATCACGATCGGTCTGGAGGCGGCCAATGAACCACGTGCCCGCGTTGGAGATCGCCTTGTAGTCGAGGTCCACCGGGTTCTGCGTCGCCAGGCACACGCCGACCCCGAAGGCGCGCGCCTGTTTCAGCAACGTGAGCAGCGGCCCCTTGGATGGCGGATTGGCCACCGGCGGCAGGAACCCGAACATCTCGTCCATGTAGATCAACGCGCGCAGGCTGGTGGTGCCCTGCTGCGTGCGCATCCACGCGACAATCTCTCCCAGCAGCAGCGACACCACAAACATCCGCTCCGCATCATCGAGGTGTGCGATCGAGATGATGCTGATGCGCGGTTTGCCCGTTGGGCCATACAGAAGGCGTCCCACGTCGAGCGGATCACCCTCGAGCCACGCGGAGAATCCGGGTGACGCCAGCAGGTTGTTCATGCGTGTGGCGAGGGCGAAGCGATCCTTCTCGGGGTAGAACGACTCGAGATCCATCACACCAACACGCGGGATGGACGGAGTCTGCACCGCACGGATGAGTCCCCCCAGATCGAGTGACCGCCCCGTCCGCCACACGTCGTGAAGAATTGTGGACAACAGAATGTGGTCTCGACTCGTGAGCGGATCGGCGTCAATGCCGAGCAGGCTCAGCAGACTGCCAACCGTGCTGTTCACCCGATCGCCCAGCACCTCTGCATCGTCGATCACAGCCGCCGGCGGCGCGGAGAGGCTGTTGATAATCGAGAGCGGCCGGGCGGCGGTGGAGCCCGGCGTGTAGAGCACCACGTCGGCCGACTGGCGCAGGCGTTCAATCCGGGCACCGTCCTGTCCCCAGGTCGCGAGTCCCGCGCGCCACTTGTCGGCCTCCTGCGCGGCGTCGCCCTCCACCCACGGGGCAAACGACGCTGCATCCAGCTTCGGGAACGTGAGCAACAGATTGCCGACATCCCCTTTAGGGTCGATGGCAATCACCGGCACCCCATCGATCGCCGCTTCTTCAAGCAGATCGAGACACAGGCCCGTCTTGCCGCTGCCGGTCATGCCGACGCAGATCGCGTGTGTCGTCAGGTCGCGCGAATCGAGGAGGAATGGCTCGGAAGTTGTGGTGCCCGTGGCGTCCACCGGACGACCCAGATAAAACAAGCCGAGTTTTTCGAAGTCAGTCATGGGGATGCCATCATCCTGACACACGTTTGTTGCCGCAGCGTGGTGGAACCGTTGCAGCGGTGGGCGATCCTTCCCCGCGATGGCCCTTCTGACACCGTTGTCCCGCGCGTCATTTAACCTCGTCCATCGTCATCGACTGGTCTACAACACGTGCTGGGAGGATCCCCGCCTCGACCGGGAGGCGCTGGCGCTGACCGAAGATGACACCGTCGTGGCCATCACCTCGGCCGGGTGCAACGTGCTGGACTATGCGCTCGACGCGCCGGCCCACATTCACGCGGTGGATCTGAACCCACGGCAGAACGCCCTGCTGGAACTCAAGCAGGCCGGGATCCGGGCGCTTGACCACGACGATTTTTTTGCACTCTTCGGACACGGACAACACCGGGGCTGGCAGGACCTGTATCGATCCCGTCTGCGCGAACAACTCTCCCCGTGGTCGGCGCGGTTCTGGGACCTGCACGGCGGATTCTTCAGTGGGGCCTCCGGTCGTGGGACCTTCTATTTCCACGGCACAACCGGGCTGGTGGCCTGGGTCATCAAGGCGTATCTGGATCGGATCATCCGTGTACGCGAGGATGTGCAGGCGCTGCTGCGCGCGGAGTCGATCGAAGATCAGCAGGAAATCTACGACCGGCGGCTGCGTGTGCAGCTGTTTCAGCCGCTCGTGAAATGGTTGCTGGGACGCGACTCGACACTGGCATTGGTCGCGGTCCCTCGTCCGCAGCGGGAACACCTCGAGCGTGACTACCGATACGGCATTGCGGACTTCATTGCCGAGCGTGTTGAGCACGTCTTCACGCGGCTGCCGCTGGCCGACAACTACTTCTGGCGGGTGTATCTGCAGGGGCACTACGACAAAAATTGCTGCCCGGAATATCTGACGCCGACAGGGTTTGCGCGACTCAAAGCGGGTCTGGTCGATCGCGTTACCACCCACACGACGTCCGTTGAACAGTTTCTCCGGAGTCACGGGTCACCCGTGTCGGCACTCGTGTTGCTCGACCACATGGACTGGCTCTGCGGCGCCGATCTGCCCGCGCTCCGGAATGAGTGGCAGGCGATTGTTGACCACACCGCTCCTGGCGCGCGGGTGTTGTGGCGCAGCGGGGGCCGGCAGACCGACTTTGTGGACGGCCTGCAAGTGCAGGTGCGTGGGCGGCGTCGCGCGGTCGGCAGCCTGCTGACCTATTCATCCGAACTCACATCGCGCCTCCACGAGGTGGATCGTGTCCACACCTACGGCAGCTTTCATCTCGCCGACGTCACGTGTTGATCCGGCAGACCTGGCGGGACCTCCGCACGTTGTCGCAGCTCGCGCGACCGTCACGCCGCAGCGGCTCACTCGCGGAACGCCTTGAGGACTTCTATCGCGGGCAGGCCGACGACTACGACGCGTTCCGCCAACGTCTGCTCCCGGGGCGACGCGAACTGATCGAGAGCCTGCCGCTGGCGCCTGGCGCCGTCTGGATTGATCTCGGCGGCGGCACCGCGCACAACCTGGTGCACGCCGGTCCCGCACTCGCCGCCCTTCGCCAGGTCTACATCGTGGACCTGACGCCCTCACTGCTGACGATCGCCCGGCAGCGCTGCCGCGATCAGGGCTGGACCAACGTGACACTCATCGAAGGCGACGCCACCGACGTCCGGCTTCTCGCCGGGATCGCCGACGTGGTGACCTGTTCGTATTCATTGACGATGATTCCGGAGTGGCGCGCAGCGGTCAGTGAGGCGTGGCGGCTGCTGACACCCGGCGGCACATTCGGCGCGGTGGATTTTTTTGTGGCGCCTCATCATCCGTCGATCACCCAGCAGGTGTGGCCCTGGTGGTTCGCGCACAGTCATGTCCACCTGAGCGCCGACCACGTGCCGTTTCTGCAACGGCGATTCGAGATGTCGTCACTCACCGAAGCCCGCACCCCCCTGCCGTATGTACCCGTGGGTCGGGTGCCGTATTACCGCTTCGTCGGTGTGAAGGCGTCCCTCACTTCGTAGTCGGCAGGGGCGACGCCTCCGGCGGCGGCCACGCCACAGAGGTCGGCTCACCCGTCGCCTTGTCGCGCCACTCAAGAATCTGTGCGAGTGGCAGACGCAGGGGCTGCCAGGCGAGCAGACGTACGGTGGACATGACCGATCGCAACCAGAGCGGCCCGCCGCGGGGCCAATGGTGCGACAACGGCGTCAGACCCTGTGAGGTGAGACACGACACCCGATCGGTCCACCGCTGCCAGCCGTCCGGATAGTGCCGGTAGGCGGAGACGACGTCGGCCACCGACGCGATCGTGCGACCGATGACATGTTCGCGGTATTCGGGCATGGTGATCACCGTGCTGACACCCGCCTTGATTTCGTGCACAAAGCCGGTGAACGAACTCGCATGGCTCAGATTGATCAGCGCATTGGGTGCACACGCGTGGCGGTCGCCACCGGAAATCAGCGGGTGTCCCGTCTCGCGAGCAAGGGCGACCGTCTCGAGGTTTTCCCCCCAGGAGCGATAACCATTGAGCTCGAGCGCATGCATCAGATGCCCGTAGTCGGCAAGAAACTGGCTGAGCATGTGCTGGTGCGCGCTGGCACCGACGGCGGCGAGATCCCACATGGGGTGGTTCAGCACCACAAGAATGTCGTCGGTCGAGGTGAGGTCAACGAGGATGTCTTCGAGCGGTTCGACCTGTGGATTTTCGGTGAATGCCTCAAGGCGGTTGAACCATTCATGCCCTGACGCCGGCGGCAGATTGTGGATGCCGAGATGAAGGAACCCGCGTCCAAGTGGCGCGGTCCACTCGAAGGACAACGGCGAACATCTCGGGCTGAAGGTGCGTTGCAGTTCGAGGCCCGCCTCGATGCTGTCGTGATCCGTGACCGACACGATCGGGGATAGGCCCATCTTTGTGATCTGACTGGCTTCGGAATCAAACACCGCGCGGGGGCTGACGGGCGGATGCCACCAGCCCTTGGAGAAATCCACGCGGGTGCCCGACTGCACCTGATGGTGCTGGAGGTCCCGATCAAACAGGGTTCCGACAACGGGAATTTGCGCAATGTAGTGCGGCAGGTGCGACAGGCTCTCCCGCGAGTGATGAGTGTGTGCGTGCAGTGAGACGCCGGACAAAAATTCACGGCTCACATCCAGGGATTTTTTCCAGGCCCGGAGCTCCGTGGGTACACCGCGTCGTGATACAGGTCGCATGTTCGCCTCCTGCCGACGAGAGTAGGCATCGTACAAGACGGCAAATCAACGACGCCGCTACAGGCGTGTGAACTTTCGCAATTTACGACCGTGTGCCCAATCCGACATGCCGACGTCACGTACGGGTGTGATTCTCTCGGTGTTCGCGGCTGGATTGTCCGGCCGGCCCGGGGACACAGGCGGATGTCCTGTCCTTCCCGCAACGGGCCGATGCCGGGCAGCCGCCGCGACCTCCACCTTTCGCGAAGTCCCGGAGTCCCGGAGTCCCGAAGTCCCGAGGTCCTTGATGCCCACCGTCGCGATCATCACCGACAACGATTTCGACAAGGTGACGGGCGTGACCACGACGCTCAAGGCCGTCCTTCGTCACGCGCCGTCCGACCTGCGTGTCCGCGTGTATACCGCGGCCGATCTCGCCGTGGACCAACCCGACTATTGCGCGATGGCGTCCTGGGGTGTCGGGTTGCCGTGGTATCCGGAGATGCGGATCTACTGGCCACACGTCCAGCGCCTCCGGCGGATGCTCGCTGCTGATGGCGCGGAAGTACTCCACATCACCACGCCCGGACCGATGTGCCTGGCCGCTCGCTGGTTGTGGCGCCGCGCGCAGATGCCGATGATCGGCAGTTATCACACGCACCTGGGCGACTACGTCACCACCTACAGCGGATCGGGCGCACTCGGGCGCGGCCTCGAAACGTACATGCGCTGGCTCTACTCCCCGTGCCGGACCGTGCTTGTGCCATCGGCGGCCACACGCGCGCGCCTGGAAACGGGCGGGTACCCCGCCCACCAGCTCCAGGTGTGGTCACGCGGTGTGGAGACCACCTGTTTTCACCCCGCGGCGCGATCCGCAGCGCTCCGCGACGCGTGGGGCGTCGGCGATCGCCGGCCGGCCATTCTCTACGCCGGGCGGCTGTCCTCCGAGAAAGGCCTCGCGCTGATGGGCCCACTCCAACATGCGCTTCTGCGGCACGGCATCGCCCATCGGTTTGTGTTTGTGGGCGACGGACCGATGCGACCGGCGCTCGAAGCGATGTGCCCCGACGCAGTCTTCCTCGGCAGCCTGTCGCCGACCGGCGTCGCGCAGGCGATGGCGTCCGCCGATGCGTTCGTGTTTCCGAGTGCGACCGACTCACTCGGCAACGTGGTGCTTGAGGCACAAGCCTGCGGACTCCCGGTGCTGGTGACCGATCAAGGTGGCCCGCAGGAGCACATGCTGCACGGATCAACCGGCTGGGTCTGCGCCGCAGGAGACGCGACGGCCTTCACCAATCGCCTTGCGACCCTGTTCAGTGACGTCAGCCTCAAACGGGCCATGGGCCAGGCCGCGGTCGCCTATGCCGCCTCGCGCAGTTGGCCCATCGCGCTCGCGCCGCTGTACGACTCCTGGCGCGAGGCCGCCGGCGTCACGGGCACCCCGCGTGCGCGTACGGCGGGTGCCACCGCATGACGTGGACCGTCGCCTGGAACTGGAAGTCCGCGGTCGTCAGCTCGTTGTGCCGCGCGTCCATATTTTTTGTCATCAATATTTCCGCCGGGTGGGACGCGGCCCTTTCCGCGCTGCAGGTCGAGTTCGCCTACCGAGCCGTCGCGGCCGGATTCTACGGATCACTCACGCAGTACTTTGCGCAACTCCACGCCGAACGTCGCGCCACGTGGGCGGCGACGCTGATCGTGCCGGGTGTGGCCCACCTGGTCGAGTTCGGCGTCCACGCATGGGCCGGCACGCCGGTCCTCGGCTGGAGCATCGCCGGCTCGGTTGCGTTCAGTGTGGTCACCACACGCTTCAATCTGTTTGCGATGCGCCGTGGCGCCTTGACCGTCGGCCACGGCAGCGCGTCCTGGTGGCAGGACCTCCGGGCGATGCCGGCAATGGTGGCGGCCTTTTTCCGTGGCTAAACGCAGCGTCCATTTCACCAACGCCTGGCACGGCACGTCGGGCGGCATCCGCACGTTTTACGAGGCGCTGCTTGCCGGCGCCGAACAACATCGCCGCCACATGGCCCTGGTGGTGCCGGGGCCGAAGACGTCCTGCCAGCGGCTCGGTGAGTTTGCGCGGATCTATTCGATCCGCGCTCCGCACAGTCCGGTGTTTGATCGTCGATACCGTGTGCTGCTGCCGCACCGGTATGTCGGCGCCGCGCGCTCCGCCGTCTGGCGACTCCTCGCGCGCGAACGGCCGGACGTGGTGGAGACCTGCGACAAATACGCGCTGCCGTTTTTCAACGGTCTCGTGAAGCGGCGGGCCGGCGACGGACCACGGCCCACACTCATCGGCCTGAGTTGTGAACGCATGGACGACAACATCCGCGTGTGGCTCGGCAGTGGCCGCATCGCGGACGCAGCAACGCGCGCCTACCTGCGCCGCGTCTATCTGCCCCTGTTCGACGGCCACATCGCCAACTCCGAGTACACCGCGCAGGAGCTCCGCGCCATCGTCAACACCTATGCCGCCAGCGATTGGCGACTCCGACGACTGCAATCCCTGATCCGCGTCGGGCCGATGGGTGTGGACCTGAACGGCTTTGGCCCAGAGCGGCGATCGGAGGCGATCAGGCGGCAGCTGCTGAAGTCTCTTGGTGGCTCTCCGGATTCAACGCTCCTGGTGTATGCCGGTCGTGTGTCACCGGAAAAACACGTCATGAGTCTGCCGACGATGATCCGGGACCTGGTCGGACGCGGCACTGACGCGCGTCTGGTCATCTGTGGCGACGGCCCCCTCAGAGCCGAGATGGAACACACCGCAGCACTGACCGCCCCTGGGCGGATCGTGGTGCTTGGCCATGTCTCACGGCCGGCACTTGCCGGCATCCTCGCAAGCGCCGATGTGTTTGTGCACCCGAACCCTCGCGAACCCTTCGGGATTGGCCCACTGGAGGCCATGGCGTCCGGCCTGCCCGTCGTGCTTCCCAGAGCAGGCGGCGTCTTGAGTTACGCCACGGACGGCAATGCGTGGCTGACCCCACCAGATGCCGAGGGCCTCGCCGGCGGCGTCAGCGACCTGCTCGCGCGCCCGATGCTCACCCAGCAACGACGCGCAACCGCGCTTGAAGATGTAAAACGCCTGGCCTGGCCCGCCGCCGTCGCGACGTACTTCGACCACTACGACACGATCGACGACGCGCGCCGCTCCGCGACGTCAGCCTCGCGCGCGTTTGCGGGGAGCGGCCACCTTGACCGGGCGTTCTGAAATGGCCTTGGCGGCCTTCTTTTTGTTGGCCGAGACACGCTCCAGGCTCTGACGCAACGCTTCCATCAGGTTGACCACCTTCGGCGGCGCCTCATCCATCGGCGCCACGATCTCTTCACCGGCAATCTTTGCGTCGATGATGCGCCGGAGTTCTTCCTGATAGTTGTCCTTGTACTGCGTGAGATCGCCACCGACCTCGAAGTTCCCGATCACCTGTCGCGCCAGTTTCAGCTCATCCGGCTTGATCTTCGCGGGGACGGTTTTTAGCTCCTCGATCTCCGACATCGCACGCACCTCGCTCGCATGGCGGAGCGTGTACATGACCAGTCCACTCTCACGCGGACGAATCGCCACGAGATACTCGCGGCCATACAGCGCGACCTTTCCGACCGCCGCCTTGTCCTTCATGCTCTCGCGCATGACGGCAAACGCATCGGCCGCCACCTGCCCATCGGGCGCCAGGTAATACGGCCGCTCGACATAGACCGGGTCGATGACGCTGGCATCAGTGAATTGCACGACGTTGATCACCCGCGTCGACTCCAACTTCACCTTCGCCAGGTCGTCGTCATCCACAACGACGTATTTGCCCTTTTCGAATTCATACCCCTTCACCAGATCGGCCGTGGCCACTTCGGTCTGGCAGGTCGGGCACCACTTCTTCTGCTGGATGCGGGATCGACACTCCCGATGGAGCTGGTTGAAGCTGATGGTCGCGGCGGCATCGGTCGCGGGGAACACCCGCACCGGAATGTTCACCAGACTGATTTTGAGATATCCCTTCCACGTCGCACGCGCGGCCATCTGAGCCTCCCTGCCGAAATACTGCTGGACCCGTGATTATCGGTCCGAACGGCCCCCGAGTGCACCTGTGCACGTTTTTGCACACGGCCCCCGGGGATTCACAACGAGGCATGGAGAAAAACTCTCAGCCCTCCACGTCTCGTTGTGAATAAGATCCGGTCGTGCCGAAGTGGCGGGACGACCCCGCAAAAGTCAGACCGATGCTGGCGTCCCTGGACCCCCCTCCGGTGGTCCAGCCCGGCCTGGTTTATGAGCCCAAGTACGACGGCATCCGCGCACTGGTCGATCTGCGCCCGGCCACCAAAGAGACGCCGGTCCATGTCGAGATGTATTCGCGGAACGGACACGCCAAGGGACACCAGTTCCCCGCCATCGTCGCCGCGCTGAAAAAGATCGCGCCCAGACTCGACGGGCCGGTGCTGCTCGACGGCGAGATCGTCGCGACCGACACCAAAGGACGGCCGCTCCCATTTGGCCGTCTGCAGGGACGCATCCACCTGACCGCGGCCACCGACATCACACGAGCGGAGAAGGCGCAACCGGCCGCGCTCGTCGTGTTCGACATGCTGCGCGACGACGACCGCGACGTGCGTGGCCTCTCCATGGCCGCGCGTCGCTTGCGCCTGCAGGATGCCCTCCCGGTCAAAACCGGCGGCACGGCGCTGGTACGCCTGAGCGAGATCGTGGCCGACGATGGCCGGGAGATGTTGGCGAGAGCGGAACGTGAGGGATGGGAAGGGCTGATCGGCAAAGACGGCGGGTCGGTGTATCACAGCGGCCGTCGCTCTCCGTCCTGGCGAAAGCTGAAGCTGCTCAAGCGCGACACATTCATCGTGGGCGGCTGGACCGATCCACAGAACACACGACAGCACTTCGGATCGCTGGTGCTGGGCCTGCCCGAAGCTGGGCGACTGCGATGGGTCGGCAACGTCGGGACGGGTTTTGATGGCGCCGAACTGACGCGTGTGTCCGCGCGCCTGGACTCGCTCGCCACCAAAGAGTGCCCGTTCGTGAATCCGCCGCGCGCCATCGCCAAAGCGCACTGGGTGAAACCGACGATGCGCGTGGAAGTGCAGTTCACCGAAATGACGGAGGACGGCATGGTGCGTCACCCGGTATACGTCGGCGAGCGCGACGATGTGCGGGTGAGCAGCTGGAAGTCGACGACGACAGGGACCGGCAGCGACGATCCGCTCACGACGTTGATCGGCAGGCTGCACACACTCGAAGAGTCGCGCAAGGATGGCGCGATTGCGCTGCCCAATGGCGACACATTGCGCGTGACCAACCTGCACAAAATTTTCTGGCCGGCCTTGGGCCTGACCAAGGGGGACCTTCTCAGGTATTACACCGAGGTCTCGCCGTGGGTGTTGCCGGTGATCGCAGATCGGCCGATGATCATGCGTCGGTTTCCGAACGGCATCGAGCAACACGCGTTTTATCAGCAACAACATCCGGAGGACGTCCCGAAGGGTGTGCGGCGCGAGGTCCTCGACGAAGACGTCGACCCCATCGATCCGGGCGAAGGTGGACGTGAGCGTCTCATCGGCGGGTCACTCACGACGTTGCTGTACATGGCGCAACTGGCGTCCATCTCGCTCGACCCCTGGTTCTCCCGTGTGACCGATCCACTCCATCAGGATTTTGCGGCGATCGATCTCGACCCTGGCGATGGTGTGTCTTTTGCGCGCGTGCTGGATGTGACGCGATGGGTCAAGGACGAGCTGGATCGTCTCAAGATTCCTGCGGTGGCCAAAACCTCCGGTGCCAGCGGCATGCACATCTACATCAAATTGCCGCCGGAGACGACCTACGAAACCGGCCAGCTCCTCTGTCACATCGTGGCCACGGTGGTGTCCTCGAAACATCCCCGGGTTGCGACGATCGAGCGCATGGTAAAGAAACGACCGAAGGGCACGGTGTATGTGGACTACCTGCAGAACATCCTCGGCAAATCGCTCGCAGCCGCGTATGCCGTGCGGGCGAGTGACTACGCGGGCGTGTCGACGCCGCTGACGTGGAACGAGGTGGCCGAAGGCGTGGACCCGCGCGACTTCACGCTGAAGACCGCACCGGCCCGGTTTCTCGAGGTGGGCGACCTCTGGAAACCCATTCGCACGGGCAAGGCGGTCAACATCGGGAAGGTGCTGAGTTCGTGAAACCAGAATGGTGACGCGATTTGCGCCGGCGCCGACCGGCTACCTGCATCTGGGGCACGTCGCGAATGCGATCCGTGTGTGGGGAGACGCACGGGCGTGCGGCGGGCGCGTGCTGCTTCGGATCGAGGATCACGATCGCGAGCGCTGCAAACCCGAATATGAGGCGGCGATTCTTGAAGACCTCGCGTGGCTCGGATTTGAAGCCGACGAACCGTTCGTGCGCCAAAGTGAGCGGCATCACATCTACCTGCGCGTGGCCGAAGAGCTCGCACACCAGGGACTCGTCTATGGATGCACGTGCTCGCGGTCCACACTCGCCGCCGGGTCCACGGTCCAGGGTGCGGAATTGCGGTACCAGGGAACGTGTCGAGACAGTGGTCACGCGTTGACGGAGGACGTCGGGTGGCGTGTGCGGCTGCCTGCTGATGTGATCCGTTTTGATGATCGGTGGTGCGAGCCACAGGTGCAGATCCCGGCAGAACAATGCGGCGACCTCCTGATCCGCGACCGCCGGGGCAACTGGACGTATCAGTTTGTGGCGACCGTGGACGATCACCTGCAGGGGGTTACCGACGTGATACGCGGTCGCGACTTGCTGGAGTCAACCGGGCGGCAGATTCTGCTCGGCCGGATGATCGGCCGCGCGACGCCGGCGACCTTCGCGCATCACGCGCTGATCATGAAGTCCGCGACCCAGAAGCTCAGCAAGTCCGACGGCGACACCGGGATCCGGGATCTGCGCGCCGCCGGGTGGACGCGGGAACGGGTGCTGGCCATTTCTTCCATCACATTACCCACCGGACCCGCCTGAGCGCCCGCGCCCCCTCCTGTTGGAGCAGCAATGTGCCCTTCGTGAATGGCACGGTGTTTGAAGGTACAACCGCATGACACTGTTACCCATTCTCCTCGCAGCCAGCATTCTCGTGCCGTTTGCCGCACAGCAGACCACGCAGGACACACCCAAACAGTCGGTGGATTCGGCCTTCGAAGGTTGTATCGCCAGGGGCCCCACCGAGGGAGTCTTCCTGCTCGAGAACGCCCGTCCTGTGGCGGGCACCATTGTCGGCACCGGCCTTCGTTTCAGGCTCATCCCCGACAACAAGGCCATCAATCTGGCACCGCACGTCAATCACGTCGTGCAGGTGACGGGTGCGGTTGAAGGCCGGATTCCGGCGCCGGGCAAGACAGTCCCAGACACGGAACTGCCGCAGTTCCACGTCAAGACGCTGAAGATGGTCTCCAGCGAGTGCATCGCCCCCTGACACGTCGTCGGTGAGCCGTGCCGGGACATGTGTAGAATGCGCCATGCGTTCAATTCTGCTTGGTGTGTGCTGCGTACTCCTGGCCGGCTCGATGGCCTCGTCAATCGCATCGGCGCAGTCCGCCTTTGCGGACGGGTATGCCAGATATGAGTTGTTGGATCCGGCGTCCTCGAGCGTCCGGGTCACGCTGGACGTGTCGGCGACCACGGCCGGGGCGAAAGAGTTTGTCAGTGCCATCCCATCCGGCAGCACGGCCCGTGACGTCTCGGCCATCGATCTGATGACCGGACAACCGCTGAAGGCGGAGGTGGTGAAAGGTGCCATCACCGTGCAACTGGCGCGCCCCGTGCCGCAGGGCGGCGAAACGCGCCTGCGGATCACGGCCACCCACGCCGATCCAAAAAGCTACGTCACCAACGGCGCACGCATCACGTTCAACCGGACACTCGCGATCACGCGCAACGCCATCGTGCTGCCCGTCGGATACGAAGTGGTGTCAGCCAACCACCCGTCGCAGGTGATCGAAGAAGCCGACGGCCGGCTGCGTCTCAGTCTCTGGAACACCTCACCCTCTGCGGCAACGGTGATCGTCCAGGGCAGGCAACGCGCAGCGTCACCAACGGCTGCGGGCGCGGCGGTCAGTTCGCCTGCCGTGATGTCGCCTGGGACAGCGGCGACCAACCCACGCAATGTGCTGGCGAATCTCCGGGTGAGTGAACGGGCGATTCAGGATCGCGAAATCGTCTACTTCCTCAAACAGCCGGAGACACATTCCTTTGCGCTGTATCACGACTACACGGAAGTCCGCCCTGGAGTCGCGACCTACCGCAACGTGGTGCGCGGCGGTTCCTCCGTCTCCGACCCGTCTGCGGTGTGGCTCGACACGGGTGAGCCCCTTCGGGTCGAGACGGTCAAGGAGGCTGATGCGGAAGTGGTCATCATTCACTTCCCTGCCGTGCAGGAGGGCCGCAGCGCGCGCCTCCGCATCACGGAGACGTACACCGACGCCGGCCGCTACGGTCTGGTGAACGGCCAACTGGTGTGGAACCGCAACTTCGGGCGTCCCCAAAACGACGTCGTTTTACCCGAAGGGTGGTACCTCACCGACAGTGCCATTCCTGGAGTCATCACGACCGAATCCGATGGCCGCACCCGGATCGCGTTCATCAATCCGCGCCCCGACTCGATCGACGTCGTCCTCACAGCCCGTCGCCGATAACGACGTCGGATGTTTTTTCCGCTCTCAGCAATGCAGAAAAAGACACCCGACGTCTTCAACAGTATTTATTGAATCGGGCGCGGACGGAAGCCGTAGCCGGTCCAGACAAACGCGACGAGCGGTTTCTCGCACGACGCCGCCGCGAAGGTCGGGCCGGAGAGGTAGTTGTCGAACATGTCGCCGGGTCCGCGGACTGCGGTACCGAGCGGCAACACCACGAGGTGTGTGGCACCGGGAACGGAGGATAACGGTCCGAGGTCGTGCACGATGGATCCGCCGATGACCCTCGGCAGTGCCGCCACCATGTGCGGTTCGCCGCTCGGCACCGTCACGACCATGGCGATGTCCGTGGACAGGTCAAAATCAATGTCTGCCGTCGCCGGCGCGGTCGCGACCGGGCAGGCCGGGGCCTGCGCGAGTGTCCAGCCGGGAAACTGCTTGTCGAGCGACTTCCGGATGGCCTTGGTCAGCACCTCCGGGGAATCCTGCGGCGGCGCAAACGCGCCCACTGAAGAGACCCCACAAAACACGCCGAGCACACCCGCCAATGCGACGGGTTTCAGTACTTTCATCGATTGTTCTCCTGACTACCATTGATCCTGCCACGAAAGATTGCGCTGGCGCAAAGACGCGGACTGTGCCCAATGACACACTGCGCCCATGACGAGTCGGACACTTGCTCTCGCATTCCTCACCCTGGCCGCCGCATGCACCGCGTCGCCCCCCCCCTCCACCACAGGCGAATACATACTCGACGGCAAGGTGTTTGGTATGCAGGAGGCCCAGATCTTCCACGAAGACTATTCGGGCCCCCCAGTCGCGGGTGACGCGGTCAGCATGGCGCCCCACGTGGCAGCGCTCTCGGCTGGGAACCGGACACACGACATCCGCATGGATGTGCTGGCACGGGAGATCGAAATCGCCCCCGGCGTGCGGTACCAGGCCTGGACGTTCGGCGGCACGGTGCCCGGACCGGTGATTCACGTTCGCGAGGGTGACCGCATCAACTTCGTGATGAAGAATCGCAGTGACGAAGCCGTCGCTGTCACCGCTCCCGAGGCCGACGCCTCACCATTTTTCGGGCAACTCGCAGCCAATGACCTTCAGAAGGGCGTGTCACAGGCGTCGCCCATGCAGCATTCGATGGATTTTCATGCGGGCACAGTGGCCGCCGATGACAAGTGGCGTCCGATTCAACCGGGCGAGAGTCTCAAGTTCACCTGGGTGGCCAACTATCCAGGCGTCTACATCTATCACTGCGGCGTACCGCCGGTGCTGCAGCACGTCTCAATGGGTCAATACGGCATCGTCATCGTCTCTCCGAAGAATGGATACGAGACCGACGGTCAGGTCGCCAGGGAATACGCCATCGTGCAATCGGAGTTCTACCTGAAACCCGCGGACGTGGAACCCGACGCCGAGGGCCTTGTGCCATTTGTGTTTGACATGGCCGCCGCCAATCTCAAGCAACCCTCACAGGTCCTGTTCAACGGGCATGCGCAGGCGTTAACGACGCCCCACCTGACGGCGAATGCGGGTGAACGGGTTCGCCTGTATGTGCACAACGTTGGACCGAACGATCAGTCAAGTTTCCATGTCATCGGTGCCATTTTTGACCGCGTCTGGTACGAGGGTAATCCGGCCAACCTGTGGCGCGGCATGCAGACCGTTCTGCTCGGCGCCAGCAATGGCGCGGTCGTCGAATTCATCGTCCCTGAGGAAGGCACCTACGTCCTGGTTGACCATGAATTTGCCGACGTGCAAAAGGGCGCGGTCGGCATCCTCAAGGCACTTTCACGCGCGGGCACCGTCACCCGCAAGCCGGTCGCCGGCGGCGGCCATTGACTACAACCCACGAGTTCCCCCCAGGAGATTACATGTTCAGAGTTATTGCATCATTCACCCTCGCCACCGCCCTTGCCACGTCTGTCTTGTCGGCCCAGTCGCCGCGCATCGTCAATCTGACCGGAAACGACTCACTGCAGTACTCGCTCACCACCATCAGGGTCAAACCCGGCGAAACAATCACGGTGGTCTTGAGGACGATGAGCATGCAGCCGGCAGCACAGATGGCACACAACTTCGTGATTCTCAAGCCCGGGGCCAATGTGGATCAGTTCACGATGATGGCGGGCATGGCCCGGGACCACGCGTACATTCCGCCCAAGTTGAAGGACCAGATTCTGGTTGCGACGCCAATGGCGGCCGCAAACGAGGTGGCCAAAGCGACCTTCACCGCCCCCACAAAACCCGGCACCTACGTCTACTTCTGCACCTACCCCGCTCACTACAGCGGCGGAATGAAGGGCACGTTGATCGTGAAGTGATGACCGCCGTCATATGGACGGCCCGAACACAGGCGTAACCTCACCGCCGAGGTGTCCCATGAGTCACGCGGATTCCGAGCGGTTATTGGTCCTGATCGCCCACATCGTCAGCACCCATCACGACTATGTGAGGCGGGCGATTCCGGACCTGACACACCGGCTGCGGTCCCTGGCGGCTGCGGCCGGTCCGGAGCGACCGGAACTGCCGGTGATCCTGAAGACGTTTGAGCACATGGCCCTGCGGCTGCTCTCTCATCTCGACAAGGAGGAACACCTCCTGTTTCCCTGTATCAGAGAGCTGGCAGTCGCTGCGGCGGAAGGGCGACAGATACCGACAAGCCCGTTCGGCTCCGTCGTGCATCCCCTTCGCATGATGGAAGAGGAACATGAGTTGGCTTCGGAAGATTTGCTGATTCTGGAGGAGTTGACGCACCACTACACACCGCCCCTGCCACCGGTTCCGGGGTTGGCGGACGTGTATGCCGCGCTGAAGTATTTTGATGCCGACCTCCGCGAGCACATCAGGAAAGAGGACCACGATCTGTTTCCCGCAGCGCTCGACCTTGAAGCCCGTTTCACGTAGAGTCACACTCGCCATGGTCAGGCCCACCCTCGAGGGACTCTCGGCGATTCCACTGTTTCGCCGCGTGACGCCGGCGGACCTGTCCCAACTGGTTGCCGTCTCACACCTGTGCGACTACGACCGTGGCGACACGATTTTCGAGGAAGGTGACCCGTCCGACTATTTTTACGTGGTCGCCTCCGGCCGGGCGAAGGTGTTCAAGCGGGCCCCAAACGGCCAGCAGCGTATTCTCGAAATGTTCGGTCCCGGTGGGCTGCTTGGTGCGGTGGCTGCCTATGAGCTGCGCCCATACCCTGCGGCCGCCGCCGCAATGGAGCAGACCACCTGCCTGCTGCTGCCTCGTCCTGAGTTTTTTGCCTTACTTGAGGCACGTCCAACACTCGTACGTGGCCTGCTTGGCAGTCTGTCGATCCGGCTCATGGAGCTGACCGCTCGTTTGTCCGAATTGACTGGCGGGCGGGTGGAGTCACGGTTCGCGCGGCTGTTTTTGAAACTCGCGGAACAGATGGGGAAACCCGACCGGGGTGGTCTCTTTGTGCCCATGGTGCTGTCACGCCAGGAGCTCGCCGACCTGACCGGCACCACCATCGAGACCTGCATCCGCATCATGAGCCGCTGGAGTAAGGATCAGATCCTGCAAACAGAAAAAGACGGCTTCGTCATCCTCGACCGCCCTGCGCTTGAAGCCCTCGCCGAACAGAGCTACTGACTCACAGATCCGCGCGCCGGAGTCGGGCCGCAGCGATGCCGAGCGGGAGGACCGTCCAGACCACGAGTGAGGCCACCAGGGTGAGAGCCGCACCCGTCGTCCCGCCCGTCATCCGGAGGAAGGCGAGCGACGCGGCACCAAAAGCGGTCGTGCCTTCGACGGTGAGCAAGGTGCCCGTCCTGACGGCATCCACAGGGTTGACGATCGCCGTGACCATCAGCAGCCTCGACGCAGTGCCTGATCGCAGCAATGACGCGGCCCCCAGCGCCGCCACATCGAACAACACCACCGCGACGAACCAGATGACCAACGCGACCGCGAGGTGATGGGCGCGGCGCAGACTCGTCGACCCGGCGGTAATGGCGGCCGCGACGGCGAGGAACACCACGGTCAGCACACACGAACCAGCCACCACACCGAGGAATCCAAACACGCCGTCACTGCCCGCGCGCTGGAAGATCAGCAGCCCGGCGGCGCCGAAGCCGACGATCTGCGCGGCCAGCAGTGCCAGACACAGTCCCGCGAGCTGTCCGAACAAGACGACGGTGCGCGGCACCGGCTGCGAATACAGCAACTGCGCGGCGCCCGGCTCCGGCGTCAGCGCCATTACGCCGAACACAAGAGCTGTGAGCGGCACAAGCAGCAGGACCAACTCGACCAGTGACGCCGCCGTTCGGGAAAAGTCCTGCGTCCCGCTGCCACCACTCAACACGTACCCGGACGTCGCCACAGCGAACGCCAGCGCGGCAAAAACCACCGTAAACGTCTGGGTCCATCGCGAACGGACCGAGATGCGCAGTTCCTGCTGCGCGCACAACGTGAAGGCCATCACCGTCCCTGCATTCTTCGCCACGAGGCCGGCACCACGTCGTCGATCGGCACGGGCGTGGTGCCTGTCAGTGCGCCGTCCGCGTCCTTCGAGTCCGTCGTCGCATGCGCAACCAGATGTGACGCCATCGGTGTCGCGACCGCAGGTGCACGGGTGTAGACCGCCGTGTCAGCTCGCACCCACTCACGCGACCGATGGTCCGTCACAAAGATGACGCCACCCTCGGGCCCCGGAGTTGTGGATGTGAGATACGAATGCAGACATCCGAGGTCGTCGAAGAACTTCGGCAGCTCGCCCGGCACCAGGAGCTGCGATGCAAACTCCGGCTGCGACACGGTCATCCGGCAGAACGCGCAGGACTCCTGCCCCGCTGCAAGCGGCTCCGGCATGACCTCAGGCCGAGCGCACCCGGCACCCAGCGCCAGCGCCAGCACCAGCACGCAGAAGACCCGTGCACGCAAGCACCCAGCACTACTCATGATGTTCCCCCACCAGTTCCCGATAGAACGCATCGAGCCGCCCCTCTTCGGCGGACCATCCGCGAATGGTCACGCCGCAGTTGCGCAACGCGTCAAGCACCGCCAGCCGCACATCGGCGGTGCCGGGCACGATGACCTGGTCGGCCGATGTCACCACGCCCGGTACGAGCGCCCGCACTCGCGCCAGCACCTCATCATCGATCGCACCCACCGTCACCTTCATCACGCCGCGATCGGCCAGCTGGGTGGTCAGTTCACGTGCCGTCAACGACGCCACCAGGCGTCCACGGACCATAACCAGAAAACGATCGGCCAGTCGCTCAACATCGCCCATCTGATGCGAGCTGAAGAACACGGTTTGCCCGTCGCTGCGGCGCGCCTCGATGACGGCATAAAACGCGCTGGTGCCGTCCGGGTCGAGCGCAGCCGTCGGTTCGTCGAGCAGCAGGATCGGTGCCTGCGCCGCCATCGCGACGGCGAGGCCGAGCCGCTGCGTCATGCCACCGGAGTACGTGCCGACCGCGCGGTTGCTTGACCCGTTCAGACCGGTGAGCGCCAACACGTCCTGAAGACGATCGGCACCGCGGCCCCGAAGCTTGCAGTAGAACTCGGCCACTTCGCGGCCCGTCAGTGACTCGGGAAAGTTCACACGCTGCGGCAGGAACGAACAGACCCTCCGCGCTTCGGCCTCGAGCGACGACCGCCCGGGGTCCCCAAGCAGAACGCGGCCTGAGGTCGGCCGAATGAGCCCGGCCGCAGCCTTGATGCTCGTGGTCTTCCCTGACCCGTTGGGCCCAAGCAGCGCAACCACTTCGCCGGCCGCGATCGTCACGCTGAACTCGCGTACTGCCGTCACGGCGCCATAGGTCTTGCCGAATCCGTCGTAGGTAATCACCGGCGCCTCCCGACATGAAACACCGCCAACCCGGCGATCACGCCGAGGGCCGAGACGGCGAGTCCCGCCAGCGTCGTGGCCCGTTCGGGTTCGGGCATCGCCGGGATCGCGCCGCGGTCGGGCGCATACCTGAGCGGGTGTGCGTCTGACACATCGATTTGCCTCAGCACCGGAAACGTGGTCTCCGCCCTGGCCAGGACTCGTGCACCAATCCCCTGTGCAAACAGGTCGGCGGCCACCAGATTTCCGCGAAGATGGTCAAACACGTTCGACAGGCGATAGGGCTGATCGCGCACGCCGTCGCCGTCCAGATCCGGTTCGTCGAACTCCGACCAGTAGTTCCCGTCGAAGACCGTGTCGGTGCGGCGCCCAACCAGGCGCAACGGCGCGAGGTTGCCGACGAACGTGTTGCCTTCGAACCGGCTGCCCTGCGACGACGCGTAGACGACGACGGCGACGTCGGAGGCGGCAACGAGGTTGCGGCGGAAGACGTGCCGCACTGCACCGTCGATAAAAAATCCACGTTCGTTGTCTGCCACCAGATTGTCCTCTGCGACCACGTCTTCGCAGTCCTTGAGCAGCAGGCCGACGGACGCAAATCCACGGTTGTGCAGAAAGCGGTTTCTTGCAAATGACACCCGGCGCGAGTACATCAGCGCGGCGCCGGCCGCGCTATGGGCAAAGGTGTTGTCCTCGAACCGGTTGTCATTCGAGTTCATGTAGTGCAGCCCGTACCGGACATTGCGGACGTCGTTGCCCGTAATCACACCGTGGTGGGACGACTGAATGTAGAAGCCGTCACGGGAAAATCGGACGCGGATGTTCTGCAGCGTGAAGCGCTCGGTGTTCCAGACGTGCACGCCCGAGCCCTGCTCCCCAGGCAACCGGCCTTCGATCCCCGTGATCTCGCACCCCTCCACACGCGCATCGTTGGCCTCGCGCAGGTAGATGCCGAACAAGGATCTGACAATCATGCAGTCGCGAATCACGACATGTGCGGCGGCGACATGGATGCCTGACGTGTCCCGCGCGAGGTTGCCGCCCAGTCGTCCGTCAATGGTGAATCCTTCAATCGTGACGTGGTCTGCCCGGACCCGAATCACGCTGCCGTTGCCCGAACCGACCAACTGCGGACGACCATGGCCAACGAGGTGCACCGGGGTGTGGATGAACAGATCCCCCGTGTAGATGCCCGCTTCCACGTCGATGCGGTCACCGGGTTGCGCCGCGTCGATGCGATCCTGCAGCGGCGAACGGTCGGCGCGCGAGGGGTGCCCCTCCAGTGTGCCGACCGTCACGGTCATATCCGGAACGGTCGCCTGCGGGATTGCCAGCGCCACCACCAGGAGCAGGGTCGTCATCTCACCGTCTCGGGCGCAGGCCGGGAGCGCCAGGCGAGGACGAGGGCCACAATGACCAGCAGCCCCGCGCTGGCCATCAAATAGGTGCCGGCCTGGGGATAGGAATAGACGTCGAAGTTCGCGATCGTCTTGTGACCGAACATCGGGGGTGTAAAACCCGGCACCTTTACGGCCGCTGTCGGCGCGAGGTCGTGGCCGTACCGATACAGCTTGTAGCCGAACGACCACATGGAGAAGCCGCCGAAATAGAAGAACATCACCGCGCCGTCCACGAATTCCTTGACGGTGCCGAACACCACCGCGCGCAGGAACAACAGCGCCAGCCCACCGATCGCAAACGGCATCCACTTGAACTCGGTAAAGTCCTCGGCTGCAAGGTCGCGCATGCCGATGTAGTGGTTGAGGAGATTGATCTCCTTCAGGTCCTGACCGTTGTTGCCACCCACGAGGGCGTTGGTATGGATGTCGAGCCTGAGCGCATCCGGGTACTGCGGCGCGAACATCGTCAATTGCCACAGCGGGAACAGCAGCGCGAGGAGAACGAGAATGGCCGCGACGAGGAAGCAGGCGCGCGGTGCCGCGCCGACGGGTTGATGGAGGCGACGGGCAGTGCGTTCAAGGCGGGTCATGGTTTACCCAACGGGCTCGGAGGCGATTTCCGGGAAATCGCCTCCGAGCTCGTTTGTTAACGAGGTTTCACGATCAGGTAACTCTGCATCTCCTGGTGGAGGGCCGAGCAGAAGTTCGTGCAGTAGTACGGGAACACACCCTTCTTCGCCGTGAAGGTCACGGTCTTGGTTTCGCCGGGGTCGACCACGATGTTGATGTTGTAGTCGAGCAGGCCGAACCCGTGCAGCTCGTCCGTGGTCTGTTCGATGTTCGTCAGCGCCACGGTGACAATGTCGCCTTCCTGCACCTCGAAGTTCATCGGCGTGAACGTCGACCGGACGGCCACCATCTTGATCGTGACCTTGTTGCCCTGACGGGTGATGCCGGCGTCCTTGACGTCCCAGATGGCCAGCGGATGTTTATTCTCGTCCTTCGGATACACCTCGATGGGCTTGACCTTGTCGGCCTTGATCATCTGCGCGTAGTGCGGCTCAGGTTCGGTGAAGGCGTCGTACAGCAGCTTCATCTTCTCCTCGCCGATGTCAATGAGCTGCGACGATTCGGGTTGCGACGGTCCGACATTCAGGTGCCGTCCGTGGGACAACTTGTTCAGTGAGACCAGATACCCGCCGTCCGGGCTCACCGTGTCGCCTTCCGCCGCTGAGAGGTGGCCGACCGCATAGGACACGGGCACCTTGTCGATGACTTTCCATTCGCCGATGCGCCATGAGGCAATGGCGCTGTCCACGAACAATGACGTATACGCCATGCCGTCAGGACCAAATTGTGTGTGGAGCGGCCCCAGGCCGACTTCGACTTCGGCGTCCATGATCGATTCGTACTTGAGGACCGGGATGCCGTCTTCCTCACCTTCGAAGTCCTTGTTGCGAATGGCTGTCTGCACCTTCTCGAAGTTGAAGGCCGTGGTCACGCCCTGGAGCTTGCCAGAGCCGATGATGTATTTGCCGTCGGGTGAGACGTCGACGCCGTGAGGTGACTTGCCGCATGGCAGCAGATACACGAGGCCGGGCACCTTCTTGGGATCGAGCACGCGGACGCCGCCGATCATGTCGCCCTGGCCGGCTGCCGCGGCCTTGGCCGCCGCGCGCCAGTCCACCGCCGCGATGTAGTCCCGGTCACGCTGGCTCGCGACGACCTCGAGATTGCCGGTCGCCCGTTCCGCGTTGTAGGCCGTCAGGAACATCCAGCCGTCGGAGGCGAGTTTGCCGGCGTCACCGATGTCGTAGTCAAAGGGCGGCATCATGATCTGGAAACCCATGTCCATGTTGCCGGTCTTCGGGTCCACGGCCAGCGCCCCAATCACGCCCTTGTAGTCGCTGGCGTATTTGTCGATGGGCACATATGACCCCTTCGGAATCGGAATCGAGAACCGCGACGCATACATCACGTACTCGCTGTTCGGCGTGATGAATGACGACCCGTGGTTGCCGGACACGTTCGGGATCGGTCCGAAGATCTGTTTGGTCTTGAAGTCCCGCAGGTCGATCCGGGCCACTCGTCCGTTCATCTCGTTGATGAACAGCCAGCGGCCGTCGTAGTCGCCGTTGGTTTCCGACAGCGCGGGGTGGTGGGCATCGCCCCAGGTCAGGCCCCCCAGCATCGCCTTCGACTCATCGTCGAACCCGTAGCCGGTCGCCGGATATGGCGTGAAGACAGGAATGGTCGACAAGTGGCGCATCGACGGCACGCCGTAGACGTAGACGTTGCCGGAATGCCCCCCCGACGCAAAGAAGTAGTACTCGTCCAGATCACCCGGAGCGACGTACGTCTTCTGTGCCGCGATGGCGCTGTCGGACGAACCCGCCGTGGAGCGGCGGCCCGTGTCCGGCGCACTCGGGGAACATGCAGCGTACCCAATCATCAGGCAGACACCGGCGCCCAGCGCCAGTCCCTTGCCTGCTCGTGTCAGTGAACCTCTACTCATGATCAACGCTCCTTCTCCGCCTGTTGCTTCTGATACACCGCGAACGCTTCACGCAACTTCTGCACCGCGATGGCTTTCTGTTCCGGGGTGAGGATGATCTGGCGCGACAACACGACCGACATCGTGCCAGTGGGCTCACGCAGGAAGTCGTCGATGGTGCGGCCAAACCGCGACTGCACGTCCTCGACCGCATTCGACAGGTCGGGACCGATCTGGGCGGGCGCCTTCACACCGTAGACCTGGATTGAATGGCACGTCGCGCAGCCGGTTTCCACAAACCACGCACCGGGACCGGTACGCATCCGCTCCTCCTCGGCCGCCTGCGCGGGCGTCGGGACGTCGGTGCGCGGCGCACCCGCCAGATACGCCGCAGGAATGTGGGACGGCTTCCACGACAACACCAACATCGCCAATGCCTGCGCCTGTTCCGTGTTGAACCCGAAGTTCGGCATGGTGGAGTCGGTGGAGACGGCTTTGGGATCCTTGAAGTGGGCGACATGCCAGGCAAAGGCGGTCTTCTGACCGGACAAGCGCGAGTAGTCGTACTGCTCAGGTGCCTTCTCGCCGACGCGCGTCAGATCCGGACCGATACGGCCCCCACGGTTGTTGATCACATGACAGGCGCGGCACCCTTTTTCATCCACAAGCCGCTTGGCCATGTTGATGGCATCAGCGCCCTTCGTCTCGCGGTCAAACCGGTGACAACTGTTGCAGTTCATCTGAATGAGCGCGCCCTTGTTGCCCGAGAGTGAGTAGTCCTCTCCGAGTGCGCGGCTGAGCAACGGCTCCTCCCAGTGCGCAATCTCGCCATGGGCTTCGAGCACGTCCACGGCCCACCCCTGCCCGCCGTGACACGCCGTGCATCCGAACTTCTCGATGGGATGCCCTTTCAGGGGTTCGAGTGGATGGGTACGGAACGGTTCCTCGGCCGTCTCGAACCCCTTCCACGACACCGCCTGATGGCAGGTGATGCAGCGATCGGCGCGGCCCAGGTCGGCGACCCAGATCTGCTGCAGACCGGTCGTCACTGCGGCGGCCCGCTCCTCACCGAACTTCTGCGCGACCTCGTCCTTGAAGGCCGACTGGTAGTAGCGCCAGTCGTGGTCCCGGTCGCTCGCAAAAAAGAGCGCGCAGGAGAGGACGAGCAACACACCGATGATGGCCAGCGTGGGGCGATCGATGCGGGGATACGGAGAATTCGTGCGTTGTTCCATGGCTCAAATCCTCGACGGCAGGCTCGGCCAGGTTTCCCACGGCCAGAAGAACTCCCAATACGGTCCGCGCATCTCCATGCCGATGTAGGTCAACAGCAGAATCGCCACCATCACGGCGATGAACACCAGGTTCTGCGTACGGCGCGCGGGCGGGAACCATTCGCCGGTGGCCTGACGCGGACTGCGATCAAGCCACGGCCACACCGTCAGGAGCCCAACAAGCACGCCCGGAAGAATCACGCCGCCGATGAACGCGCCGTTGATGGTGAAACTCCCGAGATGGATCGTCGTGTCGGTGACGATTTCCTGCAGCCAGAGGAAGTACCAGGGCGCCTTCGCGGGATTCGGCGTGATGAGCGGGTTCGCCGGTTCCTCGAGAGGCGACGCAATAAACACCGACAGGATGCTGATCAGCGCGATCGTACCGAGCGTGGCAATCATCGCCCGCCGCGCAAGGTCTGGCACCGCGTTCACGGTGGTGTCAGCGGCAGTGAGCGTCTTCGCTGTCACGGTCGGCGCGGTTCCGCGAGCCACCCCCAACAGCGTGTAGGTCTTGGTCGGCGTCGGTGCCACGTCCCGCGGCAGTTCCAACAACTCCTCGCGGTCCGCGCGGGCCAGGCCACCGTCTTTGCGCACCCGCCACATGTGATATCCAAACAACGCCGCGACGGCGCCGGGCAACACCACGATGTGCAGCACATAGAACCGGATTAATGTCGCCTGTTCAATCTCGCGACCACCGATCAACAATTCGCGCATCGACGGACCCACCCACGGAATCGCCGACGCGATGTTGGTGCCGACCGTCACAGCCCAGAACGCCAACTGATCCCATGGCAGCAGGTATCCGGTAAAGGACAGGAACAACGTCAGGAGCAGCAAGACGACGCCGATCACCCAGTTCCATTCGCGATGCTGGTTGCGACCCACGCCGTTTTTGTACGCACCGGTAAAGAACACCCGCGCCAGATGCAACACCACCGTGATCACCATGCCGTGCGCGGCGACACGGTGCACGGACCTGAGCCACCGGCCGTACGAGACCACGTACTCAATGTCCTTGACGGACTGATACGCACGCTCCACCGACGGCACGTACAGGAACAGCAGCGGCAAACCCGACAGTACCAGCAGCAGGAACAACGCCGCCGTGATCGTGCCGAGCCAGAACGAATACGTCCACGCCATCGACGCCTTCGACACTTTCGCCGGCAGCGCATGCAGAAGGAAGTTCGACGTGACGGCGTCGCCGGCGTCGCGATCGGAGCGCGGACGGATGCTCCAGAATCGGCGGGGTCGCACGCCGGGGGCTTCAGGATGTTGCAGGGGTGTCGCCATGGATCACACCGTCAAGCGGAAATCACGGCCGACTTCCTCGGCCAGGTCGACTACCAGTTGCCCATCGTCAGCCGCGACCGACAGCCGGTACCACGAAAGTGGTTTCGGCGCGGGCCCCGACGTGTTGGTGCCATCACCGGTGTAGTGGGACCCGTGACACGGGCAACTGAACTGGTGCGTCAATCGCAACGGCGCACCACCAACGTCCACCGTCTCCGGTGTTGCCAGCGCCTCGGCTCGCACCGTACATCCCAGATGTGTGCAGACAGCCGACACGGCGTGGAACGTGTTGCCGTTGCGGAAGATGAATAACCGCTCGTCTGCCAGAAACTTCAGACCGTCGGGAAACTCGGCCGGCGGCCCCAGCTTCACCGTCGTCGGTGCGTCGTAGGACACGTTGGGCGCCAGTGACCGAAGCGAGGCCACGCCCTGCGCCCCAAGCGCACAGACTCCGGCGCCGGTGCCGAGCTTGATCAGGAAATCGCGACGATTCGTACTCATGAAACCTCCGCCCAACTGTCAGTAATCGAAAAACGTTCCATCGTCATGGCCCCGGTGGGGCATCTGATCGCGCACAACCCGCAGCGAATGCAGCGCTCGTCGTCTTTAATCAGAGCGGTGAGCGGCAGCGGTGTCTCGCCGACGCGAGCCGCGACGATCTCGCGCTCGCCTTCCGGCAGAGCCACCTCATCGAGCGGCACAAAGGCCAGGCAGTACTCCGGACAGATGTCCACGCAGCGATTGCACAGGACGCACAGTTCAGGGTCGTAGATGGTCTGCACGTGACAGACCAGACACCGGGCGGCCTGCTCTTTGGCAGCCTCGGGACCGTAGCCGGTCTCGACCTCGGCAATACCTGTGCGACGACCGATGTCGAGCGTCGGGGCGGCCACGCGGTCGAGGTACTCAAAGCCGGCCGCCATCTGATAGGTCGACGTCGGCAACGCCTCGATGGCCAGATGCGTCTCGATGCGCGCCTGCTGGTGCGTGAGGAACTTGTGCATCGATCGCGCGGCCAGTTTGCCGTTGGCGACCGCCTGGATGAGGTTTCGGGGACCAAACGCGACATCGCCGCCCGCGAATATGCCGGGAGCGCTGGTGGCCAGCGTAACCGGATCGACGCGAATGGTCCCCGAAGGTTGAAGGTCAACACCGTCGGCCGGCGCCAGGAATGCAAGGTCAGGTTGTTGCCCAATCGCCAGAATGCAGGCGTCGGTGTCGACGACCATGACATTGTCGTCGTCATAGACCGGAGCAAAGCGGCCGGTGTCGTCAAAGACCGAGTGGACCGCGCGGAGTTCGACGGCGGTGAGTCGACCGTCTGTGCCGACAAAGCGGCGCGGCCCACGACGCGTGAGAAAGTGGACGCCTTCTTTCTGCGCTTCCTCGAACTCGTCGTGGCCCTGCATCGTGCGCAGCACCGGCATCTCATCGAAGTGCTCGAGTGACACCATCGTGACCTCGGCGGCACCACCACGAAGCGCGGCGCGGGCGGAGTCGATGGCCTCCTTGGCCCTGGCATCGGCGGCCCCTTCGAGCGCGTCGAGGTCCTCCTCACGCCCCACACGCAAGGCTGTGCGGGCGGCGTCAAACGCCACAAAGCCGCCGCCAATGACGACGACCCGGCGGCCAAGGTCCATGCGGAAGCCACGATTCACGTTCAGCAGGTAGTCCACGGCCTTGACCACGCCGTCGAGCTCGACGCCCGGCACCTGCAGGTCACGACCGCGCGAGACGCCGACTGAGAGGAAGACCGACACAAAGCCTTCCGCCTTGAGATGCGAGAGGCCAAAATCGGCCGACAACGGCGTGCGGAGTTTGAGCGTGACGCCGAGCGCGAGAATTTTGTCGATCTCCGCGCGAAGCAGGCTCCGGGAGAGCCGATATTCGGGGATGCCGTACCGCATCATGCCGCCGGGCTCATCACCGGCCTCGAACACGGTGACCTGATGGCCGAGCAGCGCCAGGTCGTGGGCGGCGGACAGGCCTGCAGGCCCGGCACCGATCACGGCCACCTTCCGGCCTGGGGCAGGTCCGGCTGATTGGATTTGTGACCCCAGCGGCAACTGGTCGATGTAACGATTGCCGTCATGCACGCCGTACGGCCGTAGTTCGTCCTGGGTATCCGGACGCACGGACTCGGCACCGTACTGTTCCGTCACGTACCGCTTCAGCGCACGAATCGATACCGGCGCGTCAATCGCCCCCCGTCGGCACGCGTCTTCACATGGCGCGGCGCACACGCGGCCGCAGACCGACGCAAACGGGTTTGGCGCACGGGCGACAAGGAAGGCCTCCTTGTCCTGGCCGTCAGCAATCAGTTGGACGTAGCGCCCGGCATCGGTCTGCACCGGGCACGCCGTCTGGCATTTGACTTGTCCCTTCCAGTGCGCGAGGTCCGGGAAACGGGCGAGGATGGCCATGACTCGTGCAACTTACGAGGACTGGGATTTGGCCCGTTATGACGCCGGTCATACGCCCGTTTCGGAGTAGCATCTGCCCATGGATCGACAGCTGCACTGGGAACGGGTCTACACCACAAAGGACGAGCGTGAGGTCAGCTGGTTTCAGGATGTGCCTGACGTCTCACTCCGCATGATGGAGGACGCGGGGCTCACCGTGGATTCGTGTGTGCTCGACGTGGGCGGAGGCGACTCACATCTGGTGGATGCACTGGTCGCGCTGGGGCTGGAGTGTCTCGCAATCCTGGATGTCTCACAAGCCGCGCTGGACAAGGCCCGGGCACGACTCGGAGCGTCGGCGGCAACCACGAAATGGATTCACGCCGATGTCACGGGTGACTGGTCCTTGAAGCCTGTGGATATCTGGCACGATCGCGCCGTCTTTCACTTTCTGACCAACGCGCCCGATCGAGCGCTGTACTTGAGGCACCTGCGAGAGACGGTAAAGATGACGGGTACAGCGATTATTGCCACGTTCGCCCCGGATGGCCCGGAGAAATGCAGCGGGCTTGCGGTAGCACGGTATTCCCCACAGGCGTTGGCCGCTGAACTCGGCAGTGACTTTACGCTCGTTGACGCCGTACCGCATGTCCACACCACGCCGTGGGGCGCCACACAATCGTTTCAGTACTCACGATTCGCCCGACACCCAGACCGGGCGCAATGACGGCCGCAAGGGCGGCTCCAAACCCATCCGCGCCATTACCTGGCCGGTGCCCCCTTCCCCAGCAGGTCGACGGCGGCGCGCACACCCTTGGCAAGCTGCGTCGCCTGACCCGTGCCGAAGTAGTGGAGAAAGATGACCACTGGTCGTGTGTCCGTCATGTGGTGGTGGATCGCCACGATGTCGAGGCCGTTGGCCCGAAGGACCGCAAGCACTGGCGTCACCTCGTGTTCGAGCATGGCCACGTCGCCCGCGACCATCGCGTCGGCATCGCTGCCGGTGAATGCGGCCCAGGTGTTCAGTCCCATCCGGCTGTTCACCAGGGCCCCGTGTTCGCGCATCTCGATATCCGGCCGGCCGATCGTGATTTTGTAAACCGCACCGTTCTGATCACCCGCGCTGCCAATAATTTTCGCGAGGGCCGCCGTGTCCAGTGCCGGCGTGGCCGCGGATGGCGCCGCAGGCGCGACGGGTTTCGGGCGCTTCGCCGCAAATCCGTTGATGAGATCGACGGCCGGTTTGAGCTGCTTCGCGATTGCCGCCGCCGTGCCATGGCCGTGCACGTGCATGTAGAACATGCGCGGCTGATCCCAGAAGAAGTGATTGTGCAGCGCCGTGACCTGCAGGCCGTTGGTGAGAATCGCAGACATCACCGGGTTCACTTCATCCTCGGTGAGCACGAGGTCGCCCATCATGACGTCCATGTCGTGGTCGCCCTTTGCAAAGGCGACCCATCCGCCGAAGCCGAACGGCGTCGGCGCCGGACGGCCTGCGATCGTGACCGTCACGTCCCCGCGCGGGATGTTGACCTTCAGGACGCCGTCCTTGAAATCTCCGGACTTGCCGAGCGTCGTAAGGACCGTTTGGTACGGTTCGGGCACGGTTTGCGCCGCGGCCACAATCGGCGTGCATACAACAAGGACGAGTGCGGTGAGACAGGACTTCATTTGGCGCGAGCTCCTTTAACGTCCGGGTGATTGAGAACAAACGGGGCGGGCCAGGTTACGACGTCAAGACTTGCGCCGGTTCACGCAGCCGATCGCGCGCCGTGCCCATCGCCCTGAAGAGCCA
>CAYRGW010000008.1:0-27155 GCA_964423815.1 uncultured Solibacteraceae bacterium | reverse complement strand
CCACACCCCGACGAGCCCCAGAAACACCACCCGCAGCGCGCCCCCAGAGCCCAACAACAACGTCCCTGCCAGAATCGGCGACGCGAACCAGTAGTACACGCCGGCCGCAGCGGCCGCGAGTACAGGCATCATGGCACGAGCCGACACCCGGAATGTCGACGCGACGAACACGGTCAGGAACCAGCTCGCGACCGAGGCGGCGGCCACGGTGCCGTACACCGCGGGTGCGCTGGTCAACGGCCCGTCCGGCACGAGGTAATACCCAAGTACAAAGCCGGGAAACCCTCCCGCGAAGACGCCGAACGCCGAACAAAACCATGCCCGCCCGGTACCCAGGCCCTTCACGACAGGCGCAATGGCGTGCGCGGGCGCCAGATCGATACACCCTTTCACCGAGCAGTGGGTGCACCCATCACACCGTGGATTCGACAATTCGACGAACGGGGCCTGTCCGTACAGCCGCTCCACCGGCAGGACCGGACAGAGTGCGTTGCAGAAACCCGACTTGGCCTCGAACACGGCCCCCAGTACCAACGCCAGCACCGCGACGGCCGCGATCGTCACCGCGAGGATCGTCCCATCGGTGTTGAACAGTATGCGCCGTGCAGGCACCAGAACCACAAGCAGCGCAATACCGACGACCGCTGCCCCCGCGAGCAGCCGCAGGGACGGATTGCGGCGGGCCACCAGGCCGTTGGATGCCATGTTGAGCGTCGCCAGTGGACACACGTTGCGCCAGAGTTGCGGCGCCACCAGCAACGATGCCGGCACCAGCGGAATCACCAGGCTCCAGAGAATGGTAAGTGTCAGATCCGGTCGCAGGAACAAGCCTGCCAGCAACACCAGCGTCAGGCTCACTCCGGCCAGTTGGGCAATCCGCCACAGGCAGGCACGTGCAGGCGATGGGGCAAACATGGGGATCTCCTCACACGCCGGCAGCCAGCCGGCCATGGCTCCGCACGGACCCGACGCTGGGCGCGTCGTCGCGGAGTACCTGGTGATTCGCGATGAGCAACGAGGCAAAAATCGCGACGCCGAGTGCCTGGTGCAACAGGGCCAGTGTCATGGGGACAAGCCACCAGATGGTGCCGATCCCCAGCACCACCTGGGCGCCGGTCAGCAAGGCGGTCACACCGAGTGTCCGGCGGGCCGCGCACGACACGGTCGGATGGCGTCGCACACGAACGAGCGCAATCGTCAGGCCCAGCACCACAATCGCCCACCAGCGATGCACCCAGTGCACGGTGAGCGGAGCGGCGGTCAGGGTCGTCCACAAGGACGCCTCCCCCGTAAACAGCCCCTCGGGCACCATCGCCCCCCACATGAGCGGCCAGGTGGCTGACACCGGTCCTGCCCGAAGCCCGGCCACGAGGCCGCCGTACGCCATCTGCACGATCAGCGCAGCCAGAGTGACCAGCGCAAGCCATGACGGTCTGTTCGAGCCCGGCCGTCGAACTGCAGGACCGATTCGTGGATCACGATTCATGCCGGCCCACAGCGCCAACGCCAGCAGCAGGAGTGCCATGAGCAAATGGATCGTCAGGCGGTAGTGGCTGACAGCCGGTGTCTCAAGCAGGCCGCTGCGCACCATGAACCATCCCAGAAAACCCTGCAGTCCGAACAATGCCACGACCGCAAGATACACACCGGACTCTCGCCAGACGAGACGGCCGCGTACCAACCATCCCACCAGGGGCAGGAGCACCGCCAGGCCTGCCAGTCGTGCCAGCAGGCGATGGGCCCACTCGATATAGAAGATGCGCTGATACGAGGCCATCGACATCCCCGTATTGACGGTTCGATACTCGGGGGTCTGCTGGTACTTGGCGAACTCGGCCTGCCATGCGTCGTCGGTGAGGGGAGGGATCACGCCCACCACCGGATTCCATTCAACAATCGACAAGCCTGCCCGCGACAGGCGCACAAAACCGCCGACGACGATCAGCACGGCGGCCAGGGCCGCGACCAGATACAACCAGAGCGCCAGTCGGCCGTGGTTCATTCAAGACTCCGAACGCCCGCAGCCATGTTCGGGCCGATCGTCTCATGGGCCCAACCCTCTGGTCGTTTGGAGGGGAACACGCGCGTGAGATTACACAGTCTCGATGACGATGGGGATATGACGAGTGTCATATCCCCTCTGAAACGCCGGTGGCAGGATTACGTTGGAGTTCCCGGCACGTTGTCCCTTTCCGCAGTTTGAGATCGTCCAGGGTCTCTCCCGCGATCAATCGATTCATTCGCGACTCCGGACACCCGCAGCCACCTTCGGGCCGATCGTCTCGTCAACCGGCAGGCAAATCACGACGGTGGTCCCCCCTTGGGCCGGGAACACAAAGGTGAGGGTTCCGCCGTATGGCGCCAGCAACCGGCGAGCGGTCGCAATGCCGAGGCCGGGGCCTTGCGTCTTGGTGGTAAAAAATGCCTCGCCGACCCTCGCGCGCTGATCCGGTGGAATGCCGGGGCCGCTGTCCGTGATGTGTATTACGCACGTCTCGTGCTCGCTCTTCACCCGCACGGCGATGTGACCGCCGCCGGGCATGACCTGTGCGGCGTTGCGCAGCAGGCTCGCCAGCACCAGCGCGATCTGCGCCGGATCAACAATCACAATGGTGTCGTCGCACTCTCGCGTGAATTTAATTCCCGCAAACGCCGAGTCTCGCGCCGCCAGATCACAGGCATCGTCCACCATATCGCTGACGCGAACAGGTGCTCGTCGTGGCTCAACCGGCTGCGCATATCGGAGCAAACTCTCGATGATTTCGCCGAGACGATCAAGTCTGGTGATCATCTCATCGACGACCGTCGCGTTGGGTGAGTCGGCGACGCGGCGGCTCAACACCTGGAGACCCGCACGCACACCGGCCAGGGGATTGCGAATCTCATGAGCCATCACCCCAGCCATCCGGCCTACGTGACCCATCGCCGCCTCCGCACGCCACTCGGCCTCCAGCGCTCGGTGTCGCCGCACACCCCACACCACCAGCCAGATCGCGGCCAGGACGAGTCCCCGATTAAACAGGCCAGCCTTCAGGTCACCTCCGCGCCCATTCACCACGACCTCCACGAGAGTCCAGACCGTGGCCGCTCCCGCCACCGTCGACACGAGGTCACGGGCAGGAGTCGCGTGGTGTGTGCCGGCGGCGAGGAAGACCAGCGGGATGAAGAGGAGTGGCGCCGCGAACCCAGGAGGAAACCAGAGGTCCAGTCCTGCGACGGCAAACATACCAGTCCAGACCAGCGCAGCAAGGCCTCGGTCCTGTGGGCGTACGGCGGAAGACACCAACAAGGAGAGTACACAATCCTTGGGACGGAGGTGTTATGACGCCGGTCATAGTCCCGGGCGCCCATGCGGGGATAGGGTTGCCTGCGAGTCCCTGGCATGTTGTCCCTCTCCTCGGTTCAAGCTCGTCCCTCACTCCTCAAGCTTGATCTGTACTGCCGGGGGCTCCTCGTCGACGATTCGTGCCTGGTCGGTGATGACGGTGGCCGTCAAATCATGCGCACACGCGCGGGCCTGGGCAGTGGGCTTGAACTGATTCTGCCCGGTGGTCTCTGGACCAACGTGCCCGTGCTCGAGTCGTTCGCGGCCACGTCGCCGTATCGGTTAGTGCGCCAGGACGGAGCGTATCGGCTCCTCCGCGAGGGGGAGGTGGTCGGGCCGGTCAGCCTGTCTCCTCGGCCATCGTGGTACGACGCACGCACCTCAAGCGGTACACCGATGACTCGCGTCGGCACACTGCAAGGCACCTACCTCGGCATCTACCCGGCCCGCGTGTGCGACTTCTGGGTGCCACAACCCGAGCGCAGCAACTGCGGCTTCTGCTCGGTGGGACTCAATCTCGGCGTCGACGAAGCGACAGAGAAGTCGCTTGATGACGTCATGGATGTGGTGGCTGCGGCGCGTGAGCTGTCGGGCATCACCTACGTCGACTTCAACACCGGCCACTACGCCGGCGACACTTACCTCGACATCGTTGAACCGTACGTCCGCGCCGTCAAGGAACGCTTCGGTCTGCTGGTCGGTGTGCAGACGCCGCCGCACCACGATTTGTCGCGGTACGACGCGCTGCGCGCCATGGGGGTCAATCGTGTGTCGTTCTGCTTCGAGGTCTGGGACCAGGAGCGGTTCGTGGAGGTGTGCCCCGGCAAAGCGGCCACCTACGGCCATGGCCGGTATCTCGACGCGATCCGCTACTGTGCCCAACTCGGACCGCTCGGACCACGAACGGAGCCGTGGGTTACCAACGGCGAAATTATTGCCGGACTGGAGCCGCCCGAGTCATCCATCGAGGCCATCAACTGGATGACGTCGGTCGGTGCCATTCCGACCGTGTGTGTCTTCCGACCGCTGCGAGGCACCGACTACGAACACCTTCCACCTCCGGACGCGGAACCGCTGGTGCCGGTGTTTCGCCGGCTCTACGAAGCCTGCATGGAGCGTGGTCTGCCGATTGGGTGCGCGCCCAACGTCCACGTTTCGTTGGTGCTGCTCCCGGAGGAATGTCACGACCTGTCGGATCACACGTTCCTCTGGCAGCGCGCCAAACTCTCCGTGCAGAAGCAAGTCTTCGCGTCAATGTTCTCGCGGCGACTGCGTCGCATGGTGGACAGACCCTTCGGGGCCGCACATGCGTGAGGTGCTGGTGGCCGTCCATCTGACGGCGGCAGCCGCGTGGGTCGGCGGCATGATCTGTTTCGTCGGGTTGTTGATGCCCTGGGTGCGTGAACAGGACGATGCCGGTCGCCGGGAGCAGCTGCGAGCCTTTGGTCATCGCTTTCGCCGTTATGCCTGGATGTGCCTCGCCGTGATCGCGGTCACCGGGTCCGTGCTCACCTGGATGCGATGGGGCGGCGTGCCCGCACTGACCACCGTTCCGGGCCGGTTGCTCCTGGCCAAGGTCACACTGTTCGCACTTGCAGTCGCTTTTAATCGCTGCGACAGCGGTCGCGTCTCCAGAGCGACCGCGCGCTGGACCGGCCGGCTGAGTCTGGGTGTGGGGATCGCCGCACTGATTGTCGCCACGTGGCTGGTACGACTATGACCAGCCTTGCGTCGCCTCGCGCCATCACCCGTCCGGCGCACCCGGAGCGTATCTGCTGGGGCTGCGACCTGTACTGCCCGGCCGACGACCTGCGCTGCGGCAACGAAGTCGTGAGAGCAATGCATCCCATCGAGCTCTTCGGGCCGGATTGGCGGCCCGAACCAAAACCAGTTGAGGAGGACTGACCATGGAGTTTACAAAGGACATGCACGTCTCAGAGGCCGCAGCGGCATCTCCGTCAACGATCAAGGTGTTTCAACAGCACGGGATCGATTTCTGCTGTGGAGGACATCGGCCCATCGCGGAGGCCTGCGCGGAGCACGCCCTTGATGTTGACCGGGTGCTGGCGGAACTGGAGCAGTCGACAACCGAGAAGACCGACGAACAGAACTGGCAGCAGGTGCCAATGAGCGACCTCGTGGCCCACATTCAGGCGCGGTTCCACCAACCGCTCCGTGAGGAACTGCCCCGCTTGTCAGCGATGGTCGACAAGGTCGTGATTCGGCACGGCGAACTCTATCCCGACATGCTCCTGCCTCTTCAGCGGGAGTTCCGAGGCCTGATGAGCGAATTGCTCGACCACATGGCCAAGGAGGATCAGATCCTGTTCCCCGCGATCGTCGCCATCGACCGGGGCCAGGCGACGGGCGGCGGCGGGTGGATTGCCGGTCCAGTCGCGGTGATGGAGCACGAACACGTGCAGGCGGGCGCGGCCCTGACGGCCATGCGGCAGATCACCGGGGACTATCAATTGCCGCCAGGAGCATGCGCCACATTTCAGGGATTGTTCTTTGGTCTCGTGCAACTCGAGCGCGACATGCACGTGCACATACATTTGGAGAACAACATTCTGTTTCCGCGCGCCATTGAGCGGGGCCAAGGTTGAACGCCGGTGCAGCGGCGAGTTGACGCGGGAATGACGCCAGGTATATAGGTAAATAGGAATTGATTTACCTATTTAACTGATCTGAAAGAGGCCGCGCATGCAGGTCACCTCGTGGGTCGTTGAACAGCCAGGCCAGCCCATGGTCCTCCAGACCAGGGATGAAGCCCCGGGGCCAGGCGAGGTACTCATCAAAACCGCGGCCTGCGGGGTGTGCCACACCGACCTCGGCTTCTTCTACGACGGCGTCCCGACCCGTCACCCCTTCCCCCTCACACTCGGCCATGAAATCAGCGGACGCGTAGTGGCCGCCGGACCTGGCGCCGAATCCTGGCTCGGCGCCGATGTCGTCGTTCCCGCCGTGATGCCGTGCGGGGAATGTGCGGCGTGCCGCGCCGGGCGCGGCCAGATCTGCCCGACGCAGGTATTTCCCGGCAACGACGTCCACGGCGGGTTTGGATCTCACGTGCGGGTGCCCGCGCGGGGGCTGTGTCGTGTGCCGGACCTCTCGAGTTCCGCGACGAATCCGGCCGGCCTCGATCTCGCCGCGCTAAGCGTCATCGCAGACGCGGTGTCCACCCCCTACCAGGCCGCCATCCGTGCAGACGTCGCGCCCGGCGACGCGGCAATCTGGGTCGGGGCCGGCGGCGTCGGGGGGTTTGGCGTCCAGATCTGCGCCGCCCTGGGCGCACACGTTGTCGCCATCGACATTGACGACGAACGGCTGCGAGGGATGGCGGCGCACGGCGCCGCGCTCACCATCAATTCGACGCAGGCGGATGCCCGCGCGATCCGGAAATCGATCCGCGCCTTCTGTGACGACCGCGGCGTACCCCCGTGGCGACTGCGAATCTTCGAGGCCTCGGGACATCCGGCCGGCCAGCAACTGGCGTTCGGCTTGCTCGGTCACGGCGCGACCCTCTCCATCGTGGGCTACACCGCCAAGTCGGTGGAAGTGCGGCTCTCAAACCTGATGGCGTTTGATGCGATGGCGATCGGCAACTGGGGCTGTCTGCCGGAGCACTACCCCGCTGTTGTTGATCTCGCGGTCACTGGCCGCATCGCACTCGAGCCATTCATCGTCCGTCGTCCCATGGCCGAGATCAACGAGGTGTTTGACAGCCTCCACCACGGCGGGAGCCGCGGACGGATGGTGTTGCTGCCGGAGGTGCATTCGTGACGTTCAAGGACCACACGCTCACACCCGTGACGACCCACGCCGGGTTGCTCTATGAGGAACGGCCACTCCGCACGCCCGAAGGCGGTGCGGTGCCGGGTCTGCACGTCGTGCAGATCACGCTCGACAATCCAGCACAACTCAACTCGTACACCACCGAGATGGTGAAGGGCGTGATCCTCGGCATGCGACGCGCGTCGACCGATCGCGCGTGTGTCGCGGTGGTGTTCACCGGATCGGGTAGCCGCGCGTTCTGCACCGGCGGCAACACGGCGGAGTACGCGGAGTACTACGCCGGACGGCCTGAGGAATACCGGCAGTACATGCGGCTGTTCAACGATATGGTCTCCGCCATCCTCTCCTGCGACAAACCGGTCATCTGCCGGGCGAACGGGATGCGGATCGGCGGCGGACAGGAAATCGGGATGGCCTGCGACTTCACGGTGGCGCAGGATCTCGCGCTGTTCGGGCAGGCGGGCCCGCGGCACGGATCGGCCCCCGACGGCGGCTCGACCGACTTCCTGCCCTTGTTTGTCGGCATCGAGGCCGCGATGGAAAGCTGCACCCTGTGCGAACACTGGAGCGCGCACAAGGCGTCGCGCCTCGGCCTGCTCACCTCGGTCGTGCCTGCGCTCAACGTTGACGGCGTGTCTGTGCCGAACCCGATGGCCATCACCGATCGATGGGTGGACGGCGGCCGAATTGTTTTTGGCGAGTTCAAGACCGGAGCCGATCGCGATGCGGCCAAGGCGTTGATGGCCAGGGGGACGGTCGACCTCGCGGCCCTCGATGCCGAGGTGGATCGCCTGATCTGGAGGCTCGCGAACACAATGCCCGGGTGCCTCACGAAGACGATTGAAAGCGTTCGCAAACACAAACTCGAACACTGGGATCGCAACCGCGAGAGCAACCGGGCATGGCTCGCGCTCAACATGATGACGGAAGGGCGTGCGGGGTTCCGGGCGTTCCATGAAGGCAGCAAGACCTGCCGCGAGGCGGACTTCCTCCTGCTGCGCCGGCGCCTGGCTGAGGGAGCCGTCTGGGGTGACGCGCTCACCGACGAGATCCTTGCGGGAGCGCGCGCGCGATGACGGGCGTGCGAATCCGTCCACTCGCGCCCGGCGACCTCGACGACGTGGTGCGTGTGGACGCCATCCACACCGGCGCTGAACAACGCCCCTATTGGGTCCGATTGTTCCGCGACTTCGTGGAACCAGGCCACGAGTCACAGAAGGTCGCACTCGCGGCCGAGGCCACCGGCACGTTTGCCGGATTCCTGCTGGCCGACGTGCGCGCGTTCGAGTTCGGGTCGGAGCCGTGCGGCTGGATCCTGGAAATCGGCATCGATCCGGAGTTCGTTCGCCTCGGTCTGGCCTCCGACCTGCTTGATGCAGCCGTCGCTCAACTGAAACGGGCCGGCGTGACCACCGTGCGCACCATGGTGCGCCGCAACAACATTCCCGTGCTGACGTTCTTCAGGACCAACGGCTTCATCGGCGGGCCGTACCTGCAGTTGGAACGGGTCGACGAAAGGGAGTGATCAATGGCAGATCTCGTCACCGTGACGCCGCTCGATGAGAACACCATCTGGCGTGTCACCTTTGGCGGCGCCAAGGGCAACATTCTCGACCTCGCGACGATGGGGGAACTGAGCGCCGTGTTCCGCAAGGCGCGCGCGACCCGCGGTCTCAAGGTGATTGGCTTGGAAGGTGCGGGCCGGCACTTCTCCTTCGGCGCATCCGTGCCTGAGCACCTGCCCGGTCAGGTGGAGACGATGCTGTCGGCGATTCGCGAACTGGCCTTCGACATGCTCGAGAGCGACGTTGTGTTGATCGCGGCCGTGCGGGGACAGTGCCTCGGCGGCGGCCTCGAGGTCGCGAGTCTCTGTCACCGCGTGGTGGCAAGTGCTGACGCCGTGCTCGGCCAGCCGGAGATCGCGCTGGGTGTCTTCGCGCCCCTGGCATCGGTGATCCTGCCCGAACGTATTCGACGCGCCGAGGCGGAGGACCTGTGCCTCACGGGCCGGTCGATTGGCGCCGAGGACGCGCGTCTCATCGGGCTGGTGGATGCGGTGTCGAGCGACGACCCGATGGACGCCGCGATGGCGTGGGCGCGCACCCATTTCAGCAGCCGATCCGCGAGCAGTCTGCGGCTGGCGGTCCGAGCCGTCCGCGCGTCGTTTGTCCAGCGGTTCCGGGTGGACCTCGCGGTGCTCGAGCGCCTCTACCTCAACGAGTTGATGCAGAGTCACGACGCGGTTGAAGGGCTGCAGGCATTTCTTGAGAAACGTCCGCCGGCCTGGAGGCACTCATGACGACGCCCGTTGATCTGCCGTCCCTCTTCGCCAAAGCGGACGCGTTGTACCGGGACTATTCGCTCGGGGCCGTGCGGGACTGGAAGGCGCGGACGGGCGGTCTCGCGATTGGCTACATGCCCATCTACATCCCCGCCGAGATCCTGCACGCACAGGGGGTGTTGCCCGTCGGCCTGATGGGAGCCCGTGACGATCTTGAGATCATCAAGGGTGACGCGTATTACCAGTCCTACATCTGCCACATTCCGCGCAGCACGATCGAACTCGGTCTGAACGGAAGCCTCAACACGCTCGACGGCGTCATCTTCCCCGCCATCTGCGACGTCATCCGGAATCTCTCCGGCATGTGGCAGACGTTGTTTCCGAAGGCGCTGGTCCGTTATCTCGACGTGCCGCAGAACTTCAACCCCGCGATCGGCGGGCGGTTCTACCGCGAAGAGTTGGACTCCTTGTCGACCGACCTGACGGCGCATGGCGCCAGGCCGTACGACCCGGCGGCGCTTCGGGATTCCATCGTGTTGTACAACCGGTTGCGACGTGTGGTCCGCGATCTCTACGCCCTGCGGCAACGTGAACCGTGGAAGGTCCCCACCTCCGAACTGTATGTGATGCTGCGCGCCACGCTGGTGCTGCCGGTCGACGAGGCCACCGCGCTGCTCGAGGCGTATCACGAGGGCGTACAGGCCGCAGATGACAGACAACCGCTGGATCAGGCCCGGGTGCTGCTGACCGGCTCCTTCTGCGAGCAGCCCCCCATCGGGCTCATCCGCACGCTCGAACGGGCCGGCTGCTACATCGTCGACGACGACTTCGTGCAGATACACCGATGGATCAAGTCGGATGTGCGTGAGGACGGCGACCCGATGGACGCCCTGGTGCAGGCGTTTCTCTCCGATGCCATTGCGAGCCCCACGCGGTACATCGACCAGGGCGTCAAGGGCGCCGAGCTGGTGGACCGCATCAGGACCAGCGGCGCCGAGGGCGTGTTGTTCTGTGCGCCGAGTTTCTGCGACCCGGCGCTGCTCGATCAGCCGATGGCGGTGCGGGCGGTGGAGGGGACAAAGATCCCGTGGACCGCGTTTAAGTACGCCGAGAACACCGGGCAATTCCAGGTCATTCGCGAGCAGGCGGGTACGTTCGCCGATTCCATCAAGTTATGGAGCGAGGCATGAGCAAAGACGCCAGTCAGGTCAGACAGAAGGACATGATCGCCCGGCACTTCGATCGGCTGGCGGCTGCGCCGGACACGGGGGCAAAGACGGCCTATACCTTTGTGCCCGGCAATCTGACGGAGCTGCTGCTGAGCTTCGACCTGTTGCCGGTGCTGCCCGAGATCAACGCGTTGCAGTCGGCGATGCGCGGCAAGACGGCCGAGTACATCGCGCTGGCGGAAAAACTCGGCCACTCCGAGGACGTCTGCACGTACGTCAAGAGCGACATCGGCATGATGAAGTCGGGCAACATCGGACCGACCGGCCAGCGCCTGCCCGATCCCGACGTGCTGTTGTTGTCGTACACGGGGTGTTTCACGTTCCTGAAGTGGTTTGAGTTGTTGCGCGAGGAGTACGACTGCCCCGTCGCGATGTTGCACGTGCCGTATCAGCCTGACGGGCGCATCACGCCGTCGATGCGTGACTACGTCGTGAAACAGCTGAAGGACGAGGTCATTCCGACCCTTGAGCGGATCTCCGGGCGAGCCTACGACGAGGATCGACTGAAGGCGCACCTGACGCTGGCGGCACAAGCTGAAGATGATCTTGTGTGGGTCCTGCAATCGGCCAAACATCGCCCGTCACCCATCGACGCGTATTTCGGCGCGGTGTATTACGTCGGTCCGATCTTCAGCGCGTTCCGCGGCACGGAGGCAGCTGTTGAGTACTACCGCGCGCTCAGGGAAGAAATCGAAGAGCGCATCAAGGAGGGGAAAGGGCCGGTCACACCCGACGGCGACATGGAAACTGAACGGTTCCGTGTCGTGGTCGAAGGACCGCCGAACTGGACGAGCTTCCGGCAGTTCTGGAAGATGTTCAGCGACGAGGGCGCCGTGGCCGTCGCGTCGACCTACACCAAGGTGGGCGGCGTGTACGACCAGGGATTCCGACACGACCCCTCGCGGCCGCTCGAAACGCTGGCGGAGTACTGCCTGGGGTGTTACACCAATCTGGGATTGCCGACCCGCATCAACCTGCTCGCGCAGTATGTGAAGGAGTACGAAGCGGACGGATTCCTGATCAACTCCGTCAAGAGTTGCAATTCCTTCAGCGCCGGCCAGCTGCACATCATGCGTGAGGTGGAGCGATTGTCCGGACGGCCCGGTGGTTTCATTGAGAGTGACCTGGTGGATCCGCGATACTTCTCTGCGGCCAACATCAAGAACCGGCTTGAGTCGTACTTCCAGATGCTCGACCAGAAAAAACTGGGAGGCGCGGCATGAACTACACCGTCGGCGTCGATCTCGGATCCACCACCACCAAGGCCGTGGTGCTCAACGATGCGGGGCTCGTACTCGGGCGCGGCATCACGAACAGTCGCAGCAACTACGAGGTCGCCTGTCAGGTGGCCATGAGCGAGGCGCTGATCAACACGCGCTTCTCGCTCCTGCGCGCAGAGTTGCATGAAGCCGGCCTGCCTGATGCGGAGCTCGACACCTGGGTCGCTGAACTGCAGCGTTTGTTCCGCGCGGAGCAGTATCGGTCACAGCTTCAGGTGCTGACGCGTGAGCTGGACCGCTTCGCGCGACGGCAATTGATCGGCGGCGCCGCGTTACGGTCGGCGGTGGATTCCATCGCCACGAAGATGTCCGAGGAAATCCCGGAGCTGTATGCCGCCGGCACACGGCGGAAAAGCGACTTCTTCCGGGACCTTGCCGGCAGTCGCTACATGAAGCTCGCCGAGACCGAGGCGAGATCCCGGGGGCTCGGGTACGACATGGTCGTCGGCCTGTTCGACAAGGCCATCCTTGATGTCGAGAACTCTGCGGAGGCGGCGGGCCGCTTCGAGGACCACATGGCGGCGGCAGTGGCGGCAACCGGCGCAGCAGACGGTGTGCTCGGACGGGCTGTCGCCCGTATTGCGTCCCAGGAATTGATCCAGCTCGGATCGGTCGGTACCGGGTATGGCCGACAGCGCCTGCCCTTCCCCGAGGCGCAGATCAAATCCGAGATCCTCTGCCACGGCCTGGGCGCCCACTCGATGTTTCCCCAGACGCGGACGGTGCTTGATATCGGGGGACAGGACACCAAGGCGATTCAGGTGGACGAACAGGGGATCGTCACGTCCTTCCAGATGAACGATCGCTGCGCGGCCGGCTGCGGCCGGTATCTCGGGTACATCGCCGACGAAATGAACCTGGGCCTGCACGAACTCGGACCGATGGCGTGTGAGTCCACGGCGCCGGTGCGCATCAACTCGACGTGCACGGTATTTGCCGGTGCGGAGCTGCGCGAGCGCCTGTCGCTGGGCGAAAAACGCGAGGACATCCTCGCGGGCCTGCATCGCGCCATCATCCTGCGTGCCATGTCGCTCATCGCCCGATCGGGCGGCATCAGCAACGAGTTCACGTTCACCGGCGGCGTGGCCAAAAACCCGGCAGCGGTGCGCGCGCTGCGCGGCCTGCTCACGGAGAACTACGGCAACATCTCCATGAACATCTCGGACGATTCGATCTACACGGGCGCCCTCGGCGCCGCGCTGTTTGCCCTGCGCGACGCCCAGCGTGTGCATTAAAAACCGTCGGGAGGCTTTTTCCATATTGCACAAATTAGGCAAATCAGAAAAAGCCTCCCGACGGTTTTCTTTCGAGGTAACGACATGACGATGATGAGTGCCGGGTGTGATGTCGGTTCTGCGGTCATCAAGATGGCGCTGGTGGAAACCGACGGAGAAGGGGCCGAGCGCCTTGTGGCCTGCCGCAGCGAGCGGATCCGACGGCGGGACACACACGCCGTGGCAACGGATCTGTTCGACCTGATCCTGAGCGAGGCCGGGCTTGAACGCGCCGACCTGGGGTACATCGCGACCACCGGCGAAGGCGAGACCATCCCCTTCCGGACTGGTCATTTTTACGGAATGACCACACACGCGAGAGGCGCGCTGTTCCTGGATCCGGAGGCGCGCGGGATCATCGACATGGGGGCGCTGCACACCAGAGCGGTCGCGATGGACGATCGCAGCAAGGTGCTCGGGTACCGGATGACCAGCCAGTGTGCGTCGGGCTCCGGACAGTTCCTCGAGAATATTGCGCGGTACCTCGGTGTCTCGCTCGAGGAGGTCGGCACGTTGTCGCTGCAGGCCGACAACCCGGAGGTCTGTTCGTCGATTTGTGCGGTGCTGGCCGAGACCGACGTCATCAACATGGTCTCGCGCGGGATCACGCTGCCGAATATCCTCAAGGGGATTCATGCGTCGATGGCCGGACGGGCCGTTCGGCTGCTGGTCTCGCTCGGCAAACCTCCGGTGATTCTGATCACCGGCGGGCTCGCCAATGATGCCGGTCTCGTCGCGGCTCTGCGTGAGGCGGCCGTTGCGCAGAAGCTCGGCGTCGAGATTCGGCAGCACGAACACTCGATGCTGGCCGGCGCCATCGGCGCGGCGCTGTGGGGCGCCTTCCGCGCCCGCAAACTCCAGCGCCTCCGTGAGCGAGCCGCGTCATGAGTCACGATCCGCTGCAGTCCCTGTTGCGCCTGGACGACCAGGTGGCCCTGGTCACGGGCGGCGCCGGCGCGATCGGCGGCGCGGTGGCCACTCGCCTGGTCGAGTGTGGCGCCACCGTGTACAGCCTGGACAGGCCGGGGCAACATCCACCGCACGGCGTCCGAGCCCTCGACACCGACGTGTGCGACCCGGCGGCGGTGGCGGATGCCGTGACCTCGATCGATCGTGAGGCCGGTCGTCTCGATGTCGTTATTCATGCCGCGGGCATCAGCCGTGACGGGCGCCTGTGGAAACTCGGTCCGGACGACTGGGCAGCAGTGCTGGAGACAAACCTCACGTCCGCGTTCCATGTGCTGCACGCAGCCGTACCCGTGATGCGGCGAGCCGGCAGCGGCAGCGTGGTGCTTATCTCCTCGATCAACGGTGAGCGCGGCAAGGTCGGCCTGTCGGCGTACGCCGCCAGCAAGGGCGGCCTCAATGCGCTGGCCCGCACCGCCGCCCGTGAACTTGGCGGCTTCGGCATCCGTGTCAACGCCGTGGCGCCGGGCTGGATCGACACACCGTTGATCCGCACCAGGGCGCTCGAGGAGTCGGTGCTCGGTCGGGCGGGCACCCCCGACGATGTCGCGCGTGTGGTGGTGTGGTTATCGGGCGCGCTCGCCCACCACGTCACCGGCCAGGTGATTCGGGTCGACGGCGGGCAACTCATTGGATAACGACGTGGTGAGGTAACACACATGATGGAAGCAGCAGATCCTGCGCGCGATCAGGTGGTGATCCGGAATCTCAGAGCGGAGGACCTCGATCGCATCACCGTGATTGATGCCTCGGCGGTGGGACGACGCCGGGAGCGGTTTCTGGCGCAGAAACTCCGGCAGGCGTTGGCCGACACGGGCATTGCCGTGTCGCTGGCCGCCGAACGCGACGACCACGTCGTGGGTTTTCTGCTCGCGCGCCTGTACTACGGCGAATTCGGCGTCGTCGAACCGGCGGCGGTGCTTGATGTGCTTGGTGTGCACCCCGACTATCGGGGCGCGCATGTCGCGGCGGCGCTGATCGATCAACTGCGCACAAACCTGCTCGGCCTGGGGATACGGACGCTGCAGACCGAGGTGGCCTGGGCGCAACCCGATCTGGTGACGTTTTTCCAGCACGAAGGATTCACGCTGGCCCCGCGGTTGTGTCTGGACCTGGATCTGGCTCGTACGAGAACCTGAAGGGGATGAACCTCTCGAAGTCGACACGGTACGCGTTGTATGCCGCGGCGGAGATGGCGCGGGCGGGAGACACGCCCACGACCGTCGGCGCCGTGTCGTCCCGCTACCGGATCCCCGAAGGCGCGCTCGCCAAAGTATTCCAGCAGATGGTCCGGGCCGGGCTGGCGACCGGCACCCGGGGCATCGGCGGAGGGTACCGCCTGTCACGTCCGCCGTCGAAGATCTCCGTGCGCGACGTCGTGCGGGTGTTTGAACGTCCGCGCGAGCCCGATCCCGAACCGGCGGACCGCAGTGTGCAGTGGCTGTTGGCGGAGGTGGATGACCTCGTCCAGTCCACGTTTGAGTCAGTCACCCTGCGAACCCTGATCGGACAACGTCGTCTCCGTTAACCCTGCGGGGATCAGCGCAGGCGACGCATCATCGACACGAGATACGCGACGTTGGTCGCCACGCCGCACAGAAGCAGCGCGGCACCCAGTTGGATGGCTGCGAGGTTGTGGAACGCCAGTCCCCACACCAGCGTCGGCACGCCGACAAGCCAGATAAAAAACAGCGGCCGTGCCCATGCGGCGGAGGGCAAGGCGTTGGCCGCCACCGCCGGTGGTGGACCAGGACGGCGCGCCCACGCCCGATACCAGAGGTACATCGGCACCAGACGGCCCTGCATGCCGACCACAATTTGCGTCAAAAACCCCACCAGCCCTGCGGTGCCATACACCCACATGAGCGGGATGGTCGAGGGAGACATCGGCCTCATCGTCAGGATCAGACCAATCACAATCGCGACGCCCAGCCACAGAAGCGCGGTGTGTGTCTGCCACGTGGACCAGTCGCGCGCGGGTAACGCCGGAGGCCTGGGCATCCGATGAGCGAGAGCGCCTCGAATTTTCCGGGCAAACGTGACGAGTCCACCCACGATCAACAACGCGCCAACCGCCACCGCCGGATGGCCGACAGGCAACGCCAGCACCAGCACGATGAGGCCTGCCTCGATCAGCACCGCACTCCAGGCGAGTGACGCACCGGTCGGCATGGCCGCGGGAAGAAACATCGGAATCAGGCGGTACGACAATCCCACGACCATCATCAACGCAAAACCAATCGCCGCCAGATGGGCATGCGCAAAAGCCATCAACATCGGGGAATACGCCAGCGTGCCTCGCGCCTTGTCCCACCCGATGACCGCGCCGTACCCGATGGCCGCAATGAGGTTCACGAAGGCCAGCACGATGTGCAGCTTGACTGGCCATGGCACCACCGCCGTCATGAGCCCGCGCCACGCCCGCACCGCCACCCACAAACACGCCAGACCTACCGGAAGCGCGTACACAACAAAGGCGTCATACCGTGCGGCCCAGGCCTGCAGCACCATCCCGCTGAGTCCGGCGGCAAATCCAACGGCCATCGCCCAGTCGGCGCGAGTCACGGGGAACGGCATCCGCAGCGCAAGTGGAGCGACGATGTAGAAGGCGCCGAGAATCGAGCCGGTCAACCACCCCACCGTCAGCATGTGGACCAACGCCACCATCCTGGGGTGAAAAAAGAAGGGCCCCGGCAACCCGGGCCACATGACGAGCACCGCACATGCGAGCGCGAGGCTGAGGTGTGCGACCCCGAAATACAGCAGCGGCAGGTTGGACGATGGCGACATGACCTGCACCTGACGCTACCGGATTGGGCGCTCGCGGTCTTTGCGCGAGCGCAAGGTGGCCTCACAATCGCTACAATTGCGCGAATGACCGTCGGCCTGATGTCCAGCGAGCCACCAAAGCCGCCGCTCAAATGGGCTGGGGGCAAACGCTGGCAATTGCCGTATCTCCACCCAATCTGGGCGCCCCATCGTCATCGCCGCATGGTGGAGCCGTTTTGTGGGGGACTGGCGGTGGCGTTGGGACTGCGGCCGCAGCGGGCGCTGCTCAACGACGCCAATCCTCATCTGATCAATTTTTATCAGTGTGTGCAGCGTGGACTCGTGATTTCCTCTGCGCAGACCCACAGTGAGACGGCGTATTACCGCAATCGCACCCGCTTCAACGAACTCGTGGCACGGGGCGGCACAGAGACGCCCGAGGCCGCCGCGCTGTTTTATTACCTGAATCGCACTGGTTACAACGGATTGTGTCGGTTTAATCGGTCGGGCGGGTTTAATGTGCCCTTCGGGCGCTACGCCACGGTGACCTACGTACGCGACTTCACGCCCTGGCGCGAGGTCATGCGCGACTGGACGTTTGTGTCGGGCGACTTCGAGCGCCTCGCGCTTGAGCCCGATGACTTTGTGTATGCCGACCCGCCCTACGATGTGCAGTTCACGCAGTACGCGCGCGAGAAGTTCACGTGGGACGATCAGGTCCGCACCGCGACGTGGCTGAGTCGGCATCCGGGGCCGGTGGTGCTGGTCAACCAGGCGACGCGCCGCATCCGGGAGTTGTATGGCGACCTCGGGTACACGCTGCAGTTTCACCAGGCCCCCCGACGCATCAGCTGCAACGGCGATCGCAAGGCCGTGAAAGAAATTCTCGCGACGCGGGAATAACCGCGCCCTCCCTTCAGTCAACGTAGACAGAAGCGACCGCATACAGCCTGGTCGCGATTGGAGGCAGACATGACCCGACGATTTGCTCTCATTGGTGTAGCGGCAGTGGCGCTCGCGAGCACGGCCGCCGTTCAGGCGCAGCCGGCGCGACCGGCCACAGCTCAGGAGCGCCCGCGTTTTGAACAGGCGCAGCGTGGACCCGGCTTCGGTCAACGCCAGGGCATGGGCCAGGGACAGGGGATGGGCCAGGGACAGCGGCTCGGCCAGGGGCAGCGTCAAGGTCAGGGGCAGCGGCAGGGCCAGGGTCTCCGGCGCGGCGGCGGACCGGGCCGACCCGGTGGGTCCGGCATGGCGCTTCGCGGCTTGAACCTGACCGACGAGCAGAAGGCGCAGGTGCAGGCCATCCACGAAAAGACGAAGGCCGATGTGGACGCGTTGCTCACACCCGAACAGCGCGAGACCCTCAAGACACGTCGCGCAGGACGCGGCGGTGGACGCGGCGGCGGTCGCTGAAGCTCGATGGGTGCTGCGGAATTTTCCGCAGCACCCATGTTCGTTGATCCGACTTTACGAAATTCAGGCCTGAATTTGCGATCTCGAGCCAGGGCCTGCTTTTTGCAATAGGCTTGCAGTGATGACGCGCCGCGCTCTTTCACTTGTGGTAGCCGCACTGGCGGTGTTCCACGTCTGGCTCTTTGCCGGACAACTGTGGAGCGGTGCCCTCGCTGATCCGAGCCTGATCTTCCGGTGGCTCATCGCCGCAGGGTTGATTGGCGGCCTTACCCTCCTCAGACGCCAGGGCGAGTCACTGATCTTCGGCCGCAAGGCCGTCGCCATCTGGGTCCTCGCGGCGCTGCTTCACGGCCCCGCGCTGGCGTCGCGTTTTGATGCGGCAGGCAATGCCCCCGTTCCAGAGGTGGTCGCCACCCTCACGCAGGTCATCGTCGGCCTGATTGGGTTGGTGGGACTCGGACTCATCCTCGCAGGTGCCGGCTCTCGCCGGCCTGCCCTCGTCGCGTGTGGCAGCCCCGCCATCCGCGTGTATGTCCCCGCACTGCCTGTTGGTGTGGGTCTCGCCTTCGCCCCTCGCCCCCCTCCCTCACAGCGCTGACGTCACGGCGCGCTTCGAGTGCAGCGCGCCCTACTTTGGCGATTGCCGATGCCGATTGCGCGATGACCAATCGCCAATTCGCGACAGCGATTACCAATTTCAGATTTCAGTTTTCAGATTTTTGATGTGAGGGGGAAGTTATGCGCGTTTTTCTAGGAGGAGTGTGTCTGGTCGTGGCGATGTTTGTCGCAGCACCAGGCGTGGCGGCCCAGGTTGGTCCGGTTGGTACCGGACCGATGAAGACCGCTCGGGTCAGCGGCACCATTACGGACGCTACAGGTGCGGCGTTGCCGGCGGCACGCGTGGTGCTGCGCGACGTGGCCACAGGGCGGGAGACGGCTGTGCAGTCCGGGCCCGATGGCACGTACACGATTGAGGCGCCGGCCACGGGAACGTACCTTGTCATGGTCACCCGGCAGGGATTCAGTGATGCGGCCCGAACGATCGTGGTCACCCAGGCTGAACAGGCCATCGACCTTCCGCTCCAGTTGGAGTTGGGGACGTGGTCAACCGAAGTCAGTGTGACGACGAGCCGCGCTGAGCGCGAGGTGCGACAGATCCCGCTGCATGTCGAAACGTTGTCGGGTGCGGCGGTCGCTCAGACCAATCCGCTCTCGACCGGAGACGCCCTCTCGACCGTCGCGAACATCACACAAGTCGGCGGCGGACCGTTTGGTGTGCGCCCGCGTCTGCGCGGCCTTGATTCCACCCGGCTCCTCGTGTTGGTGGATGGCGAACGGCTCAACACCGCGCGACAGGCCACCGACCGCACCGGTGCGGAGGTTGGACTCATCGCACCGGACTCGATTGCCCGCATGGAAATCGTCAACGGCGCCGGCACACTGATGTACGGGTCTGACGCACTGGCCGGCACGATCAACATCATTACGAACGAGCCAACGTTTTCCGACCGGCGCCAGTTCATCTACGGTGCCAACAGTTTTTATTCGAGCAACGAAAACGGTGGGCGCGGCACGCTGACATTTGGCGTGACGGCTCCGCGGTACGCGTTCCGTGTGCAGGGCGGCGCCGAGGAATACGGCAACTACAAAACCGGCCGGTTCACCACGGAAGATACCAATCCGTTCTTCACCAGCGGACAGCTGCGTCGTGCGGATACGGTGGACGATACGTTTGGATTTGCGTTCAAGGCGTTTCCTGACCCGTTCAACGCGCCGTTTGTGCGGACCAGCGATGAGATCCTGAACTCGCAGGCCAAGGGCTATTTCGTCAACGCCTCAGCGCTGGTGAAACTCGCGGAACGCCGCACACTGAAAATGCGGTACCAGCAGCGTCGGATGGAGGACGTCGGCTTTCCTGACTTTGCCGCGCCGTATTTCTTCAACGCCACGTCGCTGCCGCACAGCCGACTGGACCGCGCATCAATCCGGTATGAAGCGCAGGCGATCACACCGTGGCTCGCCAACCTGTCGGTGAACGCCTACTATCAGCGCACCGAACGGCTCCTCGAGAATCTGCTGCCGGTTCAGTTCCCTGCTCCGACGCCCGTGCGATTTTTCCCCATCAGCGTGATGCGACTCGACATTCTGTCGCAGACCGAACAGCGCGTGTGGACCCCTGGTGTGGATGTGCAGGCTGTCTGGGTGCCCGCGACCAATCATCTGCTGACCACGGGTGCGACGTTTTATCGCGACAACAGCAGCGATCGGCGAACCACCTCCACCACCATGTCGATGGTGGGCAACGTGGCACTTGGCGCGAGAGGCCCGGCAGCCACCGTGCTTCCGACGCCGATGGTGCTGGGACCACCGACACTCGCCACACCCGTGCGTGTGCCTGATGCGAGCCTGCAGAACATCGCACTCTTTGCGCAGGATGAATGGCGGATTCGCCCCGACATCTCGCTGGTCGCAGGCCTTCGCGGCGACTTCTACGATGTGAAGACGGAAGCCACTGCCGGCTACACGGTTGACCCGTTGGTCGCAGGCGCAGTGCCGGCGATTGATCCCGCCACACTGCCCGATCCCGCAGGCGCGTCCTACAGCCGCACCGCGCTCACCGGGGACATCGGTCTGATGGCAAACACCGACGGCGCGATCAGCCCCTTCGCCCGCTTTGGCCGAACCTACCGCCACCCGAATCTCGAAGAGATGTTGTTTGCCGGTCCGGCGACGATCGGCAATCTTGCGCCGAACGTGCTGGTCAAACCCGAGGTGGGCAACAACTTCGACCTCGGTGCCAAGTTCCGGTTCGGACGACTCTCCGGCGGCGCCTATGGATTCCTCAATCAGTACCAGGATTTCATCGCGCAGGATTTGGTCGTCGCCACGACACCCGCGGGCCCGCTCTCGCAGGCCATCAACTATGCGGACGTCCGCATCTCCGGAATCGAACTCTCGGCGGATGCGCCGCTGTCGTTTGAATACGGCGTGCTGACACTCTCGGGGTCGGCGGCGTTCACACGCGGCACGATCACGGCCGGCACCGATCCGCTGACCGGGCTGTCGCTCGCAGACACACCCGCCGACAACATCACACCGGCCAAGGTCGTCGGCGGCGCGCGCTTTACGCAGGCGAGTGGACGCTGGTGGGTGGAGTACGGGATTCGCTCCCAGGGCAAAGTGAATCGTGTGGCCCAGGCGCTGCTCGACTCGCCGTTCCTGATTGCGCAAGACCTGCTCTCGCTGGACGCGATCACCATTCAGCGGGCGTCGTTTGGTGTGGACCTCTCGCGTGGCCGCGACCGTCTCGCGCTCACACTCGCCGTCGAGAACCTGACCAACCGCTACTACCGTGAACACTTCCAGTTCGCGCCGGCGCGCGGTCGCACGTTCACGATTGGTCTCAGCCTCGGGGCGTTCTGAGGTGATGCAGTGAGTCGCTCCCTTGTGCACTTTGTTCCGATCGTCACCACGATCCTCGCGATCCCGTTCGCGGTGGCGATCGGCCGCCGGTTTGCGCAGAACCCCGATCGCCTCCACTTGTTGTGGTGGGCGATCGGGGTCGCCACGTATGCCGCCGGCACCCTCACAGAATCGCTGACGGCGCTGTTTGGGTGGCAGGAACCCGTGTTCCGGCTCTGGTACATCACCGGCGCGCTGCTCGGAGGCGCCCCACTCGCGCAGGGCACCGTGTACCTGCTGCTCAGGAAACGGACGGCGCATCTGCTGACCGCAGCGTTGCTGCTCACAGTGGCGGTGGCGTCAGTGGCGGTGTGGTCGTCGCCAATCCAGTACGAGCTGGTCGAATCACACCGGCTGACCGGACGGGTGTTTGAGTGGACGTGGGTGCGACGGTTCAGCCCGTTCATCAACCTCTATGCGGTGATTTTCCTTGTCGGCGGAGCCATCCTCTCCGCCGTCCGGTACAGCCGCCACGAGTCGACCCGTCATCGCATGTGGGCGAACGTGTGGATTGCCGGCGGCGCCATCCTGCCCGGCATCGGAGGCACATTCACGCGCTTCGGCTACACCGAAGTCCTGTACGTGATGGAACTGCTGGGCCTGCTCATGATGTGGCGTGGCTACACGCTGAGCATCAAACCCTGAGGCATCGGGTGATTGGACGTCGGGTGTCTTTTTCCGCTCCAAGCGATGCAGAAAAAGACACCCGACGTCTTTTTTACTTCTCCCGCCGCGTGAACTTGAACGTCGAGTTGAACGGCTGGTCCTGCGTGCAGGCCCCACCGATCATCGCGGTGCCTTCAAAGGTCTTGAGCCCCGTCGCGACCTTGGCCGTGCCCTTGATCGAACCGGTGCACTGCTGGTCGGGGATTTCGTACGGGAATTCAAGCGTCAACGTGTCCTTGGCGACGCTGCCCGCCAGATCTGCGTTGACGGCGACCGGCGAGGTCAGGCCGAGTTTCCCGGTCACCACACCCTTGGCGTCCACGTTCATCGTCGCGGTGCCGGTGTAGGTCTGTTCGGATCCAGGGGGGCCCGCCACCCAGGTCACGTCGTAGATCGGCGCCTGTGCGGAAACGGGAATCAGAGCGGTCAGCGCCAGGGCGGCCGCCACGGCAAATCCGGTCAAAAGTCGTGCTTTCATCGGTCAGAACCTCCAGGGGCTTGGACGAGGGGACCGGGCCGAAAGGTTCTGCACCGCCATTGACATCTGATGCGTGATGCGTGACGATCGATCATCATGCGCACCACGCTGGATCTGGAAATAGAGGTATTGCAGGCCGCGAAGGAGATCGCGGCCGCCCGCGGGGTGTCCGCCGGGCAAGTGGTGTCTGAACTCCTGCGAAAGGCACTGACCCCGACTCGGGCGGCCAAAACGCGGAACGGCGTGCCGTTGCTCGGCCGAAAAGCGGGGGCGCCGCCGTTGACGATGGCGGTGGTGAATCGGCTGCGCGAGGAATAGGCGCGGACGATCACATGGCGACTGTCTCACTACTCGACGTCAATGTTCTGGTCGCGCTGTTTTTCCCGGAACACGTCCATCATGAGATCGCGCACGACTGGTTTGCCGAACACCGGGAGCACGGATGGGCCACGTGTCCCGTCACCGAAAACGGCTTCGTGCGTGTGGCCACGCAACAACCGACCGAATCAGGACTGATTCGGGCCACGGACGCCCTGGCGCATCTGACCCGATTCTGCGCTGACCCGCACCATCACCGATGGACCGATTCGATCTCACTCACCGATGACAAACTCTTTGCACCGGAATTGATCGGAAGCCATCGGCAGGTCACAGACGTGTACCTGCTCGGTCTCGCAAAAAAGATGAAAGGCGCACTGCTCACCTTTGATCGCAGTATCCCGATCAACGCTGTGCGCGGGGCCACATCAGCTCATCTCCAGGTTGTTGCGCCGGTCGAAACGTAGTTACTTCCGAACCTCAAACGTGCGCGTATTGATCTTCGGATTCACGTCGTAACGATTCACGCGCAACTCCTCCCACGGCGCGCCGTCCATCGTCACCGTGATTCGCCGCGGCCAGGTGACGCCCTTGTCGGTGCGATAGTCCGTCAGCGTCAATTCATAGGGCACCCGGGCCGGTCCACCACTGGGGGCCAGCGCCTGTGGTGGGGGCGACATCGGTGGCAGCATTGTTCGAGGCGGCACCTGCCCCGCGGGGACACGCACCGTTGTGGTCACGGACATCGTGGTGATCATCGAGGTGGACACGATCGCATTGTCCATCCACGACAGAGCCGCCGGCAGATGTGTGGTCGCGTCCAGCCACAAGTGCCAGTGGGCGCCGTCGGGCGCCGCAAGCGCCACAAGGTCAAAGCCCGCCCGAGGTGCGACCGAGGGATCCGGGGCCACCACGGTAAAGGGTGCCACGCCGGCCAGTGGATCCACCGACGCCAGCAGCGGCAACAACAACTGGGCAAGCGCGCGCTTGTGCATCGGCACCAGCGCGTTCGGCGCCCGACGCGCTTGTGGAATGGGCATGTCGGAAAGGATGTGCTCGATTTCCTGATCGCCGTTGAAGCCAGTTCGGCGCGTGGTACTCATGCTGCCCATCGGCCCCATCGACATGTTCTGCGTGTCGACCTGCACAAATTTGTCCGGGGCCTGCCAGTAGGTCTCCCAGGAGAAGTCGACAGCGTGTGATCCCAGGTGCCGCCGTTTGGATCCGCGGATGCGGAGGGCCGTGACGGTACCGGTCGCGACGTCCCCGCCGATGGCCGTACGCGCCTGCGACAACCACAGGGTCGGGTCGGCACTGGACGCAGACAACGTCACCAGGCCAGCGCACACAACCGCCGCCACGCCTCGAGTCAACAAGTTCATGTGCACTCCCGCGAGGAAGTCTAGCGCACGGAGGACGTCACGTTAGTCGCAGCCGCCCGAGTCGCAGTCGCGGGGCTGGTAGGCTGCCAGCCCGCCCCGGCGATCCAGCTCAATCCGGCAACAGGTCTCGACCGCCGACCGCAGGCGTGTGCGCGCGCGCTGCACGCGGCTTTTCATCCCGGACACCGACACGCCCAACTGACGGGCCGCGTCCACCTGCGAGACCCCCTGGAACTCGATGAGCGCCAGCGTCTCCTGATCGGCCGTCGACAAGGTCGCCATCAGGGGACCAAGGCACGTCGACAACTCGGCCAGGGCCGTCGGTTCTTCGGGCACCTCATCGGCCAGCTCCACATCGTCATCCAGTGCCTGTTCGCGCCGGTGCGCAGGCTTCCGATAAAAGTCGATGATGACGCGCCTGGTCATCTGATACAGCCAGGCCGGGAGTCGATCCACATCCCGAAGCGTCGGCAGCGCCCGGTGCACCTGCAGGAACACGTGCTGCACGACGTCTTCGGCATCCGCCGGATTGCGCACACGACTGGCGACGAACCGCAGCAGATTCGCGTGGAACTCGAGCCAGACCGTCTCAGTCGTGGGGACCATATCGGTCAACATTTTGCCTCACCTGTCTGCGCCATGGTCTTTCAGACGGGCGTGCCCCCAAAAGGACGCAGGTCACTGACCGACACGAATCAGCGCCCGATCGAGGGCCTGTTCGAGGGCCGGCGGCGTCAGGCCATCGGCCCATTTGAAGATGGCAAGGCGCGTGGGCTGCTCGGTTTCGCGTGGCGAAATGAACGTAGGTGCGCCATTGAGGGGATTAAACTCAATCCACCCGTGCCAGGCCCCTCGTGGTGTGGACAGTGCACACGCGCGGGCTCTGCAATTGACGCCGTTCCGGCCAGCCACCGGATTCGGAAACTCCGCAACGATCACGGCCATACGAACATTCCTCCGCAGGGATGCATTGCAAGACAGCAGCCATGTAGTGGAGTAATCGACAGGTCGTATGTGTCAGCTTCTGTCATTCCCGGGGGCGCTTCAGCACCACCCAGCCGTCGGAATCAAACACCGTTGTAAAACCCCACCCCGCATATTGTGCGCGGAGGGCGGCGACTTCCCCCTCACGCTCCGCGGCGATCGGCTCCGCGAGCACGACCACATCCACGTCCTGCCGTGGGGCGAAGTGTCGGCCCACCGGATACAACCCCGCGCGCGGCGACACCTGCGCCAGCACCTCATGGGGTGCCGCGACCGAGTCCCCCGACCCCACCATGGCGATCGCCTGGAGTCCGGTCTGGCGCCAGGCAGGCATGGTGTAGGTGTCGGGAAGGGCGAGTTGACCGAGGGGCAGTCCCCGGGGAGCCAACAGCGTCAGCACCAACACGCCACATCCAGCGGCGGTCAGCACGGGCTCACGCCCCCACGACTCGGGCAGCCGAGCCCGCAGGCGGCGCAGACCATCACCGGCGGCCATCACAAGCACGGGTGCCAGGGGCGCCGAGTAGTAGTCGCCCGGTGCCCACAAGATTCCAGAGTCCGACAACAACCGCGAAGCCGCGACTGGAAGGCCGAGCAGGGCCACCGGAGAAAACGCCGGCAACAACGCGAGTGGACCAAACCACGCAAGCCACGATCGGACCTTGGCCTCGTCGTCAAACAGCGCAACCGGGATGCGCCAGGGCTCCTGCCACATCCACTGGTAGTCCGCCTGGAACACGCCGCCGTGGGGCGCACCCAATGCCGGGAAGATGACCCACAACACGGCAGCCATCGTCGTCATTGCGTACACGATCAGACCCGCCCCGTGTTTCCGCTCCCCCTGCACCATCACCATGACGCCGAATGCCGCGATCAGGGGAATCAAGTCCTCCTTGATCAACGACAGCGCCACACACGCCGCCCAGAGCCACGACCAGCGGCGCCGACTCAGTGCGAGCACCGCGATGGCAACCACCAGCGGCGCCAGCGCCAACTCGTGTACATCCCGCTCGGCCGTCAGTTGCAGCGGCCAGAACGATCCATACACACACGTGAAGACAAGCGCCGTCCGGGCGGGCAGCCGGTCGCGCAGGAAGGCATGGACCGGCCAGACCGAGGCCCCCAGCACCACACCCTGCGCGATGATCAGCGCCTCTGAGGACGCCGACAGCCAGAACACCGGCGCAAACACCATGATCGCCGGCGAAAAATGCTCCATGAACGGGTGCGCCAGGGCACGAATGGTGTCCGGCCCGATCTCGAAGCGGCTGAAATACCAGATCGCCTGCGTGAAGATCACCAGATCAAACGGACCACTGGCGAACTTCCAGTGCGGAATCAGCCCGATCAGCGCATACGCGCCGCTGAACGCGGTGGCGACGATACCGACGCCCACACGCTCGGCGCGTGATCTCACATCGTCACCCGGCCTGCACCCGGATCAGCGCGCACCACGATGGTGGAGTTGATCACCTGATCGCCGATGGTCAGCTTCACGCGATAGGTGCCCGGTCCGGCAGCTGCCGCGGC
>CAYRGW010000007.1:27488-79315 GCA_964423815.1 uncultured Solibacteraceae bacterium | reverse complement strand
TCACTGATCACTCACTTGACACGGGGAGGAGTCCATATACCGAGTTAGGCGCCGCACTTCTAGCTCAAGGACACCGGTTTGAGCGCAACCGACAGGGTGTACTCAAAGAGGCGGACATCCGACACTCTTCTGCACGCCAGACGAAGGTCATCGGTGACATCTTTTGCCACGATCACACCACGGACCGATTGGTTGGGTTCCGCTTGGTGTTTTTCGATCCAACCCATGTAACGGAGCAGCTGGCCAACAACTCGATCGTAACCACGAGACACCTTCAGCTCGATTACGACGTAGCCACCTGAAGAGTCGATGGCGAGGATGTCAATAAAGCGCCCACCCGCTGGGAACTCGACGCCAGATACGCCTTCATCCGAATAGAGCGTCAGGCCGGCCTCAAGCAGCCCGAGGTTCCTGGACAGATAGTCCCGAAGATCATGTTCATACGCAAACTCTGACGAGGCCTCCATTGGAACGACCGGCGTGGGTGCGTCGGTCTCGACCTGCGAGGCCTCTCGGATTGGGAGAGGATCGTTCGCTCGGTCGTAAAGCCTGAATTGTGATGGGCCGACTTGAAAGAAGATGTCGTCAGAACCGTCGGCGCGGGTGCTGTAGTGAAGCCGATTCCGATTGTTTGTGGACAACCGGAGTAAATGCGCAGCGATCGTCCCTTCTTTGACCAAGGGGTACTTGGAACCGAACCATTCGATTACCGAGTCTTTTGTGAAGACCTGTCCCGGTACGATTCCCAGAGATGGAACCATGTCCTGCATCAGAACTCGAACTGGTTTGTCGTAAAGGGCCATATTGACTCTGGTTCAAGTGCGCCTAACGCCCGGCTTCAGCCGCGGCGGCACCAAACGATTTCACAGGCCGCCGTCGGCTGCAAGCCGAGTTAGCCCGTACGAGCGCTTCACCTGCACCACCACAAGTCGGACCTCCACGGAGATGCACCGGAATGCCCGCCTTGTGCGTACCCTCCCCTGCCGTTGATTACCGCCGAATCTGCAAGGTGACCGATGCGGACGTGATGGAATCCCCTCACGCAGCCAAGATCTGCGGTGACCACGAAGTCGATTTGAATCGATTCGGTGCCAACTTCCGCGAGCTGATCTCGGAGTGCAGTCGAGTACACGCCCACACCGTGTCCAGGAAAATCGACGAATTCGAGGAACACCTCGGCCTCTTGGAAGGAGTTGTCAGCCCCGCGGTCATGCCAAGCCGCCCTCAAGGTACGCTCCGACCGTTGTCCGACGCACGTCCAAACCAACGTCGCGAATACGAGTGTGTACGAGACAAGGGCCACCACTTTGGCTGCTGCACGATTGCCTCGCTGCCCACGCCAACGGCCTGCGCCCAGAACCGCCACACCGGCTCCCACGGCAGCCACTATCGGAAAGAACCACCCGAGACGGAACACGAAGATCGCAAGAAGGAACGCGATCGCTATGATTGCAGCCTGAACTGCCTGCGCCAGCCAAGTGATCAAGTCCAGCCTCATTGCTTCTCTCATCGGGCTAACGCTGGCGTTCACCAGCGGCGGCCCATCATTGCACCGGCCGCCGTCTGGTGCAACGCAAGTTAGGCAGTGCTATCGCTGAACTCGCCCGAGGTACTTCTTCCGCACCCAACCCACTTTCAACGAACGGTCCCGAAGGTCCAACCACTCGACGCGGCACCATTTGCCGCGCCCGCCTTGGACGACGACCACCTGTTCGACGTACACCAACCCGAGCGCTCGGCCGCTCCGGCCATTCGGGTGCGACAACACGACTGTCGAGCGGTCAACGATTCTGGTAGATACGAGCGCGCCAGTATCACGATGATCGGGTTGGAGTGCTCGAACCGTCTCTTCGATTGCGGTTTCGAGCTCCGCAACGCGACCTATGATTCGCTCCTCGCTCTCCGCCGTCGCCTGTTGTGACAGCCAGAACAGTAAGAGGGCCACCAGAATCGACAGGATGAATTGAGCGGTAGCGGGACTCAGTTGCAGGCGATGAGGGTCGCGAAGATACTCGTCCTCAAGTTCGGTCGCAGCTGCATGACTCTGTGGACTGCCGATCTCACCAGAGCGCGCCTGGAGCTCTTCGGTCGCAGCACTGAAGGCTCCCGGCCCGGCCAGCCGCTTAAGTTCGTGGATTGCGCGCGCCACTTCAGTCCACTGGCCTTGACCGGAGGACAAAGCGGCAGCAGCCAACTTGTTGAAGTTGAGCTCCTGACCCGCGAGCTCTGCGGACAGGTCGGAGAAGTACTTGGGTTCACCTAGGCGTCGCAGCGTTTGAAAATGTTCTTCTGCAGCGATTGTGGCGGACATCAGGTCGCGCTCGATTCGGACCCAGTCATGCTGCCGCTGGAACTGCCGAATGATTTCCATGGATGGCGCCAAGTCTTTCGATAGGCGCTCCCACTGTTTTCTCATCCGTTCGAAATCATCCATCCAGCTCATGATTCTTCATCTGCCTAACGCCAGCCATCAGCCGCGGCGGCGCTCACAATTTACACGCGCTGCCGTCGGCTGCATGGCAAGTTAGGCCGATCACGTCAGCAGCCTCAGTGTATGTCCGAGTGCCCAGGACAGCGCCGCACCCGCCGTCCGGAGAAGGTCCTTGGTAACTGCTGGCGCGAACGCAGCCGCGATCGCGGTCGCAGTAAGGCTGCCGGCTACGTAGTGGATCCAATCTTTGCGACCGAACCGTGTCGAGGCTTCCTTCATTTCGTCGAGCTTTTCGGAAAGTAACCGAAACTGGGCTTCAGTTAGGTCGCCCCGCGCCTGCATTGCGTTCCGGATCGTGTCGAAGCTGTCGGAGATCTTGGTGAGCTCCTCATCGGAGAACGGCAGATTGTCGACACTTTGATCCACGAAACCCGCGGCAATGCCAGGCCTCGGGGACACTTGAGTCACCAGAACCTCGACCCGCGTATTGCCAGTTGACATAACTCGCGCCTCGAAGATGCCGTCGGGCGTCTCGAGCAAGACCGCACCACCTACACGCAGTGTCGCCTCGGTGTTCGGAACTCCCGGCCGTCCGATGACGAGTTCGGCTCGATCCGCAAATGTCTGAACCGCGCTGACGATAAGCCCTGACTGGTCGAAGTGGCCGGAGTTGTGCTCGAGAATGACCAAACGTTCCTGAATCATCAGTTCCTCACTAGTCGGCCTAACGCCCCGCTTCAGCCGCGGCGGCATCAGACGATCTCATACGCCGCCGTCGGCTGCAAGCCGATGTTAGGCCGTTTGCTCGTCCGTCGCACTCAAGCCGCCACCGCAATCGCGACTGGATGCCAAGGTTGATAGCAGAGCAGGTCCTTAATGTTTCGCTCGACGCGACTGCGAAGGTCGGCATCCAAGTCAATTTGTCGTTCAAATTGCCCCACAGCGCGATCGAGGGCCTCGATGAGCATTTCGATCTCGATAACTGTCGCGGACCTAGCACGGTCTGCTAGGACAGGATCATCAGGCCGGTGGCCGTTGCGCCACTTGTAAACGATCAACTTCGCCTGCCCACGCTTCGACAAATCTGATGTGGGCGCGTACGTGTGGACGATTCCGCAGCGTGCCCCATAGATGTCGACCGCTGTAAGTTCGACTGTCAGTTCGGGTAGCAGGTAGAGACCCACCCACGCCTGGAATTCACTCCGTGTGGCGCGCGCCTCCTGCGTCTCCCTAGTGAGCGCGGCGAGGGAATCAATTGCGCTGTAGATCAGTGTGAGGGCAGACACCACGCACTTGGCTCGTTCGCAGGCCTTTATCCCAGCTCGCATCCCGCGCGCTCCACGCCAGACCTTCCGGAAATCAGGGTTTGTCATCATAGGAACACATCGCAGTGTTTCGTCGGCCTAACTAGTCTTGGAGTAGACCGCTAAACGAACCCCCGCAGCCATACACGGATCCGCCTCGAAACCTTATCTCCCTAACTCGTTGACTGCGCGAATGATAGCCGCACCTGCCGCATCACCTCAACAAGTGGTTGGCTGCAAGGTCCGTGCATGGCTGCAAGGCGGCTGCAGCCATGCACGGACGGTCCCGGAGCGGGGCCGCCGCAAACACCTGCAGGACTTCAACTTCGCGACACAGCGTCGGGCCCGGTGCCACGCATGGCTGCAGCGGCTCCACAGCCATGCACCTGAAGCCTTCACAACCGGTCCATCGGGCTCTTCACCCCAAGCCCCCCGCGGTTCAGCACATGGGTATAAATCATCGTGGTTGAAACATCCGCATGTCCCAATAGTTCCTGCACCGTCCGGATGTCACTGCCCGATTCCAGCAGGTGTGTCGCAAACGAATGCCGGAACGTGTGACACGTCACCCTCGCCGTCACGCCAGCCTCCCGCGCTGCAGCCGTCACCGCTCGCTGAATTACCGATTCGTGTACATGAAAACGTGAGGGCGGCCCATACTGCGGATCCCGACAGATCCTCCCTGCCGGAAACACAAACTGCCAGCGCCACTCCATTGGTGCAGTCGGATACTTGCGCGCAAGTGCTTCCGGCAACATCACCCGTCCCAAACCGGCTGCCAAATCCTTCTCATGCACCCGCTTCACATCACCCAGGTGCCGCGCCAATGGCTCGCGTACCACCTCCGGCAACATCACCCGCCGGTCCTTCCCCCCCTTGCCACGCCGAACGGTGATCTCCCGCCGGTCGAAATCAATATCCTTCACCCGCATCTCGAGGCACTCCTGCAGGCGTAGGCCGGCGCCGTACAACAACGACGCCACGAGTCGGGGCACGCCGTCCAGTGCGTCCAGCACCCGCCTCACATCCGGCGCACCCAGCACCACGGGCACATGCGTCGAGGCCCGCGCGCGGGGGATGCCGGCGAGGTCACCGATCTCCTGCCGCAGGACCGCACGATACAAAAACACCAGCGCACTCAACGCCTGCGTCTGTGTTGACGCCGACACCCGCTCCTTCGATGCCAGCATCGTCAGGAACGCGGTCACCTGCGGCTCGCCCATCTCCCGGGGATGTCGTTTGCCGTGAAACAGAATGAAACGCCGGATCCAGTGGACATACGCCTCCTCCGTCCGGCGACTGTAGTGCCGCGCACGAATCGCCTGCCGCACCTGATCAAGCAACTTCGGAGGATCCGCCATCCCAGCACCTCGCCGACGACGATGCCATCGTCGTCGGCGCGGACGCAAGATCGGCCTAGTCCATGCCCTCAAGTGCGACCAGATGCCCGGTGAGGCGGTCCCACGACTCCTCCAATGCGACACACCCTCCGTTCCCGTGATGCGCCCTGATGGCTCGCTCTGCAGCGTCCTGCGCAGTCCGATCGCGAATGAGCTCGGCAAACCGCATCATGACGAACTCGTCCATCACATCCAGCGCAATTGAAACCCCAGAAGCGTCTGAAGGATGGTCCTCAGCCCAGCCGCTCTCCCTCCACCCGTCCTCGCCATCGCCGACCCAGACGTGAAGCCGGCGTCCGTCGGACCAGACGTATGTACTCCCTCGCAGATACGCCATCGACAGCTCCTCCCTATCCATCACCCTCGCCATCCGGCGGGGCGAATAGATGTTTATGAAATCGCTCAGGGCAGTTGAGAAAATCGCGGGTGACTTGAAAGTGTTTTGTGTCCCGGTAGTCGACCTCCGCAAGGGCCCCACCGTCGAGCGCGTACACGACGGCACCTGGGTAACTCAGGAGGATCGGCGAATGCGTGGCGATAAGAAATTGCGCATGGCCTGGTGACTCGAGGTCGTGAAGGATCTTCAACAGGGACAGTTGCCGCTGTGGCGACAGGGCCGCTTCCGGTTCGTCAAGGAGGTAGAGACCCTGCTCGAAGCGGTTATTGAACAACGCAAGGAACGACTCGCCGTGGGACTGCGCGTGCAACGACCGGCCGCCGTACGCGCGCATGTCCGACACCTCGTCGAGGTAGCTCGCGAAGTTGTAGAAACTCTCGGCCCGCAGAAAAAACCCCTCGACCACCTTGCGGCGCCAGGCCAACCTCAGCGACTGGGCAAGACGCGACCGCTCCGCAAAGACCGCGCGCTGGTGATCCCGGCTGCCACCCTCCGGACTGAACCCGCAGCACTCCGCCAACGCCTCCAGCAGCGTCGATTTTCCAGTGCCGTTTTCGCCGACGAGGAACGTCACCCTGCTACGAATCTCGAGGTGAATTCCTGTCGCAAGTGCTGGGATGTTGAACGGATAGCCCCAGGCTGAGTCCCACTCGGGGACACTGTCGATGGCGGTCAGGAAGGGTGAGGCCGTGGTTACCGGTCGGACCTTCGGACGGCGCTCCATCAATCCTCATCCAGTCCGAGGCGCTCCCGATGATCGAGATCACGACCGCGAACGAAGCCCACCTGGCGCTTCCGATTGTCCGTCCGCAGAATCCAGGCGATGTCTTCCATGTGCCACAACGTGGTGCCGTCACTCCTGGCCGTGCCTCCTTTCACCTTGATATTCATATGGCCGACGACGATGCCATCGTCGTCAACCAAGATGCAAACTGCAGTGAATCGCCGGCTATTTCCTGGAGGGCGGTTTCCAGTACTGAAACTCTGGCTCGTGGCAGGTGCCATCAAGGTCGATGACACGCGTCTCGAAATATTTCTGCGCGTCGCCGATCGCCTGGTTGTAAATCGTAGGACCGATCTCCTTGAGGCAGAACTCAAGCAACATCATCGCCTTCAAGTCGCCGATGTCCTGATCGAGGTGTTCGGCCACATACCGTTTAATGGACTCACGCATCAACTGCGCCGTCTCGGGCTTCAGTGTAATGGCCACTAGCGCGTAATCACCTTCCCGGGCAGGGCCCACGTGGGTTTGGCGGCATCCACAACAGCGACCCCGTTCACAAACACGTACTCGACCCCATCCGAATATTGATGGGGCTCAAAAAATGTCGCCTTGTCGCGAAGGGTCTCCAGGTCAAACACCACCAGGTCAGCAACCATGCCCTCACGGATGATGCCGCGATCCTTCAGCCCCATGATGAGCGCCGGCAACGACGTGGACGACCGGATCGCCGACTCGATCGTGATCGCGCCGCGGTCAATGGCATAGTGCCGGATCTTGCGCGGGAAGCTGCCGTAAAACCGCGCGTGGGTGGAGGGTGGCCCATTCAGGAGCGCGATGCCGGCATCGGTTGACGTCGCGACCCAAGGCTGCTGCGCAAACGCCTCCATGTCCTTCTCGTCCATGGAGAAACCACGCATCCGCGCGCCACCGGCGCGGGTGGGCACCCCTTCCAACTGAATCTGAATCGCCGCCTCCACCGGATCCACACGCCAGAGGCGCGCGATCTCCGCGAGTGTTTTGCCGTACAGGGATTTATCCGTGTATTCGTAGACCACCACGTTGTCGGCGCCGCCACGCCGCGCAATCTCATGCGCGATGTCCGACCGCACCGTGGCCGCCTTTTCCGCGTCCATCAAGGTCTGTCGCAATGCCTCAGCGCGGCCACCCGACGCCTGCGCCGCGCCTGTCGCGCGGGTCGCCCACGCGGGAATCAACACGGTGGAACCGTCGGTGCCCGATGTCGGATACGGATACTGATCCGCCCACACGTCCACCCCACGCTCACGCGCCCGCTCAATCAGACTGATCGCAGCCGCACTCGATCCCCAGTAGTTGGCGCCCTTTGCCTTGATGTGTGACGCCACCACCCGCGCACCACTCTTTTCGCCAATCTCAATGGTCTCGCGCACGGCATCCAGCAACGTGGGTGGCCCGGGCCCATCCTGACTGGGCACATACCAGAGCGGGTCACTGCCCTCACTCCGCTCGTGCGAGATATACACGCCCTCAACCGTGGGCAGCTCCTTCGCAAGCTCCACCAGCTCGGAGGTGACACTCCATCGCCCGGGCTCATATTCAAGACCGGCCGACATCCCGACCGCACCCTGCCCGAGCGCAATCCTCACCTGGGAACGCATCTGCCCGACCTCTTCGGCAGTCGCGGGCCGACGAGTGTCCCGCCCCATCACCACCGACCGCACGGCACCATGCCCCACCAGCAACATGGTGTTGGGGCCAATCTTGTTTTTTTCGATGAGCGCTCGCTGCGTGGCAATGGGCCACGGCGATCGACCGTCCTGATTGACGACGACGGTGGTGATGCCCTGCATCACAAGGTTGGGGGCCGCACGAATCTCCGCATTCGGATCACGAAATCCGCCGCTCTCACGCGCGCCATCGTCGGCATGGGAGTGAATGTCGATAAAGCCCGGCGACACATATTTGCCGGTGGCGTCAATGACACGTTGTGCCTGGGCCCGCGCGAGCGACCCCACAGCCGCGATCCGGCCGTCACGCACGCCGATGTCTGCGGGGAACCAGGGATTGCCGGTGCCGTCAAACACGCGCGCGTTCAAAATGACGAGATCAAACGGGGGTGGCGGCGCCTGGGGCGGGGCCTGCTGTGCCACCAGCGCCACGGCCGACAGGCCCGCACATGCCAGGCCGGCGAGAAGTCGGATTTTCATGCCCGAAGGTTACAACAGACGCCCTCGTTCGGTTTCAAACCATCCGCGACGCAGATCCTCGGCCGGCACGTTCGAAAGGTACGGCTTGATATCGAGGATCGGCGTGCCGTCCAACATGTCCAGTCCCGAGACAATCAGCCGGCGCCCCTCACGACGCAACAGGCGCACCACCGTGAGGCCGATGGGGTTGGGCCGGAATGGCGACCGCGACGCAAAGACGCCGTGTGGCCGATCACCATTGGGCGACTGGCCCATCAACTCGCTGCCCTCAGACCGGTGGAATTCCCAGATGACATAGAGGTGCGAAAACCCTTCGATGTCCGTCAGGCCCTCTTCCAACGCCGCGCGTATCTCGAGCACCCCTTCCGCCGAATGCTCGGTGCCCGGCCCTCTCGGCACCTGGTCCACGTCGCTGTAGGGACTGGAGATCACGCCAATCGGTGTGTAGGACGTCGCGGGCTCGACGCTGCCAATGATGCGCACCAGCCACCATCGCTCATTCGAGTCCCGGCGATACATCCAGAGGTAGTGCCCCGCTTCCCGCTCGACAGGCCCGCCATCACGCGGCGTCATCACCTGCGCAAATCGTCCGCGGTCAAACGCCAGGTTCCCGGACACCACCACTTCCGCGCTGTCACACGTCACCTTACGCTCGTACATCGTGTGCATCGTGCGAAGCACCTCGCGCAGGAACGCCAGGCAGTCCTCGCGGCCCTCGATGGGCGGAAACCCCGGCGCCATAATCACGGCGTCCTCGGACAACAACTCCTCGAACACCGCCGGATTCCCGGTCTGCTCGGCGTCTACGATGCGCGCGCGAAAATCATCAAAACCAGCCATCCGTCGAGCGTAACACTACCGTCACCGATCCCTGAGGTACCTCTGGCTTTTGGAGACCACCCGCTGTTTGCCATCCCGTTTGGCGTCATACAACGCCGCATCGGCTCGGTCGTACAGACTCTGCGCGTTGTCACCAGCGGAAAACTCCGACAGGCCACAACTCACCCCGTGCAGCGCCACACCAATCTCGCTCACCAGGGTCGAGAACCGGCACTCCGCCTGTCCCAGCGTCAGGCCGGCCACGATCACCGCAAACTCATCCCCGCCCAACCGCGCGACCAGATCCCCTGGCCGCATCGACGTCGTCAACATCTCCGCAATGCCGGCAAGCAGCCGGTCGCCTTCGGCGTGCCCGTGGGTGTCGTTGACACTCTTGAAGTCGTCCACATCAAACAACGCGAGCACCACCCGCTGCTGGGACGATCGGAGTCGATGCGCCATCTCCCGATCAAACGCGCGGCGGTTGGCCACACCGGTCAGTTTGTCGGTCGCCGCCTCCTCGCGTGTGGTTCGCAACTGCACCTCCAGCGCGGTCACACGTTCGGCATACGCCCTCTGTGTGACATCCCATCGCTGGCGGCGCTCCACCACCACCTGTTTCAGCGCCCGGACTTCGTCCAGCACCTGCGTCCGAAGGACCGCCGGGTCCGGTTGCGACACAATGGCCCCGAACTTCGCCGCCGAGGTCTGCACATCGCCCTGCCACGACGCCATCTCCGCACCGAGCGCGCCCAGGGCCTCGTGCAGGGCACCGACGACGGATGCGAGGTCTTCCACGCGGTGTTGTTCGAGCTGTTGTGTGCGACGCACAAGCTCAGGACACGTGGACTGGCAGGCGCCCCCCTCGGCCACATGTGGCGCAGGCAACACTCCGCCGCCTCGCAGATCAAGCTCGATCGGATTTGGATAGTGCACACACGCCTCCCACACCTGTAATCGGCCGGCGCGGCCACACCTTCAGAATCCGAACCGGAGTCCCGCCTGCAGCTTGCGCGGATTCATGACATTGGTGGGTTGTCCGAAGAAGGGCGACGTCACCACGCCCGAATACCCGACATAGTTGGCGCGGTTGAGGAGGTTCTGACCAGACAGGTAGACCTCGATGCGGAACCGTTTGTTGTTCGCACCGCCGCCAAATCCCGCGGCCATTCCGCCACCGCCGCCAATCATGACCGTCTGCACACCGCCGCCCCCGCCGCCTGCCTGCGCCCGCGTGCCAAATCCCCAGGCATAGGAAATCCGTCCACCCAGATCCCACTGCGCCGCCGTGCGAGCAGAGTTGCGACCCACACCTTCGGGACGGTCGTTGAAGAGACCATCGCCGTTGTCATCACGACCCGTCGTGATCGTGTACGGAGACCCGGACTGCGCGCGCGCATTCAAACTGATGCTGAGGTCCGTGAGTGGCCGCATGTTGAAGGAGGCACTGGCCCGATGGCGGATGTCGCCCATCGACGGTCCCCACTCGGTATCGAGGTTGTCGCCGTTGGCCGGCACCGAGAACGCGCCGGTGGTATTGGTGCGGGCGTTGGTCCAGATGTAGTTGACGAAGAAGAACGATTGCTTCCACTTGAGCTTGGTCAGGCTCCAGCCCACATTGACAGAGTCCGTCGTGCTCTCGGCGTCACTCACCAGGCTGAGGATGTTGGCAAACGCCGGATTGGGTCGCACCCCGTTGACCGGTGTGTTGAGATTGCGACCACGCAACTGGCCATTGCCCCACGAGCGGGAGTAATTGATGTTCACACGCTGATTGGGCGTGAGCGTCCGCTCCGCGCCGACGTGCATGCGGTGCCCCGAAGGCAACGTCAGGTCGTCCGACCAGAGGTACTGGTTGGTCACTGTGGTGAGACCGGCCTCGGGCACGGTCGGGTAGGACGGGTTCAGCACATTGAGTTCACGCTGACGGAAGCCATCCAACTGCAGCGTCTGCTTGTAGAGGTCGCCACTCAGCCAGTCGTAGAAGTATCCGTACCCCGCGCGGAACGTGGTTTTCCCGCTGCGGAAGGGCGACCACGCCAGGTTGAGGCGCGGCGACACGTTGAGCTGGTCCCCGGTCAACGACTGGACACCCGCACGCACCCCGGCCGACACCATCACACTGCGTGATACACGCCAGTCGTCCTGCACATACACCCCCACCTGCCACCGTGAATAGGTCAGATTGGGATCACCAATCCGGCGCGTGTAACTCATGGGACGCCCGGCGCGGTAATCGTCCAGGCTCGCAAACGTGTAGGTGCCCAGGTAGTTCGACATATCGTCGGACCGATAGCGCCCGCCTTCCACGAGCAACCCCGTCCGCCAGGAGTGCGCGCCCTTCACGTAGTCCAGGTCCGTGGCCGCCTCCACATCAAAACGATTCTGACCACCACGCTGCTGCGCACCGCCGGACGTAAACGCGTCATTCACACGCACGGTCGGCGCTTCAAAGGTCGAGCGGTTGGATGATGAACCCCAGGTGAGTTGGAGGCGGGACTCGGAGAACATGCGGCGCCCGACAGGGCCGGTCTCCGACAGTCGCAGCGTTGTGGTCGTTGACTCTGACCTGTAGGCGCGGTCGAGCAGGTTGAACCCGCCGATGCCCTGATTACGTGTATCCCGTTCGCTGCGCGACAGGCTGAGACGGACCGCGTGGTCGTTGTTGATCGCGTGGTCGAGGCGCAACGTCGCATTCAGCATGTCCGTAGGTGTGCGCAGCGTGTCGGTCACCGTCGTCCCATCAGCCAACACCGCGAGCAGGTTCGGTGAGGCGTATTGTGTGGTGCCGCCCGCATTGAACGAAAACGACGTCTTGTTCGGGCGGATGGTGCCGGAGAGCGACATCCCGTACTGGCGCAGTTGTTCGTCACCCTTGATCGGCTGAAATGGATTGCGCGCATTCAACGCATCGTCATTAAACGACGTGTCCACGCTGCCACGCAGGGGACCGGCGCCGGGCTGGGTCATGATGTCGATGAACATCGCCCCCTGCATCCCGCCATGGTTCTGCGCGGCAAACTGATCCATGCGCGGCAGGCGGATGGATCGAATCTGGGACTTGGGCGGCATCTGGCCACCGCTGAAACCGTCGATCCGCAACTGCGCGCCCGGCGGCGACATCGCCTTGAGGACCGCCTCCATTTCTTCGGGGTCATCGGGCAACGCTTCGATCATTTCGCGCGTGAGCACCGTTGAAAATGCATTGCCGCGTGGATCAAGTCCTGAGGACTGCCCGTCACGACCAACCGTGACCGAGTCCTCCATCTTCTTCAACTGGAGAGTGACCGTCCGGCGGTTGTCCCCCGCACGCACACGCACGTCACGCACGGTTGCGGTCTCGAATCCGGCGAACTCCGCCTGGATGGTGTATCGGCCAAGCGGCAGCGCGCCAAAGGTCGCGATGCCCGCGTCGGTGGTGGTGGCTGGTGCCTGGCCCACAATCGTCACTGTTGCCGCCGGGAGCACCGCGCCCGTCTGGTCCACCACTGTCACCAGCAGGCGCCCGGTGGCCGCCGGCGTCTGCGCATTCACGGGTTTGGGCATGATCACGGTGACCGCGAGGCACACCACTCCTGTCATGCGAATGCATGTTTTCACCACAACGACTCTCCTTCTGCCTGCTACTTGGTCTACTTGGTGATTTCGAACTTCTTCGAATCGATCTTCGGATTGACCTTGATCGCGTCGAACGTCATTTCTTCGGTGGGTTTGCCGGCCACGGACCGCTGGAGTGTGTGCGGCAACTTGAGGCCGTTCACGTTGCGGAAGTTGGAGTAGTACACGCGGTACTCGACCATCTTGCGATTGGCTTCAGCTTCCTTCTGACGGGCCGCCATTTCTTCCATGAGTTTGGCGCGTTCTTCCGGGCTGCCGCCGCCCTGCATCACCATGGGCTGGCCGGGGCCACCACCACGACTGATGTTCTGCTGCATTACCAGGGGCTCAAGGGCTGTCCAGCTCAACATCAGCGGCAGGTTCGTCTTTGCATCCACAAACAAACGCGCGGCGAAGTCCTCGGCACCCTTCACATCCACGACGTACGCCTTGCCGTCAGCCGCTTCGGCTTCGCCGGCATACGAGAACTCGACGGGAAATCCTGCATAGGAGGACCCGAACATGCCCAGCGCCAACCGGGCAAAATCGCGCTTGTGCATCAGCACCTGCAACCGCTCGGACTCGGCCTTCTGTTCGGGCGTGGCCACGGCACCAGGAGCCGGTCCACCGGCGGAACGCATCACGACCATGGCCCCACCGCCACCACCGAGTGAGGGCGGCTGATCGATCAGGTTGATCAGGCCGTTGCCGTTGAAGCCGGCGTTCCGGTAGATGCTCATCTGGCCCATGTTGGCGAGCACGCTGCGCATCATGTACTTGTCGGGCAGTTCCATCGCCAGCTCAAACTCACTCTCGGAGGTGGTGCCGGCCTGATTGGTCCGCAACGTCCGCCCCGTCGCCGTCATCGTCTTGACTGCGGCCACCTTGTCGGCGCCACCCAGCGCCGCGCGCATGTCGGCCAACACCTTGTTCACGTCACCACCCTGGCCAAGCACCAACGCCGGCACCGCCACCATCGCCACCACAAATCCGTTCATCACCTTGCGCATCACTGCCTCCTGCCACTAAGACGGTCCATCGTGGTTGGTGGTACGCGGCTTTTGGTTAAGTGGGAGCAAAGAGATTGTTAAGGACGTAAATGTATCCTTTTCAACAACTTACAGTGACAAGTGACTTGAGACTGCGTGGTAAACTGCCGTGCATGCGGGCCACACGGCTCTCCCTTCGGTTGTTGCTGCCTGCGGCACTGATCCTGCTGGTCGTGTTGCTGGGTGCCTTCCAGTACCGCTGGCTGGGTCAGGTCAGCGAGGCCGAACGCGCGCAGATGCAGCGCACACTCGCACAACGGGCGAACGAGTTTGCGGCGGAGTTTGACCGCGAAATTTCGGTGGCGTCGACCGTACTGATGATTGAGGGCGACGCGCTTGGCAGTGATCGCTGGGCTGCCGTCTCGGCGAAGTACGACGCCTGGCGCACACGCGCGATGTTCCCCGGCCTGGTGCGATCCCTCTACATTGCGACGGCCACACCGACGGGGCACACACTGGCGAAGTGGAACCCGGAGACACGCACAGGCGAGGCCGTGGAGTGGCCCGCGCACTTTGCGGCTGTGCAGCACAACATCTCGCTGTCGATTCCCCGGTCGACGGGCCCGACGGCCACTGCCGTCGGGACCATGCTCTCGCGGGGCATCGGTCCCATGTTCACCATGTCTGTCTCGCCGGTCGTGGACTCGGTGCCGGCACTCGTGGTCCCCATTGCCACCCGCCCTCATCAGATGAGCGCCGGAGACGATGTGATGGTGTCTGTCAGGATGACGGGCACCGACTTCATCGTGGTCGAACTCGATCGATCGGTGATCACGGAGTCGTTGATTCCCGCGCTGGTCGAGCGGTTTTTTCCAAACGAAGATTCCAATCACTACCGGGTGGCCGTGGTGGACCGCCTCAACGATCGTATTTTTGGTCGCGGTCTGGCCCCCACAGACACCATCGACCAACTGCACATCGACGCGATGGCCCTGTTTTTTACCGGTGCCCGGTCGGAATTCACCGCGCGTATGGTGACCGAGAGTCGTGTCCTCGCCTGGCAGATGGAAGCGCCCAGACGGAGCACCGCGACCATCACCACGTCGTCGGCCTCAGAGCCCGCCGCCGCGGCCGGGAGCCTGTCAGTGTTTGTGCAGGAGCGCAGCGGGACGGTGCCCCTGACGAAGGAGGGGCAACCCCTGCGTATGGCGCTGCCGGGGTGGCGCATCATCCTGCAGCATGGCTCGGGCTCGCTTGATGAGGCTGTGGCCCAGGCGCGACGCCGCAACCTGACCACAAGCTTCGGCATTCTCGGCGTATTGATTGCCGGCGTGGGCCTGATCGTGATCAACGCGCGCAAGTCGGAAAAACTTGCGGCGCAGCAGATGGAGTTTGTAGCGACCGTCTCGCACGAACTCCGGACGCCGCTCGCGGTGATTCGATCGGCCGCGCAGAATCTGTCGGCTGGGGTCGTTGACGAACCCGATCAGGCGAAGCGGTACGGTGAACTGATTGAAAACGAAGGTCGTCGTCTGACCGACATGGTCGAGGAAGTGCTCGAATTTGCCGGCCTGAGCGGCAATCGCCGGGCACTCGCCCTCCGGCCTGTGGACCTCGCGTGGCTGGCACAGGACGTAATCGATTCACACGCCGCGGCGCTGACGTCCCTGGGGTTCACAACCGAAGTCACCGCGCCGCCGGATCTGCCACTGGTGATGGTCGACGAAGAAGCGATTCGTCGGGCGCTCAACAATCTGGTCGGCAACGCGATTAAATACGCCGCCGACGGACACGCCCTCACAATTGATATTTCGCGGCAACGTGACGGCGGAAAAGACGACGTGGCGATCGCGGTGAGTGATCGGGGTCAGGGTATTGCGGCGGAAGATCTCCCGCACATCTTTGAGCCGTTTTATCGCGGCCGAGACGTGGTCAGCCGGCAGCTACACGGCAACGGCCTCGGTCTGAGTCTGGTGTCGCGTATCGCCGAGGCGCATCGCGGGTCAATTACCGTGCGTTCCACACTGGGTGAAGGTGCCACATTCACCCTGCGCCTGCCGGCGGCCTTTCCATCGGCACCAGAAGCATGACGTCATCCCCCCGCGTCCGCCGCGTCCTCCTGATCGAAGATGAACCCGGTCTGGTGCTGACCTTGACCGACCGCCTCAAGAGTGAAGGGTACGAGGTGGCGGCCGCCTCGGATGGTCCTGCCGGGCTCGAACGCGCCACCCGCGAACCCTGGGACGTGATTCTGCTTGATGTGATGTTGCCGGGCGCCAGCGGCTTTGATGTCTGCCGCGACCTGCGTCAACGCGGCATCACCACCCCGATCATCATGTTGACCGCCCGGGGACAGGTCGTGGACAAGGTGCTGGGCCTCAAACTCGGCGCCGACGACTACCTCACCAAACCGTTCGACATGCTCGAGCTCACCGCTCGGGTCGAGGTGCAGCTGCGCCGCGCGACCGCGGCGACCTCAGGCCAGACCACCGCCCACTTCGGCAACATCGTGGTCGACTTCCGCAAAGCGACGGTCACCAGGGACGGCAAACCGATTGAACTGTCCGCGCGCGAGTTCCTGCTGCTCAAATATTTCATCGAGCATCGGGAAGCCACGCTGACCCGTGACGAGCTGCTGAATGAGGTCTGGGGATACCACTCGATGCCATCGACGCGCACGGTCGACGTACACGTCGCATGGCTGCGTCAGAAGATCGAACCCAATCCCCGCACTCCCCAGTATGTGCTGACCATCCACGGGCTCGGCTACAAGTTCGTCGGCTGATCTACCGGGTCAGATAGAGGTTCTCGCGCCTCGCGGTCACGAGCCTGGCCGCCACCGACAGCAGCGGCACCACGACCGCGCAGACCACGGCGGCCCAGACGAGTGTCGCCACCAGCGTGGTTACATCGCTGAATCGGGGCCCGACCAGCACAATCAGGCCCGGGGGCACGGCGGACACCAACACCAGGACCATCCCGACCAGCATCGCGGCCCCATGCGGATTGCCGGCCGATCCGGTTTTGCTCAAATCGGCGGCCACGGGAAACGCGGCGGACATCGCGGCGGCCACCGGTGTCATGGTGACAAACGTCGTGCTGGCGGCCACGATCACCGACATCCAGAGCAGCAGGGATCCGCTGCCGGTGGAGATGCCTGTCACAAGCAAGGACAACAATCCCGCAGCCACAAACATCCCGAACGTGCCGACCGCTTTGCCCCAGACAAGGTCCATGGTGCTGACCGGCATCAACAACTGCAGCGTCAATCCCGCGCGGTCGGACGCAAACTGATTCATGGAGAACGGCTGTATCGCGTAGATCGCAAAGATCAGGCTCGCGCCAAACACGAGGTGGCCATAATTGGGAATCGCTGCGATCCACGGCGCCTCTTCGGGCGCTCGCGCCAGTACGAGCGCGAGCAGCGCGACCATGGGCCCGGGCAACAGGACGGCGACCCGTCCGCGCACGGACTTGAGCCCGGTCCGGAATTGCGCCACCGCAACGGCCGACGCGGCCGAGCTCAGCAGCGGCACACGCGGCAGCGTCACCAATGTCGCGTCCACCCGCCGACGGGCCTGCCCTTCCCCCGCGTCCAACATCCGCCTGTGCACCACACCCGACAACAGGAACAGAATCGCGGCCTGCACCCAGATGCCCAGCGTCCACAGCAGTGCCTCGCCGGGAGCGCGACTGATCGTGGCCGACGACACCACGCGCCCGTACATCTCGGACGGGATCGCGCGCGTCCAGATCGGCAACGAGGATTCCACACGGGCCACACTCATCGCGGGCCGTGTTCGACCGGCCGCCTTGTCGTCCCGACTGCGCTGCGCCATGTCGGTGCCAAACATGTGCGGCAACAGGCCCGCCATGGAGATACCAAGCACAAACACCAGCGTCATGAGTTCGGCGCGTCGACGGTCGCGCATCACCCAGCCGGCCAGAAAACTGACCAGCGCCCCCACAGACAACAACAACGCGATCAGACCTGCGCTGGCGATCAGCACGAGCACTGCCGCCACAAACGCGCCGCCTGCCGCCAGCCCGATCGCCAGGAGCACGAGGCCGGGCACGACCACAAAAATCCACGGATCCGAGATGCCCGACAGAACCTCGATCAGATGCAGCACACGCCGGTGAATCGGCAGCAGCAACAACCGCGTGTATTTCGCGGCTGACTGGGTGCCGATGCCGAGCGGCATAAACACCACGATCATCAACTGCACCACCAGCACGACACGCGTCACCATCACCAGGCCGAGGCCGCTGTCGGCCCCGGTTGCCAGGGCGAGGCCCGCAAAAAATCCGCCGAAACTGAGGGCCAGAATCGATCCGAGCGAAAACACCACGATCGCCACCGGCGCGAGCAGGGCAAGCACCCGCGAGATCTGCTCCAGGGTGTCGCGCCGCTTGGCGCCGCGCACACCATTCATGAGCAGCCGCCAGCGCAGCCAGCCGAATGCGCGCAGTTGACGGATCATCCTGCGAGCCAGCCCATCGTCGGCGCTGCCGCGCGTTCCGCGCCCACCAGATCGAGAAAAATTTCCTCAAGCGTCTTACCGACGCCCACACCCGATCGCAACTCGCTCATGGGCCCCTGCGCGACAAGGCGTCCACGCTGAATCACGCCGATGTGGTCACACAGCCGCTCCACAATTTCGAGAATGTGGGAGGTGAGAAACACGGTCCCGCCACCGCGCACAAAGTGCGAGAGCAGCTCCTTGATCTGTCGCGACGCGACCGCGTCGATACCTTCGAACGGTTCGTCCAGAAACAGCAGCCGCGGCGCCGGCAGCAACGCCGCCGACAGGGCGAGTTTCTTCCGCATCCCGTGGGAGTAGTCCGCCACCATGTCGCCCGCAGCGCCGGTCAGGTCCATCAGCGTCAGCAGCTCCTGTGACCGTGTACGGACACTGGCCGCATCCAGGCCGTGCACCTGGCCGACAAACGACAACGTCTCCGCCCCACTCAGACGATCAAACAGCGCCAGGTCCTCCGGGACCACTCCGATGCGGCGTTTGACCGCCACGGGGTCGGTCAGCGGATCAAGACCAAGAATGCGGAACTGGCCGGACGTGGGTTTGAGCAACCCGGTGAGGCATTTGATGGTCGTGGACTTGCCGGCACCGTTGGGACCAAGAAACCCATAGAAGCTGCCTTTGGGAACGGCGAGGTCGATGCCGTCGACGGCCTGCAGATCGCCGAATGACTTTTTGAGGCCGTGAGTTTCAAGGGCGAGCTCTGCTCCCGTCGTCATGGAAGGAGATTACAGCAATCACCAGCGCGACCAGCCAATACGCGACGGCCACCGGCAGACGCAGCCCGGGGTCAAGATTGGAGGGCAACAACCGCCAGATCATCCCCGCCGACACCAGGGCGGCAGTCGCCAGACTGGCGGCCACGGCAAGGCCGTCGCCGGGGGGACGCCGCTGCGTCACCAGCCACCCGGCGATCACACACAACACACCGGACACCAGACGGGCGACGATGGCGGCCACGCTGAGGGGATCACGCAGGGCCAGCGAACTCAGCAGGGTCGTGAACCAAAGGGCTGTGGCCAGGCCGTCGACCATGAGTACCACTCCAATCACCCTGCGCATGCGTGTAGTATGACTGTCACCGGATGGTTGGCGCCCTCCTCAAAGACTGGATCGTCGGACTTGCCGTCCTGCTCTGGCTCGGATCTCTCGCACTCTACGCATTTCCTGGAGTTCCCGAGTCCTGGGTGCTGGCGTTCGGCTCCCGCTTCTACGCAATTCCATCGCTCGTGTCGATCGTCTGTGCGGCGTGGATTGGTGTATCCCGGATTCCCGAGACCAGCGAACGGCGCTTCTGGGTGATCCTGGGCAGCGGGTTTGCGGCCTGGCTGATTGTCTCCATTCCCTACGCCGTCATCGAAGACGCCAACTGGACGCACGAACTCGATCTGCTGATGGAGTTCGGATATCTGGTCTATTACGTCCTCTTTATTCTCGCCATTGAACTGCGGCCCCACGAGCTCCACACCGGTTCGCTCGCGGAAAAAGAAAGCCTGCTGCGCACCGCCGGCCTGACAGTGCTCGGGTTTTACCTGCTCTGGTACTTCGCGCTGGTCCCCGCCTCGTTTTCGCCGGAGCAGTACGAGACGGCCGTCCCGTCTTTTTTGATGTATCTGCTGCTCGACGCGGTGATCATCAGCCGCTTGTTGTGGATGCGCCGCGAGACATGGTCCGTTCGATGGAGCCTGCTCTACGCCTGGTTGGCGGCTGCGGCGGCGGTCGTGATGGTGGGGGATCTGGTTGAAGGGTTTTCCTATCTGACCAACGAGTCCCTGATCGCCCCGGGCGGATGGGTGGATCACATCTGGACGATGCCCGGGGTCGTCTTCACCCTGGCGATTCGAGCGCGACATGTGCCGTTCCCCGCCGAGCAACGTGTCCTGAACGAACCGGCGCCGAATCAGCGCGCCCTGCGGGCCGGGCACATCCTGCTGATTTCGGCGTTCCTGCTGCCGTTCCTGCATTACGCCCTGTATGCCGCCGGTGTCTTCACCGGCACCACCAGCCGACCGATCCGCGAGGTGGTCTCGATTCTCAGCATGGTCTCGCTTGGAGGTTTTGCGCTCGCCGCGTATCGCACACTGGAACGTGAGCGCGAGCAGATGGAAGCCACCGAACTGCGCCTCATGACTGAACTGGGCGTCGCCAGAAAGATGGACGCCGTGGCGCGCCTCGCGGGCTCGGTGGCCCACGACTTCAACAACCTCGTGCAGGTGGTGCGGGGTCGCGCGGAAATCATCAGTCAGCAGATCGGCGAGGACAGCCCCCTCAACGAGGACGTCCGCCAGATCCGGGCGGCTGCCGCGCGGGCCGCCGACCTGGCCTCCCAGTTGATGACGTTTGGCCGCCGACAGCAGACCACACTGCAGTCCGTCAGTCTGCACGAGACGCTGCGCCGCACCGAAAAACTCATCAACCCACTGCTGGATGACCGCCGGCGACTGGTCCTCCAGCTCAAGGCGTCCGCAGACGTGGTCCGCATCGATCCACTCCAGTTCGAGCGCATCATCCTCAATCTGGCCACCAACGCGAGGGACGCCATGCCCAACGGCGGCACCATCACCATCGCCACGTTCAGCCAGGACACCGGCGGCTACGGGCTCACGCCGATCGCCAACCGCATCGCCATGCGCGTCAGCGACACGGGCACAGGGATGGATGCCGAAACGGTCAACCACATCTTTGAGCCCTTCTTCACGACCAAGCAGGAACGCGGCGCCGGCCTCGGCCTCGCCATCGTCCACGGCCTTGTGCAGCAGTTTGGCGGCACGATCTCAGTGGAGAGCGTCGTCGGTCGTGGGACCACCTTCACGCTGACGCTGCCGGTGGTGGCGGACGCGGCGGTGGCGGCGTCCAGGGATTCGGCCAGGCCGTTCGAGGCAAGCCCAAGTGCGATTCTCATTGTTGAGGGCGACACCACCAACCGCCAGTTGCTGCGACGGCTGATGACGGATCTCGACCGGCAGGTGCTGGCCACCGCGACCGCCGCCGAGGCGCTGCTGATCGCTGAACGGTACAGCGGTCCCATCGGCCTTGCGGTCGTCGACGTCACGATTGAAAACGGCCGGACATTGGCGCGGCGACTGCGCGAGAACCGGGCGGAGATGAAGATATTGCTGCTGGCGCAGGATCAACCCATCGATGTTGAACCCGGCGACGCCTTGCTGCGCGAGCCGTTTGAACTCACCGATGTGCTCGACAAGGCCAAGGCCCTGCTTTAAACGTCGAGTTCTTCCGCCGCTTCCGCGTTGGCCATGATGAAACGGAAACGCGCCGACGGATCCTTGCCCATCAGCTCATTGATGATGCGGTCGGTCGTCAACTGATCCTCGATGCCCACACGCAGCAGGCGACGCGTCCTCGGGTTCATCGTGGTCTCCCACAACACTTTCGGCATCATCTCGCCGAGGCCCTTGAACCGGGTGATGTCGACCTTGCCTCGACTGGTGGCCCGTTTGAGGATGTCGTCACGATGTTTGTCGTCGGTCGCCCAGTGGGTTTCCTTGCCGATGTCGATGCGATAGAGCGGCGGTTGTGCGAGGTAGATTTTGCCGGCGTTGATCAGCTGCGGCATGTGGCGGAAGATGAACGTCAGCAACAACGTCGCAATGTGATGTCCGTCCGAGTCAGCGTCGGCCAGGATGATCACCTTGCCGTATCGCAGTTTCGCGAGTTCGAATCCCTTGCCGATGCCACAGCCCAGCGCGGTCACCAGATCCGAGAGCTCCCGGTTCTCGAGCACCTTGGCCGTGGTGGCACTTTCGGCATTCAACACCTTGCCACGCAACGGCAGAATGGCCTGACGCGCGCGGTCCCGCCCCTGTTTGGCGGAGCCACCGGCCGAGTCACCTTCAACGATGAAAATTTCGCTGTCCTCGCGGCCATTCGACGTGCAGTCGCTCAACTTGCCTGGCAGCGTCAGTCGCGACGACGTCGCTGATTTTCTGGTGACCTCGGCCTGGGCCGCGCGGCTCGCCTCACGCGCCCTCGCGGCCAGAATGATGCGCGCGATGATCTGTTCGGCCGTGCTCCGGTTGTGATTGAGCCAGTGTTCAAGCGCCGGACGCACCATCGAGTCGACGATGTTCGTGACCTCGGGGTTGTTCAGACGGTCCTTGGTCTGTCCCTGAAACTGGGGCTCGGTCACAAAGATGCTGAGCACGCCGATCATGCCCTCACGAATATCCTCGGCGGTCAGCGTCACCCCTTTGGGTGAAAGCGCATGTGTGTCGATGAAGTTCCGGATCGCCTTGCCCAGACCGGCACGGAGACCATTTTCATGGGTGCCGCCTGACGCGGTGGGAATGCCGTTGACGTAGCTGCGAAGGTGCTCTTCGGTGGCTTCACTCCACTGCAGCACCACGTCGAGCCGCATGCCCGACTCTTCGTGTTCACGCGTGAGGACAAACGCCAGTTCGTGCACCGGCTTCGCCTTGCGGTCGACAAGAATTTTCTTGAGGTAGTCGGCGATGCCTTCCGAGTGCTCAAACACTTCGCGCCTCGGCTGCTCACCCTCGGCGGCCTCATTTTCAAAGGTGATCTTCAGCCCCTTGTGCAGGTAACTGGCCACCTCGATGCGCTCGCGAATGACGTCGGAATCAAACTGCGTCTTCGGAAAAATTGTCGGGTCCGGACGGAAGAACACGGTGGTGCCGGTGCCTCTGGCGGCGCCGAGTTTTTTGACGTCCCCCTGCGGCGCGCCCTGTTTGTAGCGCTGTTCCCACGTGGACCCGTCACGTTTGATGGTCGCGATCAGTTCGCGTGACAGGGCGTTGACGACGGATGCGCCGACGCCGTGGAGACCACCCGCCGTTTTATAGTTCTGCCCCTCGAATTTTCCGCCGGCGTGCAGGGTGGTGAAGATCACCTCCAGCGCGCTGGTTTTGGTCGTCGGATGTTTATCCACCGGAATGCCGCGACCGTCGTCACTGACGGTCAGCGACGCGGCGTCGGCGTGCAACGTGACCACGACGTTGGAGGCGTGGCCATTCATCGCCTCGTCGATCGAGTTGTCGAGAATTTCCCAGACCAGGTGGTGCAGGCCCGCCGAACCCACGCCGCCGATATACATGCCGGGGCGGCGACGGACGGGTTCCAGGCCTTCGAGAACGGTAATGTCTTTTGCGGTATACGACGCCATGTCCGGCTGTTACGGTACCACGCAGCTCTTCAACTGCACATGATCAGTCAGGCCTTCGCAAAAACAGCGGAAGGTGGCGCGCTGGCCATTGGCCAGAGTCCTGGCGATCTCGGGCGCACGATCCTCGTGAAGCGACACACGGACGTGTGTGGTCGACTCGCCGGCCGACAGCAGGAAGGTCCGCGCCGTGCCGGGATCACCCTGCAGGTCCCGGATCAGGCCACTGACCTCAACAGCCTTCCCCACAAAACGGTCGGTGGCATCAGTCGAATTGGTGGCAAACGCCTGCACCAGATTGGCGGCAGACAGTTTGGCCACCGGCACGGCCGTAAAAATTCGGTTGTCGTGTTCGGGCAACGACTGCGCACATCCGGCAGCCGTCGCGACCACGATCAGTGGAATCAGGTGAGGTCTCATTTCACCCGCTGGCGGACCTTGTCTACTTCCTGATGAAACAGATACAACGCGTCGGCCTTGCCTGACGGGTCGGTGAATTCGTAGGTCCGACCGCCACGAAGTTTTATCCGAAGGTTTTTCTGGAGGAAGTCGGCCTGGAACGTTTCGATGTTCTGCAGTGTCACCACAAATCCGTCGTCCTTGTTGTCGGTCACGTACCGCACACCGTCGGGTGTGGCGATGAGTGTGCCGGCACAGGATCCCAGGCGATGTTTGTGGATGACCGAGACTTTTTGATCGAGCCGAATCGTCTTGAGCGAGATCATCAGATCGCGCGGTCCGACCGCCACATCAACAAACTCGACGACCCCCTCGTACCCAGGCGCCTGCACGTTCACCTTGCGCTGGCCGGGCGCGACATTTTCCGCGGTGGCCGGCGAGGTGCCCACAAACTTGTTGTCGAGGAACACTTGTGCGCCAGGCACATCGCTGGTGATGTGCAGGGTGGCGGTGGTGGGCGCCTCGGGCTCCGCGGTAACCGGAGTCGTGGTCGACGGAACCGGTCGGGACGGAGCGGGACGAGGGGACTCGGGCCGTGGTGCCGGTGCCGGCGCGGCTGACGTGTCGCGATCCACATCGGCCCGCGCAGGTGCGGACGTCGAGGGTGGCGCATCGGATGCGGGGTCGGCCGCGTCAAACACGCCGAGCGCGTACGCACCCGCCAGACCGGCCGCGGCCACCAACCCGAACACGATGAAGGACTGGCGGCTCATGCGATCAGCAACACGCCTGGATCTTCGATCAGTTCCTTGATCTTCACCAGGAACCTGACCGCTTCGGAGCCATCCACAATGCGGTGGTCATAGGTGAGCGCGGTATACATCATCGGCCGCAACACCACCTGTCCGTTCACACCAATCGGCCGTTCCTTGATCGCATGCAACCCCAGAATGCCCACCTGGGGCGGATTCAGGATCGGCGTGCTCATCAACGAACCAAACACACCACCATTGGTGATCGTGAACGTGCCGCCGCGCAGGTCGTCAAGTGCGAGTGTGTTGTCCTTTGCCTTGGTCGCGAAGTCGCGGATCTGTTGTTCGATCCCGGCAAATGACAACTGGTCCGCATCACGCAGGACCGGCACCACAAGCCCTTCTTCCGCGCCGACGGCAATCCCGATGTCGAAGTAGTGCTTGAGCACCATCTCATCGCCGGCAATTTCGGCATTCAGCCGCGGGAACTCCCGCAGCGCCGCAATCGTGGCCTTCACAAAAAACGACGAAAACCCCAGGCCCACGCCATGACGGTCCTTGAACGCCTGCTTCTGCCGTTCACGCAACGCGATCACGGCCGACATGTCCACCTCGTTGAACGTGGTGAGCATCGCCGCTGTCGCCTGCACTTCCACCAGACGCTTCGCGATCGTGGCGCGACGACGCGACATACGTTCGCGGGACTCGCTACGAGGACTGCGAGGTCCCGAGGTTCCGGGGTGCTCGGGGTTCCGGGGTGCCGGAGTTCCTGGGTTCCCGGAGTCCTTTCGGACGTCGTCACGCGTGACACGGGGACCGTCGGTTTTCACTGAGGCGAGTGGAATGTCCTTTTCGCGAGCCTCACGACGCGCCGACGGTGTCGCCGGAACCTCGGTCCCCCGGGACTTCGGGACCTCGGCAGACTTCGGGACTTCGGCCGACTTCGGAACCTCGGCTGACTTCGGGACCCCAGCAACCTCGGGACTTCGGGACTTCGAACCGTCCCCCTCCTCGATCGTCCCGAGTACCTCGCCGATCTTGACGTCCGCGCCCTCCGCATGGGCGATCGCACCAAGCACGCCGGTCTTCGACGCGCTGACCTCGACGTCGACCTTGTCGGTCTCGAGTTCAACGAGGGGTTCACCGACCGTGACCGCATCGCCGGTCTGTTTGAGCCAGCGACGCACGCGGGCGTCGACCACGGACTCGCCCATCTCGGGCACGACGATCTTCACGGACATCAGCGTTTGCTCCCTTTTCTGGCCGGTGAGGTTCGGGCCGCAGCCACGGTCCACACCTGGGCAATCAGACGATCCTGGTTCTGTGCATGGCGCGCAGCCGATCCTTCCGCCGGGCTCGAACTGCGCGGTCGGGCGATCACCTCCAACGGCAGGTCGCCAATCAAAGACTGCAGCGGCGTACGAATGAACTCCCAGGCACCCATGTTCTCCGGTTCTTCCTGGACCCACACCACTTCTTCGGCGCTCGTGTATCGCGCGAGTACCTCACGAATGGCGGCATCCGGGACCGGGTACAGCTGCTCCACGCGGCAGATGGCCACGTCGAGATGCTCGGACCGCTTCGAATGGGTCAACAGATCCACCGCCACTTTGCCGGTGCAGAACACCACACGGCGCACCCGTTTGGCGCCGACGTCGTCACTGCCCAGCTGCGGGTCATCAATGACCGGCATCCACTTGCCCTGCGCCAGGTCGTTGGGCGACGACGCGACGAATGGGTGGCGCAGGAGACTCTTCGGCGTGAGGATCACGAGCGGGAGCGGGTCCGAGGTCAACAACGCGGCCTGACGCCGGAGCAGATGGAAATACTGCGCGGCGGTCGTGCAGTTGGCGACACGCATATTGATGTCGGCCGCCAGTTGCAGGAATCGTTCGGGGCGCGCACTCGCGTGGTCGGGTCCCTGTCCTTCGTGTGCATGCGGCAGCAGGAACACCAGTGACGGCTCCTGTCCCCACTTGGCGCGCGCGGACAACACAAACTCGTCAAGCACCGTCTGCGCGCCGTTGATGAAGTCCCCGTACTGGGCCTCCCAGATCACGAGACGTTCCGGTGTCTGCACGTTGTAGCCGTATTCAAAACCGATGGCGGCGTTTTCACTGAGCGGGCTGTTGTGAATTTCAAACGACGCCCGCGCCTGCGGCAGTTGCTGCAACGGCACATGCAGGTGACCATCGTTGGCGTCCGACAACATCGCGTGCCGGTGACTGAACGTGCCGCGCCCGACATCTTCGCCGGTGAGGCGAATCGGCGTGCCTTCTTCAAGGATCGACGCCAGCGCGAGTTCCTCGGCGGCCGCCCACTCCAATGAGCGCTCGGTCGGCGCCGCAAATGCCTGCCGGCGTTTGTCGCGAGCGCGCTCGAGTTTGCGGTGGACGGTGAACCCGTCCGGCACGGTCAACAACGCGTCGTTCAGTCCCTTGAGGCGCATGAGTGCGACGTTCGTTTTGGTGAGACCGGCCGTCCCTGGCGCCGCCACCTCTGGCGTGGGTTCGATGTAGTGTTTGTCCGGATCGAGTGCGTCGTATTTCGCCTGCAGGCCGTCGAGTGTCGCCTGCAGCCGCTCGGCGGCCGCCGTGCCCGTCAGTACCCCGCGTGTATCGAGTGTGCGTGCCCACAACTCCCGCACGGTCGGGTGCGCATTGATCTTCTGATACATCACCGGCTGCGTGAATGCCGGTTCATCCCCCTCGTTGTGCCCGTACCGGCGGTACCCGACGAGGTCAATCAACACGTCACGTTTGAACGTCGCGCGATAGGCAAACGCCAGACGCGCAATCGAGACACACGCTTCCGGGTCATCCGCATTCACATGGAAGATCGGAATCTTGAATCCGCGCGCGATGCCACTCGCATACAACGTGCTGTAGGCATCGTCCGGACACGTGGTGAAACCGATCTGATTGTTGGCAATGATGTGAATCGTGCCGCCGGTTGTGTACCCGTCGAGTCGATGCAGGTTCAACGTCTCCGCGACCACGCCCTGACCCGGGAACGCGGCGTCGCCGTGAATCAGAATCGGGAGCACGGCGTCCGGATTAAACCGCGGCGCACCGGGCCTGTCGGCTTCAGTGCCGGCCGCCCGGGCCATGCCCACAAGCACGGGATCGATCGCTTCGAGATGGCTGGGATTGGGAGGCATCGACACGATGAGGTCGACTTCTTCTCCACCGGGCACCGCGCGCGAGGCCCCGAGGTGATATTTGACGTCGCCCGCCCACTGCAGTCCTTCGTTCTCAAGCGCACTGCGCACGGGGTCCTTGAACTCCGCGAGAATGTGTTCGTAGGGTTTCCCCAGGACGTGGGCCATCACGTTCAGACGACCACGGTGCGCCATGGCGATAAACGCCTGCCGCATGCCGGCCTCAGCCGCCTCGCTGATGACTTCATCGAGAATCGGCACCATCGTGTCGAGGCCTTCGATTGAAAACCGCGTCTTGCCCGGGAACGTCCGGTGCAGAAACCGCTCAAAACCTTCAACCTCGGTCAGCCGATTCAGAAGCGCCACGGGATCGATGGGATCGGCCGGCGCATGGTACCGGCACGACTCAACCGCTTCGCGCAGCCAACGGCGTTCCTCCGGTACAAAGATGTGCGCGATGTCGTAGCCGACCGTACCGCAATAAATTTCGCGGAGCTTGACGACGACGTCCCACATGGATGCCAGGCCGTCGGCCGCATGTGCGTGCAACAACGTGGCGGGCATCGCACGCAGATCGGCTTCGGTGACGCCGTGGGTCTCTGGCTCCAGCGCCGGGTCGCCGAGCGGACGTCCGCCCAGCGGATCGATCTGCGCGGCCAGATGGCCGTACCGGCGGATCGACTGGGCGAGATTCACGGCACCGACGACTTTGTCGGGATCGAGAGTCGAGGTCCCGAAGTCCCGGGGTCCCGAAGTCCGCGAGGTCGCGGAGTCCGTCGGGGTCCAGGTCGTGAAGAGATCGCGGGTGGCCTGGTCAACAGACGAGGGGTCGCGACGGAAGGCGTCGTACAGTTCGAGGACGTAGCCCTCGTTAAAGCCGCGGAAGTCGTTCGGGTCGAGCTTTGGGGTGGCCATATGGTCGAAATCGGCCCTTTTGGGCGTGAACCATCGATGTTATCACCGCGTTCGCGCCGGTCGGAGTTCCACCTTGCTTGGCAAACTCCGGGATGGGTGCCGTAACAAATCCATCACCGTCTGCGCGACATCGTCTGGCGTGAGCTTCCAGGAGCTGTCCTCAGCGTTGGCCGTCGGCCCGCCAAAGTCGGTCGCGACCGAGCCGGGCATCACAACACTGACCCGGATGTTGTCCTGGCGCACTTCCAGCATCAGTGATTCGGTAAACGCGACCAGGCCCGCCTTGGAGGCGCAGTAGGCCGCGCCATTGGCAAAATAATTCCGCCCGGCCAGGCTCGCGATATTGATGATCCAGCCGCCGCCGGCCCGCCGGAGGTGGGACAACGCCGCCCGCGTGCAATAAAACACGCCGGTGAGGTTCGTATCGAGGACACGATGCCAGTCGTCGTCGGTGGTTTTTTCCACCTCTGAAAACGCGCCGACCCCCGCGTTGTTGATGAGGGTATTGAGCGAGCCGAACTGTCGAATGGTGGCGTCAATCAGCCCCTCAACGGCGGAACGGCTGCGCACATCCACAGCCTGTCCGGCGACCGCCTGTGGGTCTGGCGCCCCCTTTCTCAGCAACGCCACCGCCCCGTCGACACCCGCCTGATCGCGGCCGGTGATCATGACGTGCCCGCCTGCCTCGAGCAGAGCCTGCGCAATGGCAAACCCGATTCCCTTGGTCGCGCCGGTGACAATGGCTGTGTGCATCCTTGTACCATGGCACTTGTGCCCGAGTTTGTGAAGTCAACTTTGATACAGGCGTCCGTGGACACCGTCTTTGCCTTCCACGAACGCGCCGATGCGCTGGAGCTGTTGTCCCCGGCGTTTCCGCCCCTGACCGTGGTCAGCCGGACCGGTGGCATTCACACCGGGGCGCGCGTGGAGATTCGTATCGGGCCGATCACCTGGGTCGCGTCGCACATCGACTACCAGCACAACGTGCTGTTTGTGGACGAGCAGGTCAGCGGACCGTTTGCGCGGTGGGTACACCGGCACGAGTTTGCCGATGAACACGGTGCCTGCCGGTTGACCGACCGTGTGTCGTTCGCGCTGCCGGGCGGGGCCGTCATCACCACACTTTTTGCGTGGGCCGTTCGGATCGGTCTCCGGCAGATGTTCTCCCATCGACATGCCGTGACCCGGAAACACTGCGAACGGACGTAACGCCGTGCGGTATCCTTCCGGAATGCTGCGTCAATATGCCGTCGGCGGGCTGGTGCTCTCGATGCTCGTGCTGCTCCCAGGCCTGTTTCTGCCGGTCATCACCGTGCGCGGGACACTCTCACCTGAGGGACTCGCCGCGCTCACGCCACAACTGCTGGAGCAGGGCCTGACCGACGATGGCGTGAAGGCGCTGCGGCCGCTGATCAACCCCGCGATGTTGCCGCTGATGGACATGTCGCCGGGTGGCCTCAAGGGGGCACTGGTCGGCAATCTCGGTAAACAGCTCGCGGCGCAGTTGCAGGGGGCCCCGCCCATCGAGGTGTATCACCAGACCCGCAGCATTGTGGGCTCGGTGCAACATCTGTATGCGGTCGGCAGTTACGTGGCAGCGACGCTCATCTTGTTGTTCAGCGTTGTGGTGCCGCTGGTGAAAGCCTCGGTGGCCATCTGGGCGGTGCGGCACCGCGATGAGGCTGTGCAGCGTCGTACGTTGGCGTGGGTGGAGGCGATTGCAAAATGGTCGATGGCTGATGTGTTTGCCGTGGCGTTGTTCATCACGTATCTGGCGGCGCAGGCCAGCCAGATGCCGGTGGACCCGAATGGGCCTCCGCCGATTGTGACGTTCCAGGCGGACTTTGGCCCCGGGTTCTATTGGTTCGCCGCGTATTGTCTCTTTTCGCTGGCCGTGCAGCAGGGGATTTCGCGCTGGCTTGCGGCCGCTCGCGCGCGTAGTGTGTAACCGTGATTTCCACAGGAGTGCGTTGATGAAGAACAATCCGGTCGGCTGGTTTGAGATCTACGTGCAGGACTTAAATCGCGCCAGGGCGTTTTATGAAACCGTGCTGGACACCACACTCACGGCGCTCGGCAGTCCGGATTTCGAAATGTGGGCGTTCCCGGGCGACATGATCTCCACAGGCGCGTCCGGTGCGCTGATCAGAATCCCGGGGGTATCGTCGGGTGGCAACAGCGTGATGATCTATTTCACCTGCGAGGACTGCGGCCTGGAAGGCAGTCGCGTCGCTGCCGCCGGCGGCACGTTGCACCGCGAGAAGATGTCGATCGGCGAGTATGGATTTGTCGTGCTGGCTGTGGATACCGAAGGCAACATGTTCGGTCTCCATTCAATGATCTGAGTGGGGATGAAGGCATCGGCGCTGTTTTGTGTCCTTCTGCTGGCGTTTGCCACAGAAGGCGCCCTGCAAAACCAGGGCGCCCTGCTTCAATTCGGAGACACGTTCACGATCGAGTCACAGGCGCTCGGCGAGGTGAGGCGCATCAACGTGTATGTGCCACCCGCGTACGGTGAAACCGTCGACGCACGCCGGCCCGTGTTGTACATGCCGGACGGCGGAATGGCGGAGGACTTCCTGCACGTCGCCGGTCTGGTGCAGGTGTCTGTAGGCAATGGATCCATGCGACCGGTCATCCTGGTCGGCATCGAGAACACGCAGCGGCGCCGCGACATGACCGGTCCAACCGACAATCCTGAGGACAGGAAGATTGCGCCTGTGGTGGGAGGATCAGCCGCCTTCCGCAGATTTTTCCGCGCGGAGCTGATGCCGCTCATCACAAGCCGCTATCGCACCACGGCGGAGACCGCGATCATGGGCGAGTCACTCGCCGGCCTCTTTGTGGTGGAGACGCTGCTGCTCGAACCGGATCTGTTCGACAGCTATGTGGCGTTTGACCCGAGCCTCTGGTGGAACAACAAGGCCTTGCTTCTGAGTGCCGCGGAGCGCCTGAAGACCGCGCGGGCGCGCACGACCTCGGTGTATCTGGCGAGCAGCAGCGAAAAAGAACTCGCCCAGCTCACCGCAGAATTGGCCGCGGTGTTAAAAACACAGGCGTCGCCCACGCTGCAGTCGCACTACCTGCCGATGCCGGACGAGACCCACGCCACGATCTACCACCCGGCGGCGCTTCGCGCGCTGCGACAGATCTTCGCCGTCAAGCCGTAGGGGCTTCGAGGCGATCAGATCAGACGCGCGCGGATTTCAGGCGGGGGGATCTCGCAGGCGTTTGATCGACCGGCAAGACGCATCCGGATGGCGGCCACCACACGATAGGCGGCATCACGAATCGGCACCGGGATCCAGAGGAACACACGCGCCCACGACCACGGAGGTGTCAACCTCGCCGCGATGCGGAGCGTGGCGGTGGACCGCAGGTATACCTGGCCATCTTCGATGAGGATGATGCTGCGCGCCGTCTCCCTGGTCACGCCGTAGGGCGCCAGGATCGCTTCGGCCTCGGGTGTCTGTGACGCGCCAAACCGGAAGTAGCCGCGTGGATCGCGCAGGGCGATAAACACAACCGATCGTTCACAAAAGGCGCAGGTGCCGTCAAAAAGCACGATGCCGTGGCGGTCCATGATCTCCGAGTCTACGTCACCGACGCACGATACGCCCATCCTTCATGACCATCACCACCTCGCGCAGTGCGGCGACCGACTGGGAGGGGTCGCCCCGCACCACAAGGAGGTCAGCCAGGAAGCCGGGTTCAACGCGGCCGATCTGCGTCTGCATGTGCAGGACGCGTGCATCAACCGAGGTGGCAGACCGCAGCACATCCAGCGCGGGCATGCCGTACGCCGCCATCAACTCCAGCTCGCGGACATTTTCACCATGTGTAAAGACGCCCACATCAGAGCCACTCGCAATGGTGACACCCGCAGCCAGCGCGGCCTGAAAACTTTCGCGTTTGCGTCGGATGTTGGCGGGCTCCGGATCGGTCCCCTTCTTCCAGCCGCCATATTGGGTCGTCGCGTCGCCTGCCGCCAGTGTTGGACACAACGCGACGCCATGCGCCGCCATCAACTGGAAGACCTCCGGTGTGCCTCCGTCGCCGTGTTCAATCGTCTCCGCGCCGGCCAGCACCGCGCGTCGCATACCTTCCGGCGTGCTCGCATGCACCACGACGGGACGACCGCTGCTCCGCGCCGTCTCCACAATCAGGCGAAGTTCCTCAATGGAATACGTCGGCTGCGCCTCTCCGCTCGGGCCCCATCGGTAGTCGCCGTACACCTTGATCCAGTCGGCGCCTTTGCCAATCTGTTCGCGCACCGCCTTGATCAGCGCATCCACACCGTCGGCTTCCTGTGCACCTTGCGGAATGGACCATTCCGGCGCAAATCCCTTTGGCGCGTAACTGCCGGTGGCAATGAGTGCACGTGTCGCAATCAACAGGCGCGGCCCGGGGATGATGCCCTGCGCCACCGCCTGTTTCAGCCCCACATCGGCGTAGTCGGCGCCCTCAGTGCCCAGATCACGAATGGTGGTGAAACCCGCATCCAGCGTCGCCTTCAGATGATTGACCGCGCGCGCCACGCGTAACGACTGCGGCTGATTGAGCACCTGCGTGTTCCACGTCGCTTCGTTGTAGGGATGCAGGAGCACGTGGGAGTGTGCGTCGATCAACCCCGGCAGCAACGTCGCGTCTGGCAGGTCGAACACCTCGGCGCCAGGCGCCGCCACCTCGCCAGCCGGGCCGATTGCGACAATGCGATCACCGCGCACGTGCACGGCCACGCCTTCGCGCATCTGCATGCCGTCAAAGACCCGCGCGGGTTTCAAGAGATAACCGGCCGCCGGCGCCTGGGCCACGACTGGCGCGCCGAGAACGCCGATGGCCATAACGATCAACACGAGGCGACTGAGGTGTTTCATGGCCATGATCAGCGGTGACCGTGCGCCAGGTCGTGTTTGTGCTTTTCGTAGTGCTGACGCAGCAGGTCCTTGCCGTAGTCGTTGCCGTTCGGCGTGCGCATGACGGCATGGATATGCGCGCGCGACGGCACCCCACGTTCACCGGGCAGCGCCACTGGCGACTGATGATCAAACTCGATCAGGAGCACAGGGCTGTGAATCCGGTAATAAAACACAGCGTCGTGCCCTGACCCGCCGGCCCATGCGAAGTACGTCTTGTCGAGGTGTCCTCGCACCTCCTCCATACGGACCTTCGCATGGCCGTCGGCCATGTTGCCCACGTATTCACCAATGAGCTCAAGCAACATCGTCCGTTGCCCAACCGAAAGTTGTGTGCCGGGCAGCCCGACATAGGGGATGACGTTGTTGTCGCGAAAGGCATGCGCCAGCGGCATATTCGCCGTCTTGGCGGCCTGAATTGTCGCCGTGGTCCGCTGGTCATCGGACAGTGCGCGCATGAACGCGAGCCCCTTGTTCTGCTCGTCCTGCATGACCGCAGCGCCGGCGAACCGGCCTTCTGTGGCGACGACGGGTTCGGACCCCATGAAGGTTGGCGTCATCACCACCTGATCCCCAAGCACGAAGTAATTGACGATGAGGTGGTGTCCGTCAAGCTGCCATCCCCACGGTTCGGTGTCCGAGGGCGCGCCCATGACGGTGAGGTGATACAGCCATTCGCCATACTCCTCGTGACGGTTGAGCAGATCAGCCAGGTGTCCGTTGAGTTTCATCACATTCCGCGACCGTTCGAACCCCTTGGCGCTGAGGCTGGCACGCATCAAGGCAAACGCGCGTTCGCGCTGGGCCTCGTTCATCTCCTGGAAGTTCACGCCTTGCCGTGCATACCGGTGCACGTTGTTCCACTTCAGCCACTCCTCATCGTCAATCGCGTAGGTCGTGCGGGTGCGTTGGTCGGTGGTCAGTGACTGGAGGAAGTGTTGTGCGGCTTCGCGGACCGGACGAGTCGTCACGCCCGTGGCCTTGATGGGAAAGAGCCCGGCTTCGAGGGTACCAGTGGCCGTCAGTCCTTTGAAGGGCTGCGGTTGCGGCGTCTGACCGCGCTGGGCGTTCAGTCCGGAGTGCAGGGCAACAACAACGGCGGCGAGCGCGATCGCGAGGGTGGCTTTCATGGCCGGGCTCCTTGGGTGGAGAGAGCGTAGCAGGATCCGCGGGAGACGCAATCACTCCGCGCGCAGGGCGGTCAGCGGGTCGACGCCCATCGCGCGGGTGGCGGGAATCCACACCGCGCCAATCGCCACACCAATCACGGTCGCAGTCACACCCAGGTAGGTCAGCGGATCATTGGGAGACACGCCATACAGGACCGAGGCCGAGGCCAGCGCCAGCAACCACGCCATCCCGAGGCCGACGACCACCCCGATAGCGGATAACTTGAGCCCCTCGCGCAGCACCATTGTCCGAATGGATCCGGGCTCGGCACCCAGGGCCAGCCGGACGCCAAATTCCTGACGGCGCTGCCCGACCGTATACGAGATGACGCCATACAATCCCGCGGCGGCGAGCACCAGGGCGAGCGCCGCGAACGCGACAAAGATCACGTTGATGATCTGTGTGCTCGACATCTCTTCATCCACAATCTGCGCGAGCGATTTGGGCACGGTAATCGCCAGCGCGGAGTCGAGCCGCCGCACGGCACTTCGCACGTCGCCAATGCGGGCCTCCGGTGTTGCAGAAGAGAGCACTGCCGTGAGCGTGGCCGTCGGCGCCTGATCAAGCGGCACGTACAGCTGCGGACTGACACCCACAAGATCCGCGTGTCGTGTGTCGGCCACCACGCCGACGATCGTCACCCGCCGCGCATCATCGCCGGCACCAGACAGATTGACCGTCCGGCCAATGGCAGCGGCAGGATCGGAGAAGTACCTGGTGGCCGCGAGGTGGTTCAGCACCGCGACCGGCTGGCGGTCGGCCGTATCGGTCGCGTCAATGCCCCGGCCCACAAGGACACGGACGCCCGTGGTCTCAAAAAATCCCGGCGATACCGCATACCACGATGCCCACGGTTCTTCACCTTCGCGCGCGCCGTCATTGTTGGTGCCCGTAAACCGCCGCGTAGTCTCCGCGTCGAACACCGGAAGGTGTGTGGCGGTGGCCGCCGCGGTGACGCCGGGAATTTGTCCAAGTGCTTCCGACAGACGGCGCGCGAAGTCACTCCGCTCAGGCCCGGCAGGATACCGGTCGGCCGGAAGGTCCACCTTGAACGTCAGCACCTGATCCACATCGAGTCCCAGGGGCGCGTTGCGCAGGTGCCACATCGACTGCACCGCCAGCGCGGACACCACCAGCAAGGCCAGGGCCATCGCCACCTGCGATGCAATCAACACCCCGCCTCGGCGCCGGCCCGACCGGCTTCCTCGAATGCGGGTACCGCGCAACGATTCAGCGTCGGCGGGACGACTCTGCGACAGCGCCGGCCATACGCTGAACAGCAGCGGCGTGATCACCGAGAGGCCCAGATTGAAGATCAACACGTAGTAGTCGATCGCCAGCGTCTTGAAAAATGGCTCAAACGCGATCGCGTTGATCAGGGTCAGGCCCCCATGCGCGAGGAGAAGTCCCGCGGTGCCGCCGGCAAGACCCAGCAGCAGGCTTTCACTCACCAGCGGCCGCACCAGCTGCAACCGCGAGGCGCCCAGGGCTCTCCGGACCGCCAGGTCCTGTTTGCGTCCCACCAACCGAGCCCTCGCGAGATTACCCAGACTGGCGCACGCGATCAGGAGCACAAATCCCACCACCACCGACATCAGGCCGAGGATCACCCATGTATCCCCGGTCGTGATCGCCGCACGCGTGTTCAGCACGTGGAGATCCCAGTCTCTGTTGGTCCCCGGGTACGCCGCCGCAAGTCGCGCGGCCAGCGCCTTCATCTCGACGCCGGCTGATTCCACCGTCGCGCCGGGCACCAGCGACCCCATCACACTCAGTTGACGGTCGTCGCGGGCGCGGCCGGGATCGAGCGGAAGCGGCACCCACACGTCAATTTCGATCAACCCGCCGAACTCGATTTTGGATTCCATCACGCCGACGATCGTCAGCGTCTGCCCGTCCAGACTCAGCGTGCGATTCAGAACGGTGGGGTCGGCGTTGAAATGTTCGCGCCAGAATCTGTGGCTGAGCACTCCCACCGGCGCGCGTCCCGCCTCATCTTCACCATCGAGGAACAATCGCCCCATCGCGGGGGACAGTCCCCACACTGTCGGCAGGTTCGTGGTGACCTTCGCCAGCGTCACCCGCCGGGGATCACCATGGCCGATCAGCGTACCGGCGCTCATCTCACGCGCCGCGAGTGTCGTGAACGATGTGGACTGTGCCCTGAAATCCAGAAAGTCCGGCATCGACGTCCGGCCCACCGTGACCCCCCGCGGCCCATTCACCTGCCGAATCCAGCCCACACTCTCCGGGTCGCCCAGGGGCAGCGGTCGCACCACCAGCGGGTTGGCAATGCTGAAGAGCAGTGTGTTCGCCCCAATCGCCAGTGCCATGGTGACGATGGCCACGAGGCTGTAACTGGGGGAACAAAGGGCGGTTCGAATGCCGAGCTTGAAATCACGAAGCATGGCGATCTCCAGAGTGTCCGCTAATAGACGGCGGCGGCGGCGCCGAGTTCCGGTATGGTGTGGGGCATGGACGTTCTGCGGTCGTTTCGGCGCAACGCGGTGCACGTGCGCAAGGCGCTGGAACAACTCCACCAGGAATCGGGCAAGGTCGGCGTTGAACGCGGCTACTCGCAGGACGCGGGCCTGATGGAGCGGTACAAACGCCTCTCGATTCCCGTCCGTCGCGCGCTGAACGGCGCGGACCGGGCCTCGTTCGAACAGGCCTTTGCCGCCATCACTGCCGATCCCAACGTCGACGCCTCCCAACTCGCCGCGGTCACCCGTTCCTGGCAGACGTTCCAGCAGGAGTGTGACTCGATCGTGGGGTTTGGCGGCAACAAGGTGCCGCGCGGGCAGATTCTGCACGACTGGCTCGGCGCGGCGGCGTTCTACGACACGCTTGATCGCGACAAGACCTACGACCGCCTGATCGAGCAGTGGGGTACCGCCGCCGAGGGTATGGGCGCACAACTCACCGAACAGGCTGCCGAGGTCATTGTGGAGCTCGACACTCTCGCGGCAGCGGTGCTCGGCGAACCCGTGATCCTCCCTCCGCCGCCCAAAACGCCGCCGCCTCCACCCGACCCGGACGAAAAGTGGTGGAAGCGCCTGCTCCGGCTGTGAGCCCATTGCCCCACTGCCCCATTGCCTCATTAACAACCTTTTGTCGCCCAGACCCGTCATAGTAAGCGTCCCTACATATAGGGAGGCACATGACCATGTTCAGCCCCGAGATGAAGAAGGGCAGCACTGAAATGCTGGTGTTGTCCTTGTTGGAAGCCCGAGCGCGTCACGGCTACGAAATCGGCAAATTGATCGAATCCCGATCCAGCGGGCGCATCACGTTCGCACTGCCGACCCTGTATCCCCTGCTCCTCAAGCTGGAAAATCGCGGATGGATTCAGGGGCGATGGGTGGAAAAGCCCGGCCAGCGCGAGCGGTGTTTCTACAAACTGACGCCCGAAGGCCGAAAAGTATTGGCGCAGCAGCACGAGACCTGGCGCGCATTCATCGCGGCGGTTGACGATGTGATGAGTGGGTCCGATGCGTGATTGGCAGGCGTTTGTGCGCGCACATCTGGCCCTGCCGGCGCTGTCGCCTGAACGCGAGGCGCACATCGTGCGTGAACTGGCCGCGCAGGTCGAGGACTTCTACCGCGAGGCGCTCTCCCGCGGCCTGAGTGACGATGACGCAGACGCGTACGCGACCGCACAAATTTCCGATTGGTCACAACTGGCCCGCGACGTGGAACGAGCGGACCGTGCCCATCTCCAGCCACGAGTCGAGCGTCTGGCCAACGCCTTTGACGCGGGTTCCGGTCGTTCGTCAGGAGTCTCCCAGATGTTTGCACACGTGCTTCGTGACCTTCGTTTTGGCGTCCGGCAGCTGATCAAGTCGCCGGGCTTCAGTCTCGTCGCCATCATCACGCTGGCCCTGGGCATCGGTGCCAGCAGCGCGATCTTCAGTGTCGTCAATGGTGTGCTGCTGCGGCCGTTGCCGTACCCGGAGCCGGATGCACTCGTGCGGGTGCACGAAGTCGTTCCGCAGTACGGGCGGTTTTCAGTCGCCCCGGCGAGTTTCCTGGATTGGCGCAGTCAGAACTCGGTCTTCGAGGCCATCGCCGCGTACAGCGGCTCCAGCGGCACCTTTGCGTGGGAGGATGGCCCGGAACGTGTGACCGGCGCATCGGTCTCGTGGGATCTGTTTCCGCTGCTGCGAGTGGCACCGCTGCTGGGCGGAAACTTCAGCGTCGACCAGGACAGTCCCGGCGCCAACAATGTCATCGTGCTCAGTCATGGGTTGTGGCAACGCCGGTTCAGCGGCGACCCCAATGTGGTGGGTCGCGCGGTGACGGTGAATGGACAGTCACTGACGATCATCGGCGTGATGCCTCCCGACTTCTATTACCCGACACGGGTGGCGGAATTCTGGAGGCCGCTCGCCCTCAACCCGGCTGACGCCAGCCGCGGCGGCCATTTTCTCGGCGTGGTGGCGCGCATCAAGCCCGGCACCAGTGTCGAGCAGGCGGGCACCGAGATGAAGCTGATCGCCGAGCGACTGGCGGTCCAATATCCCGACACCAGCGCCAACGAGACGGCTGAGGTCGTGCCCCTGCTTGAGCAGGTGGTCGGCACCATTCGTCCGGCCCTCATGACGCTGTTGGGCGCTGTCGGCATCCTCGTCCTGATCGCCTGCGCAAACGTGGCCAACCTCCTGCTCGTCCGGGCGTCCGTGCGTGAGAAGGAAGTCGCCATTCGTGCGGCTCTGGGTGCCGGGCGCCAACGCATCGTGATTCAGATGTTGTCAGAAAGCCTGGTGCTTGCCCTCGTAGGCGGTGCACTCGGCCTGGGACTGGCGTATCTGGCGATTCCGGCGATTCAGTCGTTGAGCGCCGGAAGTATTCCCCGGGTGGCCGATGTCACGATCGATGGCACCGTGCTCCTGTTTGCGCTCGGGGCATCCGTGCTGACAGGCGTGATCTTCGGACTGGTGCCGGCCCTGCAGATGTCACGGACAGGCGCGGGTGCGGCCCTCAAGGAGGGCGGACGGTCAGGTGTCGGGACCGGCGGCAGATGGGTGCGCCAGGGACTACTTGTGGTCGAGGTCGCCCTGTCACTCATGCTGCTGGTCGGTGCGGCCTTGCTCCTCAAGAGTTTCACCAAACTCACCAGCGTGGATCCGGGATTTTCCTCTGACGGTGTTCTCGCGTTCCAGGTCTCGCTGCCGCAGCCCGCGTATCCGGAGGCCACCAACCAGCTCACGTTTTTTGACACGCTCCTTGAACGCCTGGCCGTCGCCCCCACGGTGCAACACGTGGGCGCGGTCCAGACCCTGCCCATGCGCGGCGGGTATGTGTTGTCGTTCTCGGTGGACGGCCGGCCGCCGGCGCTCCCGGGTGATGAACCCTCGGCCAACCATCGTGTGGTGACGCCGGACTACTTCGCGACGCTGAACATCCCGGTCCGCCGGGGCCGGACCTTCACACGGCAGGACAGTCCCACATCACCCATGGTCGCCGTGGTGGACGAGGCGTTTGTGCGACGGCACTTTGCCGATCAGGATCCGATTGGTCAACGCATCGACATCGGCAACGGCACCGACGGCTCCTATGAAGTCGTGGGGGTCGTCGGCACCGTCCGCCACAGTGGCCTTGATGACGAGGCGGCGCCCACGATGTATGTCCCGCTCACCCAGGATCCCTTCACCACCCTGTGGATCGTCGCCCGCACCAGCGGCGATCCCAACGCGTTGATCGGCACCGTGCGCCAGATTCTTGGCCGTATCGACCGCACACTGCCGGCCTACGCGATCACGCCGTTGGCCACCGTGCTCGACGAGTCCGTGGCGCAGCGACGATTTTCGATGCTGCTCATCGCCCTGTTTGGTGTCGTGGCCCTCTTCCTGGCGGCCGTCGGCCTCTACGGCGTCGTCGCCTACACCGTCAGCCTTCGCACGAAAGAAATCGGGCTGCGTATGGCCATTGGGGCCCAACCCGTTGACGTGGTTCGGCTGATCGTCGGCGGCGGCATGAAACTCGCCGTCCTTGGTGTGGTGGTGGGCATTGTCGGCGCCGTGGCCGCATCGACGCTGGTGGAGTCAATGCTGTTTGAGGTCGCATCCTCCGACCCCATGAGTTACGCCGCCACGGCGACGGTACTGCTGCTGATTGCCGCCGTCGCCTGCTACATCCCCGCGCGCCGCGCCATGCGCGTCGACCCGATGGTGACGCTGCAGGATTGAGCGTGGACGACGGTCCGTGTCTTCGTAGGGCGTCGGCTTCAGCCGCGCCACCTGGCGGACCTAAAGGTCACGCCCTACAAGGGCACGCTGTCATTTCGAGAACATGTTGCGCACGACAAACCCGACGTTTGCGGGGCGTTCGGCGAGACGACGCATGTACCAGGGGAACCAGCGTTCGCCGTAGCTGATCAGGCAGCGGGTGCTCTGACCTGATGCCGCGAGCTGCTTCTGGCGTTCCGTCTGAATGCCATACAACATCGCGAACTCGTAGCGGTCCGAGCTCACCTTGCGGTCGGCGATCACCTTGAGCAGCCGTTCCTGAATGCTCACATCGTGCGTCCCGATGTGCAGCAGCGCACCCGGCTTCTTCGCATCGTCCTGCAACAGTCGCGCGCAGACCTTGAAATAGTTCTCGTCGACGTCGGCCTTGTTCGGAAAGGCCACGTCCGGTGGTTCGAGGTACGCGCCCTTCACCATACGAATTGCCGAACCAAGCGCGACCAGTTCTTCGATGTCCTTCTCGGTGCGGAACAGATAGGCCTGGATCGCGATGCCGATGTTCGGCGTCCGCTCTCGAAGGCGCTTGAAGAGTGCGATGGTGCCGTCGACATACGGAGAACTCTCCATGTCGAGCCAGAAGAACGTCTTCGTCTGTTCACACCGTTCGATCAGACGCATGCAGTGACGCACACATACCTCGGGATCCTGGTCGTAGGCCAGCTGCGTGGGCTTCACCGAGATCTGCGAGTCGATCCCCGCCGCCTGGATGAGGTCGATGACCTTGAGGTAGTGTTCACACACCTCGTCGGCCTCGCTGATGTGGCTGATGTTTTCACCCAGTCGCGTCAGAATGGTGTTGAGTTTGACCGGCTTGAGTGCGACGGCCGCCGCGATCGCGTCCTCAATCTTCTCGCCCGGCATGAACTTCTTCACCGACCGGCGGACAAACCCCGTCTGCAGGGCGTTTTCGTGAATCCACTGGTTGGTGGATGCCCACAACAGGGCCTTGCGCATCAGGGACATGTCGTTACAGTCCTCCGCCTGCCGCCGGCGCCGTCAGCACCTTGAGCGCGCCGCGATGACAGGTGAAACACGTCACCTTGCGCGTGCCTTCCGGTGCGGGCGTGCCCACGTCCTTCAGCAGATCCGTGTTGATGGCCATCGTCATCGCAAACATCTTGCGCGCGAGCAATTTGGCGGGAAGGTCGTCCTTTGCGCGCTCAGTCGGCGCACCGACGTGGCAGTGATTGCACTGTACGCCCAGGGCCGCCGTCACGGTCCGCATCAGCGCTGTCACTTCCTGGCGGGTCATTGTCTTGGGCAACACCTGCAGGTTCTGCAACGGGGCCTGCGCCCCGGCACCCTGACCGCCGCCGCCCTGGGCCTTCATCGTCACCGACCCCACCGCCACGAGCACACACACCAGACCAGTTGCCAGAATCGATCGCATTGGAACTCTCCACCAGAAGAAATTGTGGCCGAATTGTAGCCCAGAACCGGTCACTCCCCGAGTGGGGTGAACTCGACCTCGCCGGGAATCACACGCACAAACTGCCCACGCTGCAGAAGTTCGCGCCCCTTGCCGCCACGGCCGGTGACCTCGTACTTGGTGGTACTGATGGTCTGTTCCGCTCCACGGGTGGTTTCGACGGTCATCAGGTCGCGGTCACCGCGCGAAGCCATGAACCCGATCACGCGGTCGTCATCCTTGTTGAGTTTGATGAGGATGACGCCTCGGCCTGGCCCTGACAGCAGATTCACCTCATCGGCCTTGCACAACATCGCGCGCGCCTGACGCGTGGCCGCAATGATGGTTTCGCTGCCGGTAATCTTTTCGACGCCCACAATTTCCGCGCCGTCCGCGGATCGTGCGTATCGTCGGCCGGACCGGGTGCTGGCCTCGAGGAACGGCTCAAACGAGAACCGCATGCTGTATCCATCACTGGACACGGCCAGCGCATGTGACGGCGGCGCGGTCTCCGGGTTTTTCGAGGTGATGACGCCCGAGACCCTCGCATCGAGGCTCATGGCGCCAACGATCCGCTCGCCGTCCTTGAACTTGAAGAACCGCTGAATCGGCTCGCCGTAGCCTGTGGAGGCGGGGATGTCGATCACGCGCGACGTGTACGCGACGCCGAAATTGGTGAAAAAGACCACGGTCGCTCGAGTGGACCCCGGGAGCACGGCCAGCACCTGGTCGCCCTCGCGCACACGGGTGGTCGCGACGTCCTTGATTTCCTTCTGGCGCTTCACCCACCCGTCGCGTGTGACGACCACGACGTTGTCTTCGTCAATGATGAAGTCGTCTGCGCTGTACTCGGGCTCATTGGTCTCGCCGGCGATTTCGCTGCGGCGCGGATCCAGTTTGGGATCGCTGTACGTTTTTTTGATCTGCTCGATATCGTCGCGCACGATTTGCCAGAGATCCTCGTCACGTTTGAGCAGGCCGCCAATCTCCTTGGCGCGTTTGCGCTTCTGCGCGAGCTCCTCCTGAATCACCAGAATTTCGAGCCGCGCCAGACGGTAAATCTTGAGCTCGAGGATCGCGTCGGTCTGTTCCGCATCCAGGCCGAACTTCGCGATGATCTTCGACGCGGCGTCGGCCTTGCCCTCCGACTTCCGGACGATCTGCAGGATTTCGTCGAGGGCATCAAAGACCTTGGCGAACCCTTCGAGGATGTGAATCCGCTTCTCGAGGGCGGCGAGTTCGTGCCCAAGCCGCGCGCGGACGACACCCAGACGGAAGTGGAGGAAGTGCCAGAGTATGTCGTGCAGGCTGAGCCGATCGGGCTTGCCGACCGCCGGGTTCTCCGTGGGAATCAGACACGTGAGGTTGACCGGGAAGTTGGACTGGAGCGGCGTATGTTTGAACAGATACGCCATCACCATGCGCTCGTCGGCGTCGCGTTTGATCTCAAGCGCAATCCGCACATCGTCTGTCGACAGGTCGCGCACGTCGAGCAGGTGCGGCAACTTGCGCGAGAGGGCAACGTCCGCGATCCGTTCGATGAGAGTGGACTTGTCCACCATGTACGGCACGCTTGTGACGTAAATGACCTTGGCGCCGCGGGTCTCCGGACCCATCTGCCAGGTGGCGCGCAGGCGAATCGTGCCTGACCCTGTCTCGTAGATGTCCCTGATCTCTGCCGGGGTGTTCAGGATCTGGCCGCCCGTCGGAAAGTCAGGCGCCTTGATGTATTTGCACAGCTGCGCGGTCGTCATTTCCAGGCCGCTGTCGATCATCTTGATCAGCGCCGTGCAGACCTCGCCGAGGTGGTGCGGCGGGATATTGGTGGCCATGCCGACCGCGATGCCCGTGGCCCCGTTGACCAGCAGATTTGGCAGCCGCGCAGGCAGGACCACCGGTTCTTCCCTGGTGCCGTCGTAGTTGGGTCGGAAGTGAACCGTGTCCTGGTCGATCTCCTGGAGAATTTCGTCGCTGATCCGGGCGAGCCGGCACTCCGTGTATCGCATGGCTGCGGCATTGTCGCCGTCAAGCGACCCAAAATTGCCGGAGCCTTCGATCAGCGGATAGCGCAGCGAAAACGGCTGCGCCATGCGGACCAGCGTTTCGTACAGCGCCGAGTCGCCGTGCGGGTGATAGTTGCCCATCACGTCGCCGACGACCTTGGCGCACTTGCGATGTTTGGCGTCGGACGTCAGGTTCTGCTGCCACATCGTGTAGAGGATGCGGCGCTGGACGGGTTTGAGGCCGTCGCGCACGTCGGGCAACGCACGCGACGTGATCACCGAAAGGGCGTAGTTGAGATATCGCGACTGTGCCGCATCGTGCAGCGACACATCTTCATCCCCACTGGCCAGTGGGCGGGTCGCTACGATGGGTCCATCAGACGACGGCGCATCAAACAGAGAAGGTTCCTTGGGCGGACGTTTGGCCACGCCCAGATCCTACTACTTGGTGCCAAACGCGTACAGCGCCTCCGTCGTGCGCACATAAATTTTTCCGTCGACCAGTGCCGGCGTTGCGTAAATGTCTTCCACCAGATCGTTGACCACCAGCGGCGTCAGGTCGCCGCCGGGAGGAAGCACGGCCATCGCGCCGCGCTGGCTTGCGAAGTAGAGGTGCCCGCCGGCTGCCACGGGCGATGCGTAATACGCACCAAGCGCTCCCGTGAGGCGACCCTGCTTGATGACCTCACCCGTCTCGGGATTCAGCGTGGTGACAATGCCGCCGTCGTTGACCATGTAGAGGACACCTTCAAACATGATGGGGGATGGCAGCTGCGGCACCGCGCGCTGGTACTTCCACCGCACGGACTTCTCGGTCATGTCGCCAGACCCGCCGAGGCGAATGGCGAGCATCCCGTTTTCCGAATCAAGCGCCGCGCGGTAATACTCCCACTCGTCCTTGGTGAGTGACCCGTTGAGGTTCAAGTCGGCCACCGTGAACCAGAAGGCGGCGGAGTATTTCGGAAACTCCGGCTGTGTGATGACGCCGTCTTTGTTGGCATCAGCCGTGGGCCACACCTCGTCGGCCGGGGGCACGTTGACCTTGCGCCCCGGATCGTTCTCTGGCGCGCCATAACCGTTGATGAAGATGGTGTCGCCGTGTACGACGGGTGTGGACTTGATTTCAAATGAGAGCCCGCGCACCCACCACTTGCGCTCGCCCGTAAGGGCGTCGTAACCGGTCAGCAGAAATGACCCCGGCAGAATGATTTGATCACGGCCATCGGGCGCGCGCCAGACGATCGGCGTTGCGTGACCACTCTTGGCTTCGACCCGCGCCGTTCGCCACACTTCTTTGCCGGTGCGTTTGTCCACGGCCAGCAGGAACGAATTGATGCTCTGATCACACGCGAGGATCAACAGGTCGCCGACGATGACCGGTGATGCGCCCATGCCGTAGATGTTGTCGAAGGGACCGAGCGGCATCTGCCACAACTCTTTCCCTTCGTCGTCGTACGCGAGCATCCCGTAGTCGGGAAAAAAGGTGTAGATGCGATTGGCTTCGAGGGCCGGGCTCGGGGACGCCGGGTTGTTGCGTTTGTCGAGGATGCGGGTTTTGGTCTCGGGCGCCTGTCGTTCCCAGAGAATTTTGCCGTCGTTCCGGTTGATGGCGATCGTGAAGAGCGCGTCGCCACGATAGGCCGTCAGATAGATACGTTCGTTCCAGACGATGGGTGACGAGTGTCCCTGCGGCAGGGCCGTCTTCCACAGCAGATTTTTGTTCGCGCCGAATTCGGTCGGATACCGATCACCTTTTGCATGCCCGTCCCCATTCGGGCCACGGAACCGCGACCAGTCGGTGTGTGTTTGACTCTGCTCGGCCCGGGTGACGGCGAGTGTGCCGGCGCAGGCGAGGCTGAGTGTGCAGACAAGGGCGGCGGCACGGCGGCGATTCGTCATAACCGGCGAGTATAGGGCTATTTGTGCTGTGAGAGATCGACCACGCGCACCTTGCCGTCAAACACCAGGCGGACCGGTGGGCCGGGTGCCGCGCCCTGGGCGATGAGCCACCCCAGGGTGGGATGAAGCAACAACAATTGGTGACGACCCGGAGGCGGCGCGTCAAAACTGAAGCGCCCCTGCGCATCGGTCCGCACCATCGGGTCCGCCGCGCTGAGCACCGGGCGCGCCGCCGCGAGCGGCTGCAGGATCACCCGCACACCGTCAACAGGCTGTCCGTCCGCCCCGACGACCTGCCCCGCAATCGCGCGACTCGTCGCCGCCGGCACCGAAGCGCAGGCGGAGGCGAGAACCAGCGCGACAGCTGTAAGGGTGCGAGTCACTCGGCCAATCGTAGCGCGGCCCTGCGCTCCCAAAGTAGGGCGCGGTGCACTTGAACCGCGCCACCCGGGCTTCAGGCCGGAGCAATCGGGCTAGAATCGCCGACAATGCCCCAGACCTCGCTCCGGTCGGTGTGACGGTCGATGGTTGGAGGAAGTGATGAACGAATCCGTACTGATTGGTCTGCTGGTCGGTGGGAGCGCCTTCGTGATACTCACGCGGTTGGCCACGCTTGAACGGCGACTGGCTCGGCTGTCGCGACTGGACGCCAAGGTGGATGCGTTGCTGGAGGCGTCCGGCGTCTCTTTCGATGCAATGCGGGACGTGCCAGACGGGGTGCGAGAGGCTTTGAATCAGGGGGAGACTATCCTGGCCATTAAGCGCTTTCGCGAGGCTACCGGCGCCGGGTTAAAGGAAGCGAAGGACTTTGTCGATGAAGTCCGACGCCGTCAAGCGGCGACATCCTGAAGCAACGTAAATGAGCACAGCACTTGTCATCGCCGGATTTTCTGGCTTGGTCGGGGGACTCAGTTTTGTGGGTGTTGCAATTCGCCTGTACCGGGCTGGGGCACCATGGCGGGCCATTGAGGTCACGCCATGATGGACAACCACCGCATCTTCAGGATGACATTCTCGAGCGTGTATCCCCACTACGTCACCAAGGCGGAGAAGAAGGGGCGCACAAAAGCGGAAGTGGACGAGGTCATCTGCTGGCTGACGGGTTACACGCCGAAGGCGCTGGCCACGCAGATCAAAGAGCGCAAGGACTTCGAGACGTTCTTCAGCGAGGCACCCGCGCTGCATCCCAATGCGGGCAAAATCACCGGCACCATCTGCGGCGTGCGCATTCAGGAAATCGAACACCCGCTGATGAAGAAGATCCGCTACATGGACAAGTTGGTCGATGAACTGGCCAAGGGCCGGCCGATGGAGAAGATCCTGCGCTCATAGAGCGCCACCGGGTGAAAAGTAGCGGCGCGGTTCAAGTTCACCGCGCCCTACTTCCGCAGAACTGATCGCTACCAGACCCAGTCGGCGATAAAAACGTTCGTGTCGCCTTCTTTGGCGCCGAAACGGTTCGACGCGAACACGAGTTTGGTGCCGTCGGGCGAGAACATCGGGAAGCCGTCAAACGTGTCGTTGAACGTCACCTGTTCGAGGCCGGTGCCGTCCACGTTGATCATGAACACGTCGAAGTTGCGTCCACGCGGATCGTGGTGGTTCGACGCGAAGACCAGCTTCTTGCCGTCGGGCGAGAAAAACGGCGCAAACGCCGCGGCGCCGAGTTTGGTGACCTGACGCGGATTGGATCCGTCGCGGTTCATGATGAACAATTCCACCGACGTGGGTTTCCACAACGCCTTCTTCAGCAACGAGAAGTACTCGTCGAGTTCGGCCCCGGGCTGCGGATGCCGCCCACGCCACACAATCTGCTGACCATCGGCGGAGAAAAACGGGCCACCGTCGGGACCAGGCATGTTGGTGAGACGTTTCACATCCCCACCATCACCGTTCATGGAATAGATCTCCATGTCACCATCACGCACGCTCGTAAACACGATGCGGCCGTCTTTGCCGATGGTGGCCTCGGCGTCATAACCCGGCGTCTTGGTCAACTGAACAGGGTTGGAACCGTCGATGTTCGCCTTGAAGATGTCGTACGAGTCATACACCGCCCACACATAACCCTGGCGCATGTCGGGGCGCGGCGGGCAGGCGGGACCGCTGAGGTGGGTCGATCCGTACAGCACCGATTTGTTGTCGGGGTAGATATACGCACACGTGGTGGCCCCCGTGCCCGTGCTCACCAACTTGCGGTCGGACCCGTCGGGCCGCATCGTGTAGATCTGGTCACACTGCTGATCGCCGTCCATGCTCTGGAAGCTGATCCGGCTGCCGTCGGCCGAAAAATAGGCCTCGGCGTTCTGGCCGCTCGTGGTGAGCTGCTTGATATTCCGCAGATGCCGTTCGGGGCCGCTGGGGCCGGGCACAGGCCCCGGCGTGGCCACCCCGCGTTGCGCCGACGGACTCACCGCCAGCACGACGCCACCCACCACCAACACACCAATGACACGGGTCCAGAAAGAAGCCTTCGCGATCATGGCGAGATCATAGCAATACTGAACAATGCCGCGGCGGATTATCCACGTCGATATGGACGCCTTTTACGCGTCTGTCGAGCTGCGGGACCGCCCCGAGCTCCGGGGCCACCCCCTGGTCGTGGGCGGATCCCCGGATTCGCGGGGTGTGGTGGCGGCCGCCAGTTACGAGGCGCGCAAATACGGCGTCCGGTCGGCGATTCCCATGTCCCGGGCGGTGCGCCTCTGTCCCACGCTGGTCATAATCCGGCCGAATTTTTCGAAATATCGGGCCGTCTCCCAGCAGGTCTTCGAAATCTTCCGGTCGGTCACCCCACTGGTCGAAGGCCTGTCCCTCGACGAGGCCTATCTCGACGTCACCACCAATGCCTGGAACGAACCACTCGGCATGACCGTGGCCAGGCGCATCAAGACCCTGATCAAGGACACCACGGGCCTGACAGCCTCGGCGGGCGTCGCACCGAACAAGTTCCTCGCCAAAATTGCCTCGGGCTGGCGAAAACCGGATGGCCTGACCGTCGTGGCGCCCGAACGGGTCGAACAATTTCTCCAGAAACTGCCCGTGGATGCCCTCTGGGGGGTCGGGCCGGTCACCGCCGCTCGACTGAAGGAACGCGGGATCGTCCAGCTTCTGGATGTCCGGGCCGCCGACCCCGCAGTGCTCCATGCCGCGGTCGGTAACTCGGCCGACTGGCTCCTGCGACTGGCGCGAGGCGAGGACGACCGCCCCGTCCAGCCCAACCGGCCCGCGAAGTCGTCCTCAAGCGAATGCACCTATGCGGAGGACCTGACCGACCTCACACGGATTCGTGACGAGATCACCGGTATGGCGCGCGAAAATGCGGAGTGGCTCGAGAAACGTGGGTTGCTCGCGCGCACGGTCACGATCAAGGTCCGATACGGCGACTTCACGACCATCACGCGCAGCCACAGCGCCGAGCCGTCACGCCAGGCAGACGGACTGGTCGCCCGGGCATTGGCCCTCCTCGACAGGACCGAGGTCGCCACGCGCCCCGTCCGTCTGCTCGGGACCGGCGTGCATAACCTCGTCGGCGTGCCCGACGTGGATGAAGACGATGAGCGGCCGTTGTTGCGGTTGAGCCGGAGCTGAACGCCCGGTTCAGCCCCAGAACCCGGTGACCCGCTCGATGCGGCCGTCAGCGGCCATCTCGAACACGTTTGTTCCGCGCCCGCGGGGTTGCCCATCGGCCGCAGTGGCAATCCAGTTGGCGAGCACCATGCCCTGGCAGTGGCGCACCTCACCATCCCGCGTGACCCGAACACCCGGCATGAAGTGTTGCGCAGCGGCCACGTGCGGCAACAGGTCCGCCATTCCAGCCAGGCAACTGTACTGATCGCGAAAGGTCACCGAGGCGGCAGCCACCGCACCCAGCACCGCTTCGCGCGCCGACGGGTCGGGTTCGGCCCAGGCGGAGAACCACGCATCAATCGTGTCGGCGGCGCCGGCGTTGACCAGTCCGGAGACCGCATTGGCAAACAGCGACAGCTGGAACCGCCAGCCCTGCACATGTTCGTCGCGGACGGGGCGCTCGGCGAACGCATGGTGCAGCAACACACGAGTGCCGCCGTTCTCCTCCACACATCGGATCGTTACCGTCGAGGCCCCCACCGGCATCGGCACGCCGCTGGTAAACCCGTACGAAAACACCACCTGATCGGGCGGATCAATCGCCAGGACCCGGCCGCCGGCTTCGATGCCGTTTGGATGCCGGATGTACATCGTGCCGCCCACGACGGGCTCGATGGTCGAGCCGGCGCCCCACCACGACGCCCAACGGGCGCTGTCGGTGAAGAACGAAAACACCGTGGCCTGAGGCGCACGGATGAAGATGTCGCGATCGAGCACGTGGGAGAGCGCAGCGTCTGTCATGAACGAGGTCCTCTTCGTGAATATTCGAGTTCAGCGCGGAGTTTGAGTTGCCACAAGCTGTCGCGCCACATCTGTTCGAGCAGTGGGGCCATCGGACCACACGCGTGCCGATTGGCGCGATACCTCCGGAACCGACCGTCAACCCTCGCGTCGAGCAAACCGGCCGTCACCAGCGTCCGCAACTGGAGGGACACGGCGCCGAAGGTGACGTCACCCATCGCCTGATGGATCTCCCCTGCCGCACATTCCTCACTCCACGTCAGTCGGAGGATCTCTTGCCGCCTCGGGGAGGCCAGTGCCGACAGGACCGCAGGGCTCAGCACCATACGGGCAACAATTTAGATCAAACTAAAATGATAAGTCAACAGGGTCGACGCGGATACACTTGGGCCGTGCTGGTGTTTGCCTGGTGTGTGTTCATCCTGCTGGTGGTCGGTGCCACGTCGGCCGGACGGGCGTGTGCCGAGGCGCCGGTCTGGCCCCGTCGACTGACGGCCATCGCCGTTGGCTCGGCGTGGATGCTCGTGGGCATCGTCCTGCTGCGACTGTGGTCACAGACCAATGACGCGTTCGGCAGCAGCGACGGGCCGCTGACGTTTGCGCAGGCGCAGATCATCCTGTTCGAGACGCCGTGGGGCGGAGGATGGATGTGGCAGGCAGGCGCCACACTCGTGACGTTTGTTGCGGTGATCGGATGGCACATGCGCTGGTCGCTGTGGCCGGTGGCGGCCGCGTGTGCATCCGCTGCCGCGTTCACCACGGGGCTCACCGGGCACGCGGTCGGCATGGAGGATCAAGTCTGGATCACCGTGCTCGCCCACGGTGTACATGTCATCGCCGCCGGGTGGTGGATCGGCGCGTTGACCCTGATCCTCATCGTCACCACCCGCACCGATTTTCAGCGGGACGTACAGGCCCGACAGTCACTGGCTCACGTCATTGATCGATTTTCCCCGGTGGCGATCGTCGCCGTGACGACGCTGGTGATCGCGGGCGGCGTCGCCACATGGCGGCACGTGGTGGTGCCGGCCGGGATCGGCGGCTTTGCGAGCCCGTACGGG
>CAYRGW010000007.1:0-27478 GCA_964423815.1 uncultured Solibacteraceae bacterium | reverse complement strand
GCGGCAAAGATCGGCGCCTTCTGCTCTGCCGGCCTGTGTGGTCTCTACAACTGGCGGGTGTTGTCGCGAACCTTGGCCGGCTCTGCCGATGCCGCGCGCCAGTTTCGCGCGGCGGCCTGGATCGAGGTCAGCATGGGCCTCGTGGCGATCATGCTCACTGCGCTGTTGGGCACATTGTCGATGCCTGAGCCCCCGGGCGAGACACAGCACACCGCAGGAAATCAGCCTACCCTTCGACGATCGCCTTGAGTCGGCCGAGGTCTGCCACGAGCGCGGACTGCATCGGACCACTCACCATGAACTCGGGCACAAATCCCAGCCCCTTGAGTTCCCCGGTATTGTGCATCTGCACGCGCGAGCCTTCCCCTGATCGCTGAATCCCGATCCGGGCGGTCCCAACAAATGGACCATCAACCAGCTTCAACACCAGCACGTGCGGAAAATGCACGGTCTCGACTTCCGTCGTCCACGTGAACTCTTTGCCCATGAACGCGCCGTGATGGGTCACACGCGCACCCGGCTGCAACGCGGCGTCGTGCACCTCGACCGACTTCACCGCCTCCATCCACTCGTGTGAACGCTGTGGGTCAAACATCACTGCGGCGATGTGGGCCGGTGACGCGGTGATGTCGATCTCTGCTTTGACGTCAATCATGGGTCGATCTTACAGGAGACATGTAGACATGCAGGTTTGCCTACTGTGAACGCCTTGTCCGCAAACGCCAGCCACGTCGCGCGAGGATCACCGCCGGGATTGTGATCCACAACACCACAACAATCGGCACGAGGACGGCGAGGAAGACGAGGGAGGGCTCCACAAACCAGGGCAACGGCGCTGCAGCGAGGCGCGCCGGAATGGCGACCAGACCCACAGCGCCTTCCCAGGCGACCGCGACAAATCCCACGGCCCACCAACCCGCGGCGAGGCTGCCGACCGCGAGTCCGCCCACGGCGATACCCAGGAAACTCAGGCTGACGAGGCCGACGGTCGCGCCGCCGATCGCGATAGGTGCGATCGCCAATCCGCCGATGGCGAGCAGTGGGCTCATCGCGCCGTCACCGATGGCGATCCACCCGCGCGCCCAGCGTGACCTGAAACCTCCGGTGTCCATGCCCCCGCTCGCAAACGCCATGAGCGGGAGTCCGAACAACCGCCACGACGACTCATAGCGGCGGGGCCCGGCGAGGGTCATGCCCCGGGCCGCCAGGACCGGTGCGTATTCGGCGTCGGTGGTCCCCGTCTCGACGCGGATCTGCGCCACGTCCTTTTCCATCTGCGACGACAGCCTGAATATCCCGCCGAGCAACACCGCCGTCCACACCGTGATGGCGATGGCCATCGTCCAGGGCGACTGCTTCAGCGCGTCGCCACCAAACAACAGCGCTGCAATGAGGACGGCGACCATTACCCACACGCCGATCACGGCGTTGCGGAAGCCCCGGCCGACGACTGCCTGTTCTTGAGGTGAGCGGCCATTCATGCGGATCACCTTCGACATGATCCACGTCGTCGCCAACCCCGCCGCCGGCCCGGCAACCGTCCCGGCACCAAGGCCGGCGCTGCCGGCACCCTGTGCCGATGAGGCGGCCACTGCGCTCACCACCGCGGCCGTGGACGTGGCGGGAATGGACACCGCAATCGCTGCCATGACGCCGGCGGTGAATGTCGCCCCTGGCCGCGACCGCGACAGCGCGGACTCGACGACCGACGCCACCTCGGCGCGCAGCATCGACCGCCCACGCGAGAGGCGTTGTTTGACCGTTTCCTGCGAGAGGTCGAGCTGGATCGCGACCTGTGCGATCGACTGGTCCTCCCGGTAGAAGAGAACCAGCGGCTCGCGATACGACTCGGGCAGCGCGCCGATCGCGCGCCACAACAACACTTCCTCCTCGCGGCTGACGGCCTGCGCGAGGGGGTCGTCGTCGCGTGTCGCGGGCTCCGGGATCACGTCCAACGATTCCGGTGCGCCACCACGGCGCAGATCACGCCGGCGGATGTTTGCCGCGATCGTCCGGGCGATGCCGCAGAGCCAGGCGCGCAGCTTCGCCGGTTCGCGCAGGTCGTCGCGTTGGCGCCAGGCGGCGACAAACGTCTCCTGCGCCACGTCCTGCGACCCGGCGACTTCGCCCAATCCGGCGTACGCCACGGAACACACCAGCGACTGGTAACGCTCCACAATGTGGCCAAACGCCTCACGGTCGCCCTTGCGGACGCCCTGCCAGAGCAACTCGTCGTTCATCATCGTGTCCATCACCTTCAAGTGGCCGCGACGCGGTGAAAGGTGACAGAGAGAGGCTCTGGAGCGCGAGGCTCACCCGATGGCGATGCGCCCGGCGTTCGCGCGCAGCCATCCCGCAAAGTCGAGCGTCGCGCGATTGAGGTCACGCGTCAGCGCCACATCGCGCGACGCCAGGAAGCGGTCGCCCAACAGTTGCTGATACTCGAACATGTTGCCGAGGTCGTCGGCACCCGGAAAACCGAGGCCGCGGTATACATCAAAGGGGATGTTCTGGAACGTCACAGGCTGGCCGAGTGCGTCCGCGAGCCGAGCCGCCATCTCTTCGCCCGACAACGTTTCTCCCGCGATGCCGAAGCGCTGACCGGCAGCGGTGGGACCACGGCGGAAGATCCCCAGAGCGGCGCCCCCGATGTCTCCCGACGCGATGCCGGGCAACTTCTGGCCGCCCAGCGGCAACGCGAACACCACCGACCCATCGTCCTGCTTGCGCGGCCCCATGCCGAAGTGGATGAGGTTGTCCCAATAAAACGCCGCAAGGAGGTAGCTGGTCGGCGCACCCTCCGAGGCAAACACGGCGTCGGCTTCGCCCTTCACGTCAAAGTGCGGCACCTTGTAGTGCCCATGCAGTGTCGGCAGACGTGGATCGTCAAGCGGCACATCGCTGCGGGTGTCTTCCAGCGTTGACCACACCACATGCTGGACGCCGGCGCTGCGCGTGGCGCGAGCGAGCGCACTCGCCTGCCGCAGCTCGCGAGCGGGATCGACGTGCTCCCAGAAGTTGGTGACGCAGAAGGCGCCGTATGCGCCGGCAAACGCCGCGTCCAGGGTGGACGCATCGTCGGCATCGCCCGCAACCACCTCAACACCCTGCGCCGCGAGCGCCTTCCCTGCATCAGATCCGGGTTTGCGCGTGATCGCGCGCGGCACAAATTCTCCGTTGGCGTCCGCCAACATGGCCCGCACGAGACCGCCGCCCTGAGCACCGGTCGCCCCCACCACCGCGATGATCTTTTTGTCTGCCATGGGCAAAAAGATACCCGATTTGGACGAAAGTTCACTGCATCCAGCGCTCAAACATCGTTCGACCGCTGAGTGTCAGCCGCAAACGACGCGGCTCATCGGTCGAGGCGACCCAACGTTTGCGTCGGCATTGATCCAGGATCGCTGCTCCCAGGGCACCGGCGATGTGGGGACGACGTTCGGTCCAATCGAGGCACCGCCGTGCCAGCGGCCGGCGCCCGGCGCGCACTGCGAGCGCGGGCACGTCGATACCCAGATGTTCCCGGAACCACTCGTGTCCAATGGCGGTCACGGAGAAGTCGGTGGTCCCGAGGTTCACGACACCACGCCGGAGCCACGTGTCAGTTAGTGACACCGCGATCGCCCCTGCCAGATGGTCGTAACAGGTCCTCGCCTCGCGCAGGGCGCGCTGCTGCGCGGACAGTGCCACCGCCGGCGGGGCCGTTGTGGCAATGGCGCCGAGCGCTTCGAGCGCTGCGGCCACATCCTGATTCGCGATTTGGTAATACCGATGCCGGCCGGCAGGCTGGACCCGCACCAGGTTGCCATCCACAAGTTTCGCCAGGTGCAGGCTCGCGGCCGAGGGCGAGATGCCGGCAACAGTCGCCAACTCACCGGCCGCGCGGACGCGACCGTCCACCAGCGCGGTCAACATCGCTGCCCTGGCAGGCACGCCGATCAACGCCGCAATATCAGCCAATGCGTATGACGACATGGCCTTCAGCATACCGGCGACCCGTCGTCCATGTTTCAGTCACCGCTCAAACGTCCGGACGTGGTCCTCACCTATCGTCACTCTCATGACGTTGACCTGCTTCATCCGGTACCAAATCGACCCGTTCCAGCGCGAGGCTTTTCGCGAGTACGCGGAGAACTGGCTCCGCATCATCCCGAGGTGCGGAGGGCGGTTGCTCGGCTACTTCCTGCCGCACGAGGGCACCAACGACATCGCGTGGGGCCTCATCGCGTTTGAGTCGCTGGCATCGTACGAGGCGTACCGGACCCGGCTGCGCGAGGATCCCGAAGGCCGGGCCAACTTCGAGCTGGCGGCCAGGGGCCGGTTCATTCTCCGGGAGGAACGGACGTTTCTTGAGACGTTGGAGGGGCCACAGTCGTGATTGTCGTGTTGTTTGAAGTCGAGTTGGCGCCTGGCGCCGCATCGAAGTACATGGACATCGCCGCGGCCCTCGTCAGTGAGCTGGCCACCCACGACGGCTTCATTGGCGTGACGCGTTACTGCAGCGTGGGCGATCCGAATCGATTGCTGTCGCTGTCGACCTGGAGAGACGAGGAGGCGGTGGCTCGATGGCGACGGCACGAACACCATCGCGCGGCGCAACAGGAAGGCCGGGCGGCGCTGTTTGTCGACTATCGGCTCCGTGTTGCGGAAGTCCTGCGTGACTACGGGCAATTCCGTCGGGAAGAGTCCCCGAAGGACGCCTGACCTGCAGCCTAGGACGCCGGGACGTCTGGTGCCGTGTTTGCGGTCCTGCGCGTCAGCGTCTTGAAGTGGGCCTCGGCGTACGCGACGCCGCCCGTGTCGTCGAGATTGACTTCGAAGTCGTACCCGTCTTCGGTCAATTTCTGCCGGACGTGTTCGACCACCCGCATCGCCAGCGGGCTCAGCTCATCCCGGGTCTTATCGGGTTCGGCAAGCAGCGTCACCCACGCTTCGCGCTGGCCACGCGACGGCTTCTTCGCCACCTGGTACCCATTCCGGCACTTGTGAAGAATGTAGGACTTGAGTTCGTCCTCCGGCATCGTTTTGACCCGATCCCAGGATTCCACCCATCGTCTCGTTCTCGGCAGCATCGCCCGTCTATTGTGCCACGCGAGCCCGCCGAATCCATGCAACCAGCCGTCGCCAGGACAACGCGAGGCCGGTGTAGACGAGCAGCACGGCCACCGCAGACACGAGGCCCGCAATGGTCTGGCCCGTCAGACCGGCGGCTTCACCCGTATGGGCGAAACGCAGGATCGAACGCGCCTGACGGCCTGGCGTCTGGCCGGAGAACGGCGCCCAGGATTCAACGGCGCCGGTGGAGGCGTTCAGCGTGAGTGTGCCGCGCAGGTGTGGCTGTCCTCCGTCGCCGCGATCAATGGTGGCGACCACAGGCGCGCCTGGTGCCGCCGGCAACCGCAGGCCGATGATCTTCCAGTCGGCAACACGCGCCTCCGCTTGTTGTGCAAGGGCCGCCAACGACTGTGAGGGCTCATGGGTCGACGGCGGAACCACCCTTGTGGTCGTCGCCGCACGTGGGGCGGGCTGCGGTGGGGCCTCCCCCATCATTCGGTAGACGCCGTTGCTCGCCCAGGGATACGAGATGACAACGCCCGAATAGACGACGAGCGCGAGTGGGATGGCCGACCAGAATCCGAGGACGTTGTGCCAGTTGAAGTCCCGCGCCTTGCCGGGCAGACCACGACGGAACCACCAGATGTGTCGGAAGTGCGTCCACGTGAGTGATCGCGGCCACCACAGATACAGGCCGGAGATGACGATGACCAGAAAGATCAGATTGGCGGCGCCGGTGATGGCACGACCCGTGGTGCGTTGGTCGCCGGTCATGGCGAGCCAGCGGTGCCAGCCCACCATCGAACTGAAGAAGGCGCGCATCCGTTGGCCGGTGCCCTCTCCGTAGACCGCGCCGGTGTAGGGGTTGGCGTAATACGTCTTGTTGCCCACCGCGAGTGCCGCCGGCAGCGTGGGGTCCGCGCGGTAGGTCACGGTGGTGACCCGCACCGGGGCCTCGGTGCCGAGTGTGGCTTCGGCGCGCGCGACCAGGGTGTCAAGGGAGAGGCGGTCGACCCCGACCGTGGGTGTTGCGCGATAGTCCCGGGTGTCGGCCCAGTACTGCATCTGGCGTTGGTAGGTCAGCGCGACGCCCGTGACCGACATGATGAGGATGATGACCGCCGCCGAGACACCGGCGACGAGGTGGGTCCAGAACAACGCGGTCCTGAACAAACGGAGCACTTTCCCAGGCATTCAACTCGCTTTCCATAAATGAGAACAGTCTCATTTAAGGAACTCAGTCTAAATCGGACCTATTTAGTCGGTCAAGTGCTGTGTTCTCATGCGCCGTGCCCATTTCACGACGTGTCTTCACCAAACAGACGATGGTTGCCACAGCAGGCCTGCTGGCCGGTTGGCGGGATCAAACGCCGCGGCGCCCGAATCCCATTTTTGAGGGGCACTACGCCGACCCCGAGTCCCGGGTGTTCCCCACCGGACCAAACGGCAACGGCCGACCGACGTACTGGATTTATCCGACGTACTCGGCGCCGTATGACCAGCAGCTCTACCTGGACTGTTTTTCGTCGCCGGATCTGATCACGTGGACCAAACACGCGCGTGTGCTCGATGCCGCCAACGTGTCCTGGGCGCGCCGCGCGGTGTGGGCGCCAACCATCCTGCGCAAGAACGACTACTACTACCTCATCTTCAGCGCCAACGACATCCAGAACGATCAGCAGCCCGGCGGTCTCGGCATCGCGCGCTCCCGTCGTCCAGAGGGCCCGTTTGAGGACATGCTCGGTCGTCCGCTCATCGACAAGTTCCACAACGGCGCCCAGCCGATCGATCCCTACGTCTTTGAAGACACCGATGGCGCGGTGTATCTCATCTACGGCGGATGGCGGCACTGCAACATCACCCGGCTCAAACCCGACATGACCGGGTTGCTCCCGTTCGCGGATGGCTCGACGTTCAAGGAGATTACGCCCGAGGGGTACGTCGAAGGGTCGTGGATGTTGAAGAAGGACGGCCGGTACTACTTCATGTGGTCCGAGGGCGGATGGACGGGGCCCAACTACGCAGTGGCGTACGCCGTGGCGTCATCACCGCTGGGCCCATTTGTGCGCGCGGGCCGCATCCTGCAACAGGATCCGAAGGTCGCCACCGGCGCGGGTCATCACTCGATTCTGCAATCGCCGCGCTCGGGCAAGTACTACATCGTCTATCACCGGCGGCCGCTGGGGCAGACCGACCGCAACGCACGCGTCGTCTGCATCGACGAACTGCGCTTCAACGCGGCCGGAGGAATCGACCCGGTCGTGATCACGTTTGATGGCGTCGAACGGGATTCGGCGAGGTGAGGACTACCTGACGATCACCTTCCTCACCATCACCGGGTCCTTCGGCGTCTCTCCGTAGACCGCGACCTTTGCGATTTTGTCCACGGTATCCATGCCGCGGACGACGCGGGCGAACACGGCGTACTGGTTGTCGAGCGAGCGGCACTCGCCGGTGCAGATGAAGAATGACGAGGTCGCGCTCGCAGGATCGTCCGCGCGGGCCATCGAGAGGATGCCGGGGACGTGCGGCACCGTTGAAAATTCCGGCTGCAGGTTGTGAATCAGCGCAGCCTGCTTCTCCGTCAGCGGCGTCGTGCGGTGGGCCGGGGATCCGGTTTGCACCACGAAGTCCCGGACCACGCGGTGGAACGCCGTCTGGTCATACACGCCTGCCGCTGCGAGCTGAAGGAAGTTGCGCACCGTCTCCGGTGCCACGTCCGGCAACATCTCCACCTCAATCTCACCCATCGTCGTCTCAAGCACCACGCGGTACTTGGCGAGTTCCTCGGCGGAGGCCGTGGCAAAGGGATCAACCACCGGCGGGGGCGTGTCGCGAATCGTCACCTTGGTAATCGTGACGCGTTCCTTCGCCATCCCTTTTTCGTCGGCGTCAATGGCGGAAATCGCCTGAACGACGTCGATGCCTTCAACGAGGCGACCAAAGATTGAGTACTGCCCGTCCAGGGCGAGCTGCGGATTGGCACAGACAAAGAACTGCAGTCCACCACTGTCGACCTGACCCGGCGCCAGGACCGCGCTGACCGTCCCGATGGTGTGTGACTCATCACTGAGTTCACGCCGGAGCCGGTTCATGCCGCCGGTGCCATACGCGGCCGCCTTGGCGGGATCCGTGCTGATCGGGTCGCCGCCCTGGATGATCCCGTATTTGATGACCCGGTGAAACGTCGTCCCCTCATACGCGCCGTCCTGGGCATTTTTGATAAAAAAGCCGACGTGGTTGGGCGCCGCCTTCGGCAGCAGCTCGAAGATGAACGTCCCTTTGGAGGTCTCCACGACCGCCTGTTTGCTGGTCATCTCGGCCAACGACAGTGGGGTGGTGAAAAACGCCGGACGCTGAGGCGCCGCCTGCGTGAGAAGCACAAAGACCATCGGAATGAGCCACATGCGGTCAGATTACCGCACGTCAACCTGAGGTAGATTGTTCGAATGACTGCATCCCTTCTGCACCGCGCGGGGTTTTCTGCCGGACTTCTGGCCCTGTCCATGGCGTGCACCGCCACGCCGCCTGAGACCCTGGTCGAACTCCCCAACATCGACACCACCAGGGTGCTGGCGGACATCACCCGGCTCTCGTCAGATGAATTCCAGGGTCGCGCCCCCGGGGGTGAGGGTGAACGCCTCACGGTTGAGTACCTGACGGCCCAATTCAAAGCCGCGGGGCTCGAGCCGGGGAATCCCGATGGGACGTACGTGCAGAACGTGCCGCTGGTCGGCGTGCGTCCGATGGTGACCTCGCCGTTCACCGTCAAACAGGGCGGCAAATCCCGAACGCTCCGCGTGCTTGGTGACGTGGTGCCATTTTCCACACGTGTGGCTGAGGAAGTCTCGCTCGCAGATTCGGAAATGGTGTTTGTCGGCTACGGCATCCAGGCGCCTGAATTTCAGTGGGACGACTTCAAGGGTGTTGACGTCAAGGGCAAGACCATCCTGATGCTCGTCAACGACCCGCCGATCGCCGGCAGCGGTCCTGGCGACCTGGATCCAGCCGTGTTTGGCGGCAAAGCGATGACCTACTACGGCCGCTGGGTCTACAAGTTTGCCAAGGCCGCCGAGATGGGCGCCGCCGGCGTGCTGGTGATTCACGAAACGGAACCTGCGGGGTATCCGTTCTCCGTGGCGCAAGGCATGGGCGGTGAACGTTTTAATCTGGTGACGCCGGATAAAAACATGGGCCGCGCGGCCGTGGAAGGCTGGATCTCGCTTGAGGCCACCACCGACCTCTTCAAATCCGCAGGCCTGGACTTCGATGCGCTCAAGGCGCAGGCCGCCACCCGCGACTTCACCCCGGTATCACTCAAACAGACGGCGTCCGTGACGCTCAAGCAGGACCTGCGCACGCTTGATTCAAAGAACGTGATCGCCAAAATCACCGGCAGCGACCCGGTGCTCAAGGACGAATACGTCATCTACTCCGCGCACTGGGATCACCTCGGCGTCGCCACAGTGCCACGTGACGGAGATGCGATCAACAACGGCGCGATGGACAACGCCAGCGGCACCGCGGGCATGCTCGAGATTGCGCGCGCATTCAAGGCCATCGAACCGACCCCCAAACGCACCATCCTGTTCCTTGCCGTGACGGCCGAAGAGCAGGGATTGCTCGGCTCGGAGTTCTACGCGAAGTTCCCGTTGTATCCGTTGGATCGCACCCTCGCGAACATCAACGTCGACGGTATGAACCTCTGGGGTCGCACCTCCGACATCACCGTCGTCGGATTCGGCGCCTCTGATCTTGATGACTACCTTGCCGCCGCCGCCAAGGAACAGAACCGTACGCTCATTCCCGATCCGGAGTCAGAGAAGGGCTTTTATTACCGGTCCGATCACTTCAACTTCGCGAAGGTCGGCGTGCCCGCGCTCTACACCGATGACGGCACCACGTTCATCGACAAACCGGCGGGGTATGGGCAACAGAAACGCGACGAGTTCAACAAGCGCGACTACCATGCGCCGTCCGATGAGGTGAAGCCCGACTGGGATCTCGCCGGTCTCGCCGAGGACGCCAAACTGCTGCTCGCGGTGGGCTACCGCGTCGCGATGGCCGCCACGTACCCGGAATGGAAACCCGGCAACGAGTTCAAAGCCGCGCGCGACAAGATGCTCAACCGGTAACGCGCACCACCCAAGTCGTCATCGATCGTTGCCCGTGGACGATCGTGGTTTTGAGGGGATCCAGTAGCGCCCCATAACGAGCGGTGAGGCGCATGAGCTGCGCTTCATCGACGAGATAACGCTCGGAGCCGTCGGGCAGGGATGCCCGGCGGCCGTCGAGCCAGCGGACCTGCGACTCAATCCCCGCCGATGACGCGAGCCGCGCGAAGAACAGTCCGCCCGGACGGACGACACGGAACAACTCGCTGACCATGCCCTCAAAATGTGCGTCGTCGCGCGCAAAGTGCAGGACGGCACTGCAGATGACCACATCAAAATGGTCGTCGGCAAAGGGCAGTGCGTCGAGCGAGGCCTGACGCGCCTGTCCTTCGAACTCCTGGACCGCGCGTGGATTTTCGTCCACGCCGTGGACATCAAATCCCTCACGCAGCAGATAGTGCACGTTCCGCCCGGACCCGCAGCCGGCATCAAGGATGCGATCCCCGGCCTCAATGCGCCCCTTCAACAGCTGGTCAAACAGATAGATGTCGATGTTGCCGAAGGTGGCGCTCAGATCCATCCTGAAAGTGTAAACTCCGCCCATGCGAAACCTTCTTCGACCCATGCGGATTGTGGCGCTCGTCCTGATTGCCGGCGCCGTGGTGTCAGCCCAGGGCCGCGGCGGCGGCCAGCAGGTCCCCATCGACGAAGCCCGGGCCCGGCAGCTCTACGTGAGCAACCGGCACGAGGATCACCCGGTCGCGAACTATCAGGCGGCCATCGATGCCAAGGCCAAGGAAGATGCGCGTTATGTCGACGCGTGCCGCGGCATCATGGAGTGCACAAAGATCACGTATCGCAGCAGCGTCGGCGACATGGACATTCCGGCGTATCTGTTCCAGCCCCTGGATAAGGGTGGCCCCCGGAGCCGCGCGGCCATGATCTGGGTCCATGGCGGTGTCCATGGCAACTGGGCGATTTCCTATTTCCCGTTTGTGCGTGAGGCCGTGCAGAAGGGGTACGTGATCATTGCGCCGGAGTACCGGGGCAGCACCGGGTATGGGGAAGCGCACCATCGAGCCATCGACTACGGCGGTTACGAAATCGACGACACGATCAGCGCGGTTGACTACCTGAAGACACTCCCCCACGTGGACCCGGATCGCCTGGGAATCATGGGCTGGAGCCACGGCGGTTTTATCGCGCTGCACTCGGTGTTCCGCGAGAAACATCCGTTCAAGGCCGCCGTCGCCATGGTGCCCGTGACAAACCTCTCCTTCCGGCTGTCCTTCAAGGGGCCGGGTTATCAGCGCAGTTTTTCAACGATGGAACGGGTGCTCGGTTTGCCGTTTGAAAAGCGCGAGATCTACAAGGAGCGGTCGCCGATTTATCACGTGGACAAACTGCAGGTGCCGCTGCTCGTCCATGTCGCCACAAACGACACCGACGTGAACTTCGAGGAGGCCGAACAGATCATCGACGCGCTGCGCGCACGCAAGCCCGCCCACTCGGAGACCAAGGTTTACATCAACCCAACCCCTGGTCCGGCGAGCGGCGGACACACGTTCAACAGACGCACCAACACCACCACGCTGCAACGCGACGACTCCCCCGAGCAGATTGACTCCTGGAACCGCGTGTGGGCGTTCTGGGAGAAACACATCGGGAAGTAGACGCGCCGTCGTCAGGCGCCCTTGACGGGGGCTTCGTCGTCGAGCACAAAGGTCACCATCATGTTGACCTGATACTCGCTGACCTTGCCGTCGTTCACGCGCACGTGCTGTTCCTTGATCCAGGATCCCCGGATGTTCCGGATCGTCTGGCTGGCACGCGTGAGGCCCTGATGAATGGCGTCTTCGAAACTCTTGGTGGACGTCGAACTGATTTCGGTGACTTTGGCTACTGACATGCAGGAATCGTAGCCAACAGCGGGTTCCCGTCGATGTGCCCGATTGCACAAGGGTCAGCGATGACCATGCTGAAACATGGGCCGCTCATGAAGATCCTGCTCGTCTACAACGCGGAAGCCGGCGGGGACGCACCGGAACGCCGGCACATCCTCGACGTCACTCGACGTGCGGGCCACGCCACAACGGCCGTCACGACCAGGGACAACTGGCGTGCCGCCCTCACTGAGGATTACGACCTGGTCGTGGTCGCCGGCGGTGACGGCACGGTGCGCCGTGTGGCCAGCGCCATGGCGGGGCGACGGTTGCCGATGACGATCCTGCCGATGGGCACGGCCAACAATATTGCGACGGCACTGGGACTGGCGGGCATGACGGTGGAGGCCGTCACCGACGCGTGGAAGACCGCCCGAACGCGGTCAATGGACTTGCTGGTGGCCAAGGGCCCCTGGGGCGAATCGCTCGTGGTCGAGGGCGTGGGCCTTGGACTGTTTGCCTCAACGATGGCGGCGCTGGACGCTCGACGAAACATCGGGCTGGTCCACATTGATGACAGGGATGAAAGGGTCGACACCGTCATCCAGCTCCTGCGCGACCGACTAATCGAACAACCGGTGCTCGACCTGCAGATCACCCTGGACGGCAGGGAGATCGTCGGCGGCTTTGTGCTGGTTGAAGCGCTCAACATCCCTTTTGTGGGACCCAACCTCCACCTGGCGCCGGACGCCGACCCCTCCGACGGTCTGATGGATGTGGTCCTTGTGGATGGGAACACGCGCGCGGATCTCGACAGATACTTCGCGCGGCGACTGATCGGAGAGCGTCGACCGGTGACCTTGCCGATTCAGCGCGGCCGCCGGCTGACCATCTCCTGGACGGGATTTGCGCTGCACATGGACGACACCACGTGGCCCGGCACCAAACACGCGATCCCGGAGGGACCGGCGACGATCGAGATTTCTGTCGACCCGGGATCACTCCAGTTCCTGGGCTGACACCGCGTCCACTCGAACGCTACTGCAACGCGGATCGGACCGCGTTGCGCAGGTCTGCGTAGCCGAGGCGCATCAACGGGGCGCCGTTGATAAAAAACGTCGGCGTCTTGTTGGCGCCAAGCTGGGTGCCGTCACGTTCATCCTGCGTGATCCGCAGCCGCACCTGGGGATCGGACGCGGCGGTTTTGAGTTGGTCGACATTCAACCCGACCAGTGGCGCATACGTCAGCAGCAGGTCAGGGCGCGGCGCCGCATGGCTGGCCCACTCCGCCTGGCGCAACATCATGATCTCCAGGTACTCCCAATATTTGTTCTGGGCGCGCGCGGCCTCCAGCAGCGACGCGGCATACACGGCGTTGTCATGCAACGGCATGTACCGGACCACCAGCCTCACCTTGCCGTCAAACTCGGACATGACCTGCTTGACGATGGGATGCATCGCGGCGCAGGACTCACACTCCGGATCAAAAAACTCGACGATCGTGACGGCGGCCTGTTCGGGACCGAGGGTGGGGCTGTAGGGGCGCACGAGGAGAGTCTCGATGGACGTGCCCGGGGTGCCTGCGGTGGCCGTGTCCAGTGCCGCGGCCGCCGGGGCGGGCTCAGGCACGGGTTCGTCCGGGGCGTAGAAGTACGCGCCCGCCACAAACAGGCCAATCAGTACGGTCGCCACCACTCCAAGCGTCAATTTATTGATCTGCACGAACAGTCCCCTTCACAAGCGCGCGAAACCACACCAGGCATCCCGCAACCGTCACAAACGCCCCCAGCGCCAGAAGCGGAATGGTAATAAACCCCAGCCATTCAATCTGACGATCGGTACACGACACGCCCCTGGCACACGGCGTGATCTCCTGAGGAATCAGATGGTAGTAGAGAAGATTGTGATAAAGCACGAGCGCCAGCCCGGCGATCACGAACGGCCACAGATACGACGTGACGCGGCGATCACGGGTGAGTAATCCCACCGACGAGATCACCACGAGCGGATACATGGCGATGCGCTGATACCAGCACAGGGCGCAGGGCGGCAGGCCCATGACCTCACCGAAGAACAGGCTGCCGAGCATGGCCAGCAGGCTCACCAGCCAGATCACAAACACGGGCACCCACAGGCGGTCGTCGGTCACAGCGCGACCAGATTATCGCAGTCGGACAGGGATTTCGGAGCCGTCGGGCTTCAGCCCGACAGGTCGGTTGACAGCCGGGAACCGTACGTGTTATTTCTCTCGCAGGTTAACTGCGAGAAAAATAACACATGAGCCGCCCACTCCACACCACCCTCTCCCGCCGCGAACGGCAAATCATGGACATCCTCTTCCGCCGGGGACGCGCCACCGCCGCGGACGTCATGGCCGAGCTGCCCAATGACCCCAGCTATTCCACCGTGCGCACCCAGCTGCGCGTGCTGGAACAGAAGGGCCACGTCCGGCACGAACAGGACGGCCTGCGTTTCATCTACACACCGATCGTGGCGCGTCAGACGGCCAGAAAGTCGGCGCTCCGCCATGTGATCGAGACGTTCTTCGACGGCTCGCCTGAGAAGGCCGTCGCGGCGCTCCTCGGCGGAGAAGCCACGAAGTTGTCAGATGACGAGTTGGACCGAATTGCCTCCCTGATCAGCAAGGCCCGAAAGGACGGATCCAAATGAACCTCCTGTTTGCCAGCCTCATCGACGCGTCCATCGTGCTCGCGCTGGGTCTCACTGCGACCGTGGCACTGCGCCGACACTCCGCGGCGCTCCGCCACGCAATTCTCGCCCTCACCATCGTCTGCGCGGCTTTGATGCCGGTCTTTGAGGTGCTGCTCCCGGTCATCGCCGTCTTCGAACCACCCTCCGCCTCGTCGTCAGGCCTGACGCTCAGTTCGGACGATGTGGTCAGGAACGTCGGCTCAACGCTGTCGGTCGCGCCCCCCGATGAGGGCATTCGCTGGACGATGGTGTTTGTCGGCGTCTGGATGGTCGGTGTGGTCGTGACACTCGGTGGGTTGCTCACCGGGTTGGTGCGACTCGCATCACTGAGGAGACGATCCGCGCCCGTCACCGGTCGCTGGCGTGAGCTCACCGACGAATTGGCGCGCGAGTACGGCATCGATCGCCAGGTGACGCTGCTGCAGAGCGACGACCCGTCGCTCCTGGTCACCTACGGCGTGCTGAAGCCGGGCATCATCCTGCCGGCGGGTGCGACGCACTGGACCGACGACCGCCGCCGTATCGTCCTTCGGCACGAACTTGCACACATCACACGGCACGATGCCGCGATCCAACTCGTCGGCGAGGCCCTCCGCGTCATGCAACCGATCAACCCGCTCGTGTGGATCGCCTGCCATCGTCTGCGCCAGGAGAGTGAATACGCGTGTGACGATGCGGTGCTGGGTGGCGGAGTGGAGGCCACCAGTTACGCCACACATCTGCTCGCCGTCGCCAAACAGTTGTCCGGTCGTCATGTCGCGTGGGCGTCCGCTCCCGCAATCGCCCACCCATCAACACTCGAGAGGAGAATCGTCGCCATGTTGCACAGAGAGAAGAATCGCGAACCGTTGACCCGTTTCGGATGGGGCGCCGCTGCGCTGGTCGCGCTCGGCGTGAGTCTGCCCCTGGCCGCTGCGGGAACCGCGTCAGTGGCCCCCGAGGTGACGGTGGAAACCGTGTCACCCGAAGTGACGACACCGCAGGTCCCGTCGCCGGCCACGACGACCGCACCGCGGCCGACGCGCACGCCCGCACCCGCTGCATCCCCGCGCGTGGTTGTGCCGGTGAGTTCGGCTCCTGTGCAGTCGGGATCAGTGACCGGCCGCGTGACCGATCCATCGGGCGGTGTCATGCCGGGTGCGACTTTGACACTCACTGATCTACAGACCAGGAGTCAGCAGACGACCATTGCGAGCCCGACCGGTTTCAGGTTTACGAACCTGCCGTCAGGAGAGTACGAACTGATGGCCAGCCTGAGCGGGTTCAAGTCGGCGGTCGTGGCCGTGACGGTCGCCGGCAACGCGGTGGACCAGACGATCACGTTGCCGATTGGGAGCCTGTCCGAGACCATCACGGTGCAGTGCGCGGCCCCATCGACGTCGATCTTTGGTGCGCTCTTCCCGGTGCTCCACGCGCAGGACCGCCCCACGCCGATTCGTATCGGGGGGCAGATTCGGGAGCCGAAAAAGACCAAACACGTGGCGCCCGCCTGCCCCGCTGACCTTCCGTCAGGTGACACGACGGTGGTCGTCACCGGTACTTTGGGCGTGGATGGATCCGTGACGGACATCGAGCCCGTGCCGTCGCAGTCGGGTGCGCAGCCGTCGGCGGCGATGGTCGACGCGGTGGCCGCCGCCGTTCGTGAGTGGGTGTTCACGCCAACGATGCTGAACGGTCGGCCGGTTGAGGTGACGATCAACGTGACCGTCAACTTCAAGAAGTAGCAGGGATTGGAGATCAGGACTGGCGGGCTTTGAGAATCAACGCCCCCCGGTCCGCGATCCACTTTTCGATTTGTTTGGCGATATCGTCGGCCGCTGTCTTCCATCCCCGCGCTGAGTCCAGCGCGCGGTTCTTGTTCTTGAACTCGACCCGATCTGATCCCGAGGCCATGGCAAGCGTGACGTGTAGTGTTGCGTGACGGGTCGGCGAATTCATCGACGGTGATTGCCCGCCGCCCGATCGCGACGGTCCCAGCCCGAACACCACCTTCGGCACCGTGATGCTGCGCTGGATGATATCCACCACCACGTCAGCCTTCGACTCGGCATCAACAATGGTCAGCACGGTGCCCTTTTTCTGGCCCGCGAGTGCCGTTGCCAGCTGGTCGAGTGACTCCCGTCGCGCGGCCAGTTCGTCCGGGTGTCCTCCATCGGCCGTCTGGAGGTACACCCGAATCAAGTGTGAAGCCGGTTGCGCCACAGCGGCGGGCGCCTGCGCGGCGCCGCCAACAAACGCCAACACCAACAGGAAGCTGGTCATATCTGTAGCTTAGGACATTCGACCTGCGTGTAGTTGTAGGGCGTGACCTTCAGGTCCGCCGCTGTGGCTACAGGTTCGGCGACAGCCACCGCTCTGCATCCTCGAGGCTCATGCCCTTGCGCTTCGCATAGTCGGCAAGTTGATCGCGTCCGATACGACCCACATTGAAGTATTTCGCCTGCGGATGGCTGAAGTACATGCCGCTGACCGAGGCCGCCGGCCACATCGCGAAGTTTTCCGTGAGTGTGATGCCCAGCGCGGGCGCGTCGAGCAACTCGAACAGGGTCTTCTTTTCGGTGTGATCCGGGCAGGCGGGATATCCGAACGCAGGCCGAATGCCGCGGTATTTCTCGGCGGCGAGTTCCTCCGTCGTGAACTGCTCCTCTTTGCCGTAGCCCCAGTCCTTGCGCGCCTGTGAGTGAAGGTACTCGGCGAACGCTTCAGCCAGACGATCGGCCAGCGCCTTCGCCATGATGGCGTGGTAGTCGTCGTGCTGGGCTTCAAATTCCTTCACGAGTTCATCCACACCAATGCCGGTCGTGACCGCAAAGGCCCCGATGTAGTCGGGCGCCATGCTCTCTTTCGGCGCCACGAAGTCCGCGAGCGAACGATTCGGTCGACCGTCTGCAATCGGCTCCTGCTGCCGGAGCATGTGGAATCGCGCGAGTTCGACATTTCGCGCATCGTCCTTGTAGACAACGATGTCGTCGCCGACGCTGTTGGCGGGCCAGAAACCGTAGACGCCTCGAGCCGTAAAACGTTTTTCGGCGACGATGCGTTTGAGCAAGGTCTGCGCGTGTTCGTAGAGTTCCCGGGCGGCTGGGCCGTAGTCGGGATGTTCAAAGATCGCCGGGAAGCGGCCCTTGAGATCCCACGCCGAAAAAAAGAACGTCCAGTCGATGTACGGAATGATCTTCTCGAGTGGTTCATTCTCCAGAATGCGTTTGCCGACAAACCACGGCACCGCCACCTGGAGGTTGTCCCAATCGGTGGTCAAGTGGTTCGCCTTCGCCACTTCATAGGTCAGCAGGGCGCGCTCACTGCGGTTGGCGTATTTCACCCGCAGCTCTTCCTGATCGACGCGGACCTGCGCGACGTAGTCGGGCTTTTTCTCGTCGCTGAGCAGGCTGGAGACCACGTCCACCGCGCGTGATGCATCGAGCACGTGCACGGTCGGACCTGAGTAATTCGGCGCGATCTTGACGGCTGTGTGCTGTCGGCTGGTCGTGGCCCCGCCAATGAGCAGCGGCAGCGTCATCCCGCGGCGCTCCATCTCCTTCGCCACGTGCACCATCTCGTCGAGCGACGGTGTAATCAGACCGCTCAGCCCGACAATGTCCACCTTGTGCTCCACGGCGGCCGCGAGGATCTTGTCGGTCGAGACCATGACGCCCAGGTCGATGACCTCGTAGTTGTTGCAGCCGAGCACGACGCCGACGATGTTTTTGCCGATGTCGTGGACGTCGCCCTTGACCGTGGCCATCAGGACTCGACCCTGCGGCTTCATGTCGATGCCGGCCGCCGCCTGCGCGACCTTCTCGGCTTCCATGTAGGGCTCGAGATAGGCCACCGCACGTTTCATCGCGCGCGCGCTCTTGACCACCTGCGGCAGGAACATCTTGCCGGCGCCGAAGAGATCGCCCACGACCTTCATGCCGTCCATCAGCGGGCCTTCAATCACCTCAAGCGGCCGTGCGAACAGTTGCCGGGCTTCTTCGGTGTCGACCTCGATGAAGTCGACCACACCATGAATGAGTGCGAAGGCGAGGCGGTCGCCGACCGGCTTCTCGCGCCAGGCCAGGTCAACTTCACGCTTCTTGCCGGCGCCTCGCACGGACTCCGCAAACGTGACCATCCGTTCGGTGGCATCGGGCCGCCGATCAAACAACACATCTTCCACGTGTTCGAGCAGGTCCTTCGGAATGTCCTCGTAGACCACGAGCTGGCCCGCGTTCACGATGCCCATGTCCATGCCGGCTTTGATCGCGTAGTAGAGAAACGCCGAGTGGATGGCTTCGCGGACGATGTCGTTGCCGCGGAAGGAGAACGAGAGGTTGCTGACACCGCCGGAGATATGGACGCCCGGGCACGTGTCCTTGATGAGGCGTGTCGCCTCGATGAAGTTGATGGCGTATCGGTTGTGTTCTTCCAGGCCCGTCGCAATGGCGAGAATGTTCGGGTCAAAAATGATGTCTGACGGATCAAAACCCGCCTTCTCGACCAGCAATTTGTAGGCGCGCTGACAGATCTCGACCTTCCGTTCGATCGTGTCGGCCTGACCGGTTTCGTCGAACGCCATCACCACCACGGCCGCGCCGTAACGATGGACCAGTTTGGCCTTCTCCAGGAAGTCGGCTTCGCCTTCCTTCAGCGAGATCGAGTTGACGACCGACTTGCCCTGCACACACTTCAGCCCGGCTTCGATGACCGACCATTTGGAGCTGTCGATCATGATCGGCACGCGCGCGATTTCGGGCTCGGTGGCGATGTAGTTGAGGAACGTGGTCATGGCCGCTTCCGAATCGAGCATGCCCTCGTCCATGTTGATGTCGATCAGATTCGCCCCGCCGCGGACCTGCTCCACCGCCACACTCGCGGCCTCCGTCCAGTTGTTCTCCTTGACCAGCCGGGCGAACTTCTTGGACCCGGTCACGTTGGTCCGTTCCCCGATCATCTGAAAGTTGCTGTCGGGCCGGATGGTGAGCACTTCGAGTCCGGCCAGCCTCGTCAAAAAAGACGTCGGGTCACTGTCCTCTTTAAATACACCCGACGTTTTTTTGCGGGGGGCGATGCCCTCGACGGCGCGGGCAATGGCGCCAATATGGTCGGGGGTGGTGCCGCAGCACCCACCCAGAATGTTCGCGAACCCACTGGCGGCGAAGTCCTTCAGCAACTTGCCGGTCTCTTCGGGCTGCTCATCGTATTCGCCAAACGCGTTCGGCAGGCCGGCGTTGGGATACGAGTGCACCCAGCATTCGGCCTGGCGCGACAGCTCTTCCTGATACGGACGCATGTCGGTGGCGCCAAGCGCGCAGTTGATGCCCACACACCACGGCTTCGCATGCGCGATCGACACATAAAACGCGTCGATCGTCTGGCCCGAGAGCGTGCGGCCGCTGCGGTCGGTAATCGTCACCGAGATCATCAGCGGCAGGCGTACACCCTTCTCCGCCTGCACCTCCTCGATGGCCACGATGGCGGCCTTGCACGACAGCGTATCGATGACCGTTTCCACCAGCAGCATGTCCACGCCGCCGTCAATCAGCGCGCGAATCTGATCGAGATACCCGGCTTTCAGCTCATCAAACGTCAACGCGCGGAAGGACGGGTTGTTCACATCCGGCGAGATCGACAACGTCGTGTTGGTCGGACCAATGGATCCGGCGACAAAACGCGGCTTGTCCGGATTTTTCTTTGTAAACTCCTCGGCTGCCTCCCGCGCGACCTTCGCGCCGGCGAGGTTGAGCGCATACACCTCATGCTCCAGACCGTAGTCGCGCTGCGACACCACGTTCGAGCTGAATGTATTGGTCTCGATGATGTCCGCACCAGCTTCGAGGTACTGCCGGTGGATCGCCCCGATCACGTCTGGACGTGTCAAGACGAGCACGTCGTTGTTGCCCTTGAGATCGCGCGCGTGGTCCTTCCAGCGATCGCCGCGGAAGTCCGCCTCGCTCAACTTGTAGCGCTGCACCATGGTGCCCATCGCGCCATCAAGAATGAGAATACGTTTGGCGAGCAGGGCGTCGAGTGTCGTCGTCGTTGTTATTGTCATTTGGTTCCCGAAGCAATCAGCACGGCGAACGGATCGCCCGTGCGTCGCGCGCCCACGCGGACGGTGGCGTCCGCAAAGCCGGCGTTGGTCAGCAGCGACGCGAGACCATCGGGTGTGAACCCGAGCCACTCGTCGCCAAGTTTGTCCTGCACCCAGGTTTCGTCGTGCTGGCGCAGATCAAGAATCAAGACACGCCCACCGGGCCGGAGAATGCGCCACGCCTCCGCGAGGGCCTTGGCCGGCTCCTTGGCGTGGTGCAGCGCCTGCGACGCGATGGCGATATCCACGCTGGCATCACTGAGCGGCACCTTCTCAAGCTCGCCCCGTTTCCACACGATGTTCTTCGCACGACGACGGGTAGCCATCGCCTTGGCGCGCGCGAGCACGTCGGACGAGTGATCGATGGCGTAGACCTTGTTCGCCCACTGCGCCGCCTCGATGGTGAGATACCCCTCGCCACACCCCAGGTCCGCCACGTCGACCGACGGCAGCAACATCCCGAGCGCGCGCGACCAGGCGGCCCAACTGCGCCCGGGCACCAGCTGCGATCGCTCGTTGCCGGCGCCATGCTGGTCAAAATTCTCGCGGCGTACTCGCCGCACTTCCTCCAACCGCGCATCGTCGGCCTTGGTGGCCACGGTGGGCTGGTTGAAGGTGTCGGACAACCACGGCCAGAGGGTCGCGAACTGGCCGGCGCCCGCCGCCACGTCGGCATTAAGGCGGTACCACGTGAAGTGCCCGGACTTTTCCTCGGTGACCAGCCGGGAGTCCTTGAGCAGGCCCAGATGGCGGGACACACCCGACTGGGCCAGCCCCATGACGGCTGTCAGTTCCGTGACATTGAGCGCCTCCTTGGCCAGCACCCGGAGGAGCCGGAGACGGGCCTCGTCGCCCAGGAGCCGCATCAACGCGGTGGCGTCTTTCATGCCCCCTAGTATATCCATGAATCTAGATTGATGGATGTTTTATGCGCGGCAGCACAATGGCGACCATGTCCACGCCGACGATTGTGCTGGCCCACGGGGCCGGGGCCGGCCAGGGCCATCCCTGGATGCGGAATGTGGCCGCTGAGTTTGAGGCTCGCGGCTTTCGAGTGGTCACCTTTGATTTTCCCTACATGGCACAAGGCAAAAAACTGCCGGACAAAGCTCCGGTGCTCGAAGCCGAGTTTGTCCGCGTGTGGGAAGAGGCGGCGCGGGATGCGTCGGGGCCGATGTTTGCCGCGGGCAAGTCGATGGGAGGCCGGATGGCGTCGATGGTCGCGGCCCGAAGGGGTTTTGACCCCGCGCCTGCCGGACTGGTGTTTTTCGGCTATCCCCTGCATCCGCCGGGCAAACCCGAACAGCGCCGCGATAAACATCTCCCGGACATCACGGTGCCGATGTTGTTCGTGCACGGCACCAGAGACCCATTCGGCACGCCCGAGGAAATGACTGGGCTGGTGGAGGGACTGCCGGGAGCGAGGCTGCACCTGGTCGACAAGGGCGACCACTCCCTCATTGCGAAACGTGGTCAGCCGGTCTCAGGCGACCTGATCGACCGTGTGGTCAACTGGACGCGGCAACCGGATCAAAAATGACGCGCCCCGCCCGGGGGCGCTGATCACACTGATCTCGCCGCCGTACTGGCGGACGATGGAGGCCACAGTGGAGAGGCCGAGCCCGGTCCCCTTCCCTGGGGCCTTGGTGGTGAAGAACGGGTCGAAGATGCGGGCCTGGGTTTCCGCGTCCATGCCGACACCCGAATCGGTCACGACAAGTTCGCCGCCGGCGGCGGTGCACCGTGTCTCAATGCGGATTGCGCCTCCGCCCGGCATCGCGTCCCTGGCATTCACGATCAAGTTGAGAAGAATCTGGTCCAGTTGACTGGCGTCTGCCGTGACAAACACCGGGGTGGCAGCGGGCGACGACTCGATGTGGACGTTTTTTCCCAGCAGCGATCCGAGCAGGCCCACATTCTTGAGGGACGCGTTCAGGTCAACCACACCAAGGGTCGCCGGTGCCTTTCGACTGAAGGCGAGCAGTTGCCGGGTTAATGACGCGGCCTGACGACCCACGGCGGAGATCTCCTCGAGATCCCGGTACGACGGATCATTTTCCGGCAGGCGTGATGCGGCCAGTTCCGCCGTGCCATTGATGACCATCAGCAGGTTGTTGAAGTCGTGGGCGATGCCGCCTGCCAGCAGGCCGAGGCACTCCACCTTCTGCGCCTGATGGAGTCGGGACTCACTCGCCTGCAACTCAGAGGTGCGCGCCTCGATCAGGGTGGCCAGGGTCGTGTTGACGTCTTTGAGCTGGGCGGCGGTGGACGACAGTCGCTCGTTCACCAGGCGCTCCCGTTTGACGGCCGAGCGCAGTTCCAACTGGCGGACGACCTGGCGACTCAGGGCCTCTAACGCGTCGCGCTGGTCATCGGTCAGCGCCTTCGGTTCCACGTCGAGCACACACAGGGACCCGATGCCCGCACCGTCGGACGTCACCAGCGGGGCGCCGGCATAAAACCGCACTGACGGGGCCTGCGCCACAAGCGGATTGTCGCGAAAACGATCGTCCTTGAGCATGTCCGGGACTTCCATCACGGTGCTGTTGAGGATGGTGTGGGCACAGAAGCCGATTTCCCTGGGCAGCTCGGCCACATCGGTGCCGAAGTTGCTCTTGAACCACTGCCGGTCCCGATCGACGAAGGTAATCTGCGCAACGGGTGTGCCGCAGATGCGGGCCGCCAGGCGGGTGAAGTCGTCAAACTCAGCCTCGGCCTCGGTGTCGAGGATGTCGTACCGCGCGAGCGCCTCGAGTCGGGACTCTTCATTCGCGGGAATCGGTGCAGGCGTCATGTCTGTCCACTTCTACGGCCGGATACTCCCGTACGGATTGCCGCAAGTGGACGGGGTCTGATACTTTCCTTTTCCGTTCATGTCCTTGAGAGTGTTTGCCCTGGCGGTCGCCCTGACGACCGCCGCCGCATGTGGGTCCAGCCCGACGCCGCCCCCGCCGCCCCCGGCGGCACCCACGGTGTCGTGCCCGACGTCGATCTCATTGGAGTCACCCGAGAACGTGCCGATGCCCGTGTCGTTCACGGTTCCAACGGCGTCGGGCGGGCAGAGCCCCGTCACGGTGACCTGTTCGGCACAATCGGGCGCGAACTTCCCGCTTGGCAGCACCCTTGTCACCTGCACCGCAACCGACTCGCTGCAGCGGACGGCGACCTGCAACTTCAACGTGGCGGTCACACCAAGTCCGCGCATCTCGAAGACAAAGTTTCTCGCCTTCGGCGACAGCATTACGTATGGCCGGTGCCATGTGTCCCCCCAGGAGTGTGATCCGTACACGGTACGCCTGCGTCAGTTGCTGGAGGAGCGGTATACAAAACAGTCCTTCACCATCACGACGTCCGGGGCCCCCGGCGAAAACGCGTCTGACGACATCGAGCCGACGCCACCAAACATTGCGGGCCAGGATCGCCTCCCACGGGATCTCGACAGATACAACCCTGAGGTGCTGTTGCTGATGGAAGGGACCAACGACCTGATCAACGGCCCCCCGGATGAGGCCGTCGAACTGGCCGCCGGGGCGCTGGATCGCATGGTCGTGCGTGCCCGAGAACGTGGTGTCGAGGTGTTTCTCGCAACCATTCCGCCCCAGCGGTACCCACCGCCGCCTGGCACCCGCGATCGGACGGGCAGTGGCGCCCTGGTGCAGACGCTCAATGAACGCATCCGGGCCATCGCTGCCAGTCGCGGGGCACACCTGGTGGACATCTACGGCGCCATGAACGCCGACCTGGCCGGCACAATCAGCGTGGACAACCTGCACCCCACAGAATTGGGCCTGCGCGTCATTGGTGAGACCTTCTTCGCAGCGATCCGCGAGAAACTCGACAGCACTCCCACTCCGTCGTCCTCACTCTTCATCCGTCGACAACCCCGATGACCAGAGTCCCGGCACGCGCGGTTCACATCGGCGTGATGGTGACGGTGATGTGTGTGGCCACCCTGGCCGCCCAGGTGCCGCAGGGCATCAGCGCCAATGACGTGTATCGCGTGCGCAGCATGCTCAAACACGCGCATGAGGCGGTGAAAAAGCATTACTTCGATCCAGACTTCAACGGCCTCGACTGGGACGCCCGATACGCGGAGTACCTCGCGAAGATCGACGACGCGCCGCACCTGAGCGGTGGCCTCGCGATCGTGGCGGGATTACTCGACGGCCTGCAGGACTCACACACCTACTTCATGCCGCCCGCGTGGTCCCGTCAGGTCGACTACGGCTACGACGTTGGTTTCATCCGTGATGTGCCGCACGTCATGGCCGTGCGCACCGGAACGGACGCCGCAAAAAAACTCACGCCCGGCGATCAGATCGTGACCATCAATGGACAGCCGGTCACGCGCGAGAGTTTCACCAGGATGCAGTACATCCTCAACGTGTTGTCGCCCATGGTCGGCACACGGGTGGTCATCCGGAAGGCGGACGGCACGGAGCGCACCGAGACCGTGGACTCCACGGTCACCGACGGCCGCGCCATGACGCAGTTGTTTGGCCCCGGGGGGACGCGCATCAGTGATCTGATTCGTGAAATGGAGGACGCGCAGTATGCGATCCGCCATCGCACGGTTGAGGTCGGAAATGTGCTCGTATGGAAGGCGCCGACGTTCATGGCCCAGGACGCCGAGATCGATCGCATGGTCGGGCGCGCCCGCAACCATCCGGCCCTCGTGCTCGACCTCCGTGGCAATCCCGGCGGGTTGCTGACTGCGTTGCGACGAGCGCTGGGCAGCATGTTCACCGGGACCGTGCAGATCGGCACCCGCGTCTCGCGGAACGGCAGGACGAAGATCCTCGCGCCCACCCGCGGCAATCGCACTTACACCGGGAAGTTGTTCGTGCTTGTTGACGCGGCCTCAGGTTCCTCGTCCGAACTCTTCGCACGCGTGATTCAGCTTCAGCAGCGCGGGGTGGTCATCGGCGACCGATCAGGGGGTGTGGTGCGCGAAGCCCTGATGCATCCGTTCACGCAGGGCACGGACGTATTGATCGCCTACGGAATCTCCGTGACCAGCGCGGACATTTTGATGACCGATGGCGTGAGTCTCGAACGCCGGGGTGTCGTGCCGGACGATGTGCAGGTGCCGACGGCCGAGGATGTGGCCGCGGGCCGGGATCCAGTGATGGCGTACGCGATCAAGCTGGCCGGTGGCGAGATCGATCCAATCGCGGCGGCTAAACTTTTTCCGCCCGAGAAGCGATAAACCGCCCCACTTCGTCGCGAAAGGCGGCGGTCCATTCGTGACCGCCATCAAACCGCATCACCTGATGGGTGATGCCGCGCGACTGCAGGAACGTGAGATCTGCCGCAAGTTTGTCGCCCGCGTACCACTCTTCGCGGTCCCCAACCCCGACCAGCACGGGCGGCCAGGTTCGCGACGCGTCTTCCTTCAACTCTGGAGGAACGTCGCCGCCGAGGGCCACGACCCCTGCGATCGGACGGGTGCTGTGGAGTGCCGCGCGATACGCCATCGCGGCACCCTGGGAAAAACCCACCACGACGACGGGGAGCCCAGCCGCGAGATCCGTCAGCGCCTGCGTGATCGCCGACTGCACGTACACGATGTTGTCGGCGATCGCGAGATCGCGATCCTGTCGCGTCATCCAGTTGGCGACGACCTTGGAATCACCACGAATGTAGAAGAGGTGCAGTGCCTGAATGGACACCCTGGTCCATCGGTCCGCGCCGGGTATCTGCTGAAGTTCCGCGAGCATGTCCTCGGCGGTTTGTGCATACCCGTGAAAACCGACGAGCGCGCCGAGGGGGTCCTCGGCGCGCTCGATTAACACGCGACCATGCACGGTCGCTGGCGAATGTAGAACGTCCACGCGGTCAGTGTTACCTGACAGCGGGCGGAACGGTCAGCGTCACGCCGGACTTGGCGAGCGCCTGACTGAGCGCGGTCGCGCGCGCGAGAAACACGTTCGCTTCGGTCACCGCGCGTGGCAGCGCCACACGAACGTCGGTGTACTGCGCGAGCAGCGCGTCACTCGGCATGTCGTAAAACGACATGATGCGGCCCTTCACCGTGCCCGCGCGTGCGAGCACGTTCGCCGAATTTCCAGCGCCGCCGCCGCCGAAACCACCACGGCCGCCACCACCGCCGATGGTGGGCGGGACACCAAACTTCTCACGCACCGTGTCGAATTCCTTCTGCACGGCGGCAAACTGCGTCTTCACCGCATCCGGCACATTGGTCATGCCGGGCAGTTTGGTCGCCAGTTCGGTCATCTGCGTGTAGAGCGGATTCAGCGCGCTGGCCACTGCCACTCCGCGCGTCTGCAGCCGATGCAGATCCATCGCGATGTCGAAGTAGCGACGACGCTGCGCGTCGGTGAGCGGGTTCGCCGGATCGAGCAGCAGGCTGACGGGTTTGGTCCCGACGCTCTGCCCGTCGACGATCAACGAGACGTTGTAGGAGCCGGGGAGGACCCACGGTCCCTGGTTGGCGCCACCGCCACCGAAGCCGCCGCCGCCACCGCCGCACGGGTTCCAGGCGCCCGTGCCTGGTTCAGGCACGGCCTGCGGCACACCGGGCACCGCGCTCTGACCGCCACCACCACGTCCGCCGCCACCGCCACCACGACCGGCGGGGGGGGCAGGAGCTCCCGCCACGGCCGGCACTGGAACAA